>NZ_CP130318.1:1425000-1765000 GCF_032268605.1 Paenibacillus aurantius
AATGTCGAGCTGTTCTGGCCGGAGGGCAATGTTCTCTTTCGCAAAGGCGTTTATGAGCCCGAAGCAGGCATTCCCGAATACAACACGGACGTGGTCGTAGAGAAGGCGGAAACCTATCACGCGTTGAAGGATACCCGGTATGTGGAGAAGAGGATGGAAGAGCTGGAGCTCGATAGTCCGGGGTAAGGCAGACCGGAAGAGGAATAGGGCTTATTAGTCCGGGGTTCGGCAAACGGGAGGAAAAAAGGGATTACCAGAGGAGTGCCTTGTCGGCCGCGGCAGATCATCCGCTCTTCAAAGAAGGATGAAAAAGGGCGGTGCTCCCGGGCCGGACAGATCCGGACCCAGGGCACCGCCTCAAGCATTAGTTGACGAGATAATAGCTGCCCACGGTCGTGCCGTTCTCGGTTACGCCGTTATGAGCGACGGAATGATACCCGATGACGCGGTAGTAGTAGCCTCTAGGCTGGACGGTATCGGTTCCTTCTCCGATAAAGGGAGAATCGAAGCGGACCCAGAACGGGGAATACGCCACGTCAACCCAACTCGAGCCAGTCCAGCGCTGAACCGTAAGGGAGATGCTGATGGAATCAACGATGACGGAGGCATAGGTGGAGCCGCTGTAGTGAATGTTGCCGTTGCCCGGGGACCCGATGGTCACATTGCCGGTGGCGAGATACTGATGGTTAGGGTCAAAGTCGCTGCCCATCGACTGCATGTTCCCCGAGGAGTCCGTACCGGAGGTCGCAGAGCCGGTCGTCGTGCCGGGGAAGTACCGGGTAACGCTGTCGGAGATTGGGGGTGGAGAGGTCTTGGCCCCATGCTCCTTAGGAGCGGCGGAGGCGGTCGCGGCGCTCATCAGGATAGTCAGTATGAGGCCGATCATGATGAAGGGGAGTTTCCGAATACGGTAGTTCTTTGGATACATGGGTATCCCTCCTTAAGATAGTTGTGCGCTCGCACATTATAAAGGACACCATAACTTGGGTTTTTGTTACAGGAAAAAAGTAACTTTTTTTTGGACCTGCCGTTTTGCTGATATTTGTCGAAGGTAGGCGGTTGGGACCGGATTTTTCATCCAGCCTTTTCGGGGGTAAACTTTGAATAGTCCAGTGACCGGTTAATTTGTAATAGCAAGAATAAACTTTAATAGAAGGAAGGGGAACCCAACATGAGCCAGACGGGAAAAGGATCCCGAACGGGAAGAGCTTTGATTGAACAGATCAACCGCACGGAGGTTCCGGCGGACGGCATCGCCATGTGGCATCTCGGCCAGGAGGGAATGGCCGTCAAGCGCGGAGGCCGTATTCTCTATTTCGATCCGTTTCTTTCGGCCGAGCTTGGAGGAGACATGAGAAGAAACTTCCCGCCTCCGTTGAAGCCGGAGGAGGTGACGAATGCGGATTACGTGCTGATTTCGCATGATCATCTGGACCATCTGGATCCCTATACGTTGAACGGAATCGGCAAAAGCTCTCCGAACGCCCGCTTCATCTGCCCGGCCCCTCATACCGCGAGGCTGACCGAGATCGGCATCTCGGAAGACCGGATCATCGCGGCCAAGGTAACGGAGGCGATCGAGCTCGAAGGCATTCGCATTCAGCCCGTCGCCTGCAAGCACGAGGAGTATTTCACGGATGAGTCCGGCCATCACGGCTTTCTGGGCTACATCCTCGATATGGACGGGCTTGTTTTCTACCATGCGGGAGACGGGCTCGCCGTCCCGGAGCTCGTGGAGGAGCTGAAGAAGCATCCGATCGAGATAGCCTGTCTGCCGATCAACGGGCATGATTTTAAGCGATTCGGCCAGAACCTGATGGGCAATATGACCTTCCGCGAGGCGGCGGACCTGGCCGACGCGGTGGGGGCGGAGCTCGTCATTCCGATGCATTACGACCTCTTCGCGGCCAATACGGAGAATCCCGCTTACTTCGTCGATTATCTTCACCGGGCGTATCCTTTTCAGCGGTTCAAAATGTTCGTCCCCGGGGAAAGAATGCTCTATTTGTCCGAGCGTCTCCCCCGCTAAAAGCCCGGAAGCCTTCCGCCCGCGGATTTGTCGAAAGTTGTGTTTTGTCTGCAGGAAAGCGATAATAAACTACACGACAGATTCATGGAAAAGAGGACGATCATGGCTACCGATTTTGAAGCATTGCCCATAGAGGAAAGACTGATTTCCAACCTGAAGGAGAGAGGGATCTCCGCTCCTACCGATATCCAGGCCCGGGCGATTCCGGTCATTGCGGCGGGAAAGGACGTCATCGCCCAATCCCAGACGGGAACGGGCAAGACCCTTGCCTATCTGCTGCCCGTTCTCCAGAAGCTCGACGCTTCGGCCCGACATGTACAAGCGGTGGTGCTCGTGCCCACGCGGGAGCTCGGGATGCAGATCCTGCAGGAAATCGAGAAGCTGATCGAAGGGACGGAGCTCACGGCGCAGCCTCTTATCGGAGGGGCGGCTCTCGCCCGCCAGGTCGACAGGCTTAGGCAGAAGCCTTCGATCGTCGTGGGAACGCCGGGAAGGATCATGGAGCTGATCAAGCTCCGCAAGCTCACCATGCACTATGTGCGGACCATTGTGGTCGACGAGGTGGATCAGATGTTTGATCTGGGCTCCGCTAAGGAAGTGGAGTCCATCCTCGGAAGCGCGCTGCGGGACCGTCAAATTCTGTTCTTCTCCGCTACGGTGACCGAAGCGATCCGCCGGACGGCCGGGCGTTGGATGAACGAGCCGGAGGAGATCGACGTCAAGCCGGAGCAGCGGACGGCCGAGACGCTGGAGCATCTGTATTTCGTCACGGAGCCCCGCGACAAGATCGACATGCTCCGCCGGCTCGTCCGGCATTACAACCCGCGCTCGGCGATTGTGTTTATTAATGAAACGGAAGGCGTGGCCGAGGTGCTGGCCAAAATCCGCTACGTTGGCTTAACCATCGAGGGACTGTACGGAGACGCGGGCAAACAGGACCGCGCCCGGGTGATGAACGGCTTCCGGGAGGGCCGGTTCCAGCTGCTGCTCGCCACGGATGTAGCCGCCAGGGGGCTCGACATTCCCGAGGTGACCCATGTCATCAACCTGGACCTGCCGATGGACGCGGACCATTACGTTCACCGCGCCGGGCGGACCGGCCGCATGGGCCGCCAAGGAACCGTCCTCTCGCTGGCGGCGAACCGGGAGCGGTCCCTGATCGAGAAGTTCGCCAAGACGCTCGGCATCCCCATCGAAGAGAAGGAGATGTACAGCGGCGAGGTGGTAAGCCCGGAGGAGAACCGCAGCGTCCGGGCGGGCCGCCAGCGCGTGGAGAAGGCAGGCGCCGGCGAAAGCGTCCGGACCAACGGTGCGGCCGGGACGGGCGCCGCTTCCTCCGGCAAAACCGCGGAGGCGGGCGCCGAACGGCGTGAGCGTCCGGCCTTCGGGGCCGGAGGGCTTCCGGAGCGCCCCGGTGCGGGTGGCGGCCGCGGGAGCAGCGGAGCCGGCGTACAGCCGGCCGCGGGCGGCGGGCGCCTGAGCTCGAAGGACTGGCGCTCCGTGGCTGCCGGCGGGACGGAGGAGCGGCAGGCTCTCCAGCCGGAGGCACGCAAGCCGGCGGGGGCCGGGAAGGGGCGGGAACGCGACCGGGAGCGCGACCGCAAGAACAAGGGCGCGCCCAAGTGGCTGAAGGACAAGCCGGCGAAGGACCGCTAGCATGAAGCGGCTCCTTCTCGTTTTGCTTGTTCTTGTGCTGGCCGCGGCCGGTCTTGCCGCCGCGGCGGTCTGGTATGTCAGGCCAGCCGAAAGCCTGGATTTGGCTTACCGGGAAGTCGATTTTAACAGCAAATTCAAGGACCTCATCCGCAATCGGCAGTTTGCCGTGGAAATCACCGACAGCGAGCTGGAGAACCTGCTTAAGAAGCGGCTCAGCGAGAACCCTAATCTGGCTCCAGGGGTAACGGTGACGGGAGCGAGGCTCGAGCGGGACAAGGACATCGTCAACATCCATGTCAATCTGCTTTACCGCGGCAAGGTCAGAGCGGGGCTCGTTCTCCGCTATGACCTGAGCTGGCAATCCCCCAACCTGACGGCCGTGTTCCGGGGCGCTTCGGTGCGAGGGTTCACGATTCCCGAAGGGTGGCTTAATCCGGGGGATTTTAAGATTGGAGTGAATGAGCAGCTCCCTTCCGCCCTTGGGGTTAGGGAGATCGTGTTCGGGGACCGGGCCGTGACGGTTTGGCTGAAGCTCCGGAATCCTCTGTCTTCAGAGTGATAAAAAAGGGGGGATAAGGATGGAGAAGGTTCAGATCCGCAGCAAGAAGCTGAATGCGGCCCTGTTTCAATTCGTCTTTCCTTTCTCGACCAAGCCGGACAGCCAGAAGGCTTTCAAGCTCCAGCTGGGGGAAGACGGATACCGGCCCTTTCGCTTAAGCGATATGGACCAGCAGGACCTTTATTACGGGGAGAAGTACCGGGTTTCCCACCGCACCATGGAACGGTACTATCTTCCCTTTACCGCGAATGTGCTTTTTCCCCATGAAGAGGATGCGGAGTCGTTCCAACGCTATTCGAAGTCGCTTGATCTGCATTGTCTGCTCAAAACGAAGTTCGTCAATATCCCTTTCCGCATTCTGTCGGCGGATGTGATTCTCTGCCCTTTCGACCTGGGGTTTATTACGGTCCGGACCGAGATGACCGATTCTAGTGTGGACTTCACCGAAGCGCTGGAGTTTGCGAACCGGTTCCGGGTGCTCCAGGATATCGATGAGCAGGACGATATGACCTTCGTGGTGCATGAGGACAAAGAGTATGAAGAGGTTGAGGAGTTCATTTTCAAGATTGTGGCGGCAAGCATTCTGCCGTTTCTCGATACCTCGCAGATGGAAGGCGCTTATTTCGAGACGATGCCTTTCTTTGTGGATGAGCGGATGTACGTCCAATCCTTCTACGGTTTCGAGGAAGGGGAGGAGATTCATAAGGAGGATCTGTACCGGGCGGCCCGCATTGATGGAATGACGGAGAAGGGGGACCCTTACCTCAGCGCCAGCAGTCCGGATTATATCGAATGGTACTGCCGGGACCATACGTACAACCGCTGGGCTCCTAATACGTTTTACGTAACCGACGAGAACTCGTTCAGCTGCCTGACGAACCTTCCGAAGGACAGGGCCGTGGGGATGGCCAACCAGATGTACGGGGAGTATTATTACGGGCTTCTGCTGAACCTCTTCCACAAAATCGTGCTGCTCAAGCTGTCGAACCGCTATTCCCAGGTACGGGTGGAGAAGAACAAAGAAGAGATCGAGGACCTGATCGGTTCGATCACCATGTTCTCAGCCAAATATTTCTTCCTCGAGCTCGTTACGCAGTCGCAGGGAAGGGAGATCTTCATCCGGCTGCGGGACCGGTTCGGCAACAGCGAGCTCTACCAGGATGTCAAGGAAACGCTGAACGACCTGTTCCAGTATATGGAGGAATTCTCCACGCGGCGGTCCAATTACCTGCTGATGATTCTCACCGTCTATACGGTCATCAGTGGAATTTACGGCATGAACCAGGTCATCGAGGACCTAAAGGGGAAGATCGACTGGAGCAAGCTTCTCGAGTATTCGGTGTTTGAATACATCGCGCTTGTGGTGGCCTTCTCGGGCATTATCGTCAGCTTCGGCTTGAGCATCAATGTGATCTACAAGTGGACCCGGGACAAGTGGAGAAGAGGCTAAACCTGTAGGAGTCTCCATGGCCATTCCCAAAGAAAGCTTCGCCTAGCGGCGGGGCTTTCTTTATTGACTCTATGATCTAACTGTTATATTCTATATATAACAGTTAGAAGCGGTGGTGAGGACATGATCATCCGGCTCGATTTACAATCGGAGCTTCCGATCTATACGCAGCTCGTGCATCAGATTATCGAAGGCATAGCCGACGGACGGTTGGCTCCCGGAGAGCCGCTGCCTTCGGTCCGCAGCCTGGCCGCCGATATTGGAATCAATCTTCATACGGTGAACAAAGCCTATTCGATTCTGAAGGCGGAGGGGTTCATTCAGGTTCACCGGCAGAAGGGCGTTGTCGTCCAGCCCGGCCCGATGCCCGGCCTAACGGAAGAATTCCGCAGCCGGCTGAAGGACCAGCTTCGTCCCCTCGCGGCCGAAGCGGTTAGCCGGGGGATGGAAGAGGAGGAATTCTTCCGGCTGGTCCGGGAAACCTTCGGGGCTTTGACACGGAATAAGGGGGAAGGCTGATGGACGGAATTTATTTCTATGGGATGCTGGCCGTGGTATGGGTGATAACTGTGGGCATATCGGCCCTGGTTCCCTATCTGTCCCGAAGACCGGTCTCTTTCGGAGTTGCTCTTCCGCCTGAGCGGTATGGGGACGAGGAGGTCCGCCGGCAGCGTCTGCGCTATATGGGGCAGTCTGTTCTGGCTGGCATTTTGCTTGGAATAGGGGCGGGGATCCTGTCGGCCTGGGTAGACCGGGACGGCGCGGCTCTCTGGCATGCGGCGCTGCTCCTCGTCTATTCGGCGGTCACTCTGCTTCTCTTCCTGCAGGCACGAAGCCGGCTGAAGCGGCTTAAGGAGGAACGGGACTGGACGGTTCCCACCGCTCGGTATGTGGCCGTCGATACGGCGTTTCACCGGCAGCGCTCCACCCCGGGGTGGGGCTGGTATGTGCTGCCCCTGTTGATTCTTGCCGCGAGCGCCGGAACCGCCGCCTGGTACTACCCTACCCTTCCCGATGTCCTGAATGTTCACTACAACGGGGCGGGGGAAGTGGACCGGACGGCGCCGAAATCCATCGGTCTTATCTTTACACCGAGCCTTATTTCGCTCCTTGTCACGGGGCTTCTCGCCGTAGCGGGGGGAGCCGTCACCCGGAGTAAGCAGGAGCTGAACCCCTCGGACCCGGAAGGGTCCCGGGAAAGAAGCCTGGCTTACCGGAGAGCCGGTTCGCTCTTCCTCCTGATGCTGGCCGTGCCGGTCAATCTGCTGTTCGGACTCATTCAGCTCGGGCTGGCCGGCCTCCTCGGGGTGCGTGTTGTGGAGGCGGGAGCCATCGGCCTGACTCTGCTCATCCTCGCCGTTTCCATCCTGTACGCCGTTCGAATGAGCAAGCTCAATCTCCGGGAGCCGGGCTTCCTGTTGAAGGATGACGATTCTCACTGGAAGGGCGGCTTGTTCTACTATAACCCGGACGATGCGGCGATTCTGGTCGAGAAGCGGGTCGGCCTGGGCTGGACCTTGAATTACGCCCATACGATCAGCTGGCTTCTTACCCTCGCTCCTTTTCTGCTGACCGCCATTATCGTCGCGACAGCAGTGTTCGCGGGCGGATAAGAGGCAGGCCTGACGGGAACCGGGACCGAAGACAAGAAAGAGGAGAGAAGCCGCCGGCTTCACTCCTCTTTCGTCTTCTTGTTTTCTTTCTTGCGACGGTCCGCCAAAGTCAGGCCGACGGCCCGGCCCAGGCCCACGAGCAGGAACAGCGCTACGATAACGACGATCGAATAGGTCATGATCTGGGCGAGCACCGGATGGCTGACCGGGTTGGTGTCTTCCGCCATAAGGAACATGCGGCTTCCTCCCTGGTAAGTGACTGCTCCTATCATAGCAGATGGAGGAGCGGTTGCCCAACCTGGCGGACCCCCTGGGTAATGGCCGCGGGCTGCGGGGAGGGCTGGCAGGAGGAGACGGCACAAGCGGCGCCGGGGTTAGTGCCTTATCCGCAAATGAAGTTCTGCTTCCTTATGGATTAGCGTGCGCCTGCTGAGGCTTCTTCACCAACAAAGTTGCCGGATAAGGCACTAGAGCGGTTCTTCCGTCCGGTAATGGGCGGCCAGCTCCTCCGCCAGGGCCAGCTGCTTCTCCCGCAGCCTGGCCGGCTCGACGACCCGGATAGAAGTCCCGAAGGACAGGAGGACATACGGCAGGTACCGAAGAATGGACGACGCTTCCACGCGGAAGCGGAGCTCCTCCGCCGAGCATTCCTCCAGTGCGGGCGCGATCAGGTGGTGGCGGCTCAGGTCGGTTAGAGCCTGGGCCTGTCCCCGCACCCGGATCAGGATGCGTTCGCTTCCGTCGTCCTCCTCCGGCATCAAGCTCTTCATCAGAAAGGTTCTGGCCGAGAAGTTCTCCGGCCTCCGGAAGGTTTCCTCCGTGCGGAGCAGGCATCGGACACGGTCGGCGCGGAAGCTGCGAATCTCGCTGCGGAGGTGGCAGTAGGCCACGATATACCACCTGCCCTTCCAGTAGACGAGTCCATAGGGATCAATCAAGCGTGTCGTAGGAGAAGACTCTCCGAAGCCCTTGTGGTACTCTAGTTGGAGGGAGAGGCCGTCGGCCGCACCTGTTTCCAGCTCCTGAAGGACGCCGGCGAGAGCGGCATTCGGAAGGGAAGGAATCACCTCAAGCCCTTCCTCGTGCCGGGATATCCGGCTCTTCTGCTCCGGGTTCGTGTAACGTCTCAGCTTATCGACCGCGCGATCGAGCGCTTCCCCGAACGGATAACCGGCCTCGCCGGCGAACTTGGCGGCATGGATCAAAGCCTTCTGTTCCTCCAGGTCGAAGAACAGGGGCGCCGCCGTGAAGGACTGCAGCAGGCTGTAGCCCCCGTTATGGCCGGGGTCGGATAGAATGGGCACTCCGCTTGCACAGAGGGCGTCGATATACCGGTAGACGGTCCGGATATGAATCTCCAGCTCTTCGGCGATGCGCTGAGCGGTCACGCGTTGGCCGGTCTTAAGCATCCAGAGAATCGCAAGCATATTATCCGCTTTGGACATGGGAGGGAATTTCCTTTCCTTCTTCTTAACCGTGTGGGTATAATTTTAGGGGGATTCCCGGAAACATTCAATGGCCTCATTCCGTCTAGAGCTACATAACAGAAGAATTTATCAGGAGGATTTCAAATCATGATGACACATTCCCGCAAAATACAAGCTTTCCTGCTGGCGGCTGGGCTTACCGCCGTGCTCGCCGGCTGTGAGAAGGATGCTGCCGGTCCGGCTCCGACGGCCTCCGCCTCGGCGTCGGCGAATCCGAGCGGTTCGCCGCAGGTCTCGCCTTCCCCCGCGCCGGCTTCCTCAACGTCCACACCCGGTTCTTCCGCCCCGGCTTCTCCGGCTGGCGAAACCAAACCTTCGGCTTCGCCAACGGCCGGGCCAACCGCTTCCCCGACCGGCAAGCCTACGGCAAAGCCCACGGACAAACCGTCCGACAAGCCGGCACCGGAAGGAACCGTCACGGCGAAGCCGGACTCCATTGCCGTGCTCATCAACAAGCAGAGCTCGCTGCCTGACGGTTACCGGCCTCCCGATCTCGTGGAGCCGAACGTTCCTTTCATCTTTAAGGAGAAGAACGAGAAGCGGCTGATGCGCAAGGAGGCGGCCGGGGCGCTCGAGAAGCTTTTTGCCGGGGCCCGCAAGGACGGGGTGCTTCTGGGGGGTGTCTCGGGTTTCCGCTCCTATGAGACCCAGACGGTCCTCTTCAACAATTACGTGAAGCAGCACGGGGAAGCGGAGGCCCGCAAATTCAGCGCGTTCCCCGGCCAGAGCGAGCACCAGACGGGGCTCTCGATCGACGTCTCGGGCAGCACCGGGAAGTGCGCCGCGGAAGACTGCTTCGGCGGCACCAAGGAAGCCGATTGGCTGGCGGCCCATGCCCAGGACTACGGCTTCATCATCCGTTACCCGAAAGGAAAAGAGGCCATCACCGGCTACCAGTACGAGCCTTGGCACATCCGGTACGTGGGCACGACCATTGCCCGGGAAATCACCGCGAAGGGCATAACGCTGGAAGAATATTACGGAGCGGCGGTTCCGGTAACCAAATAACGCGCGCTCCACTAGGAGACGATGCCTGAGACTGTTTAGCAGACAGCCTCAGGTTTTTTATATGGAAAAAAATTCATGGAGGGGAGAAGGAAACCGTCTGAATTTGTCGAATACGTAGGAAAAAGGGCTTTGAAATAGGTCCTTAAGACTATACGTGCCTATCTACAGCTTGGTTTTGCGAATGGACTGGACCCCCTGTTCCTTCCACGACACCGTAAGACCGGAACCCGCACAAAAAGGCACCAGGGAGACAGAAGAATGAAGTTAACCGCCAAAATGCTGCTGATGTTCGCCGTTCTGATTTTGCTTGCCATGTCGGCTTCCTTGACCGGAATCGTAAGCCTGGGGCTGGCCGATAGGGATAGCCGCCATCTGGCCGAAGAAGACGTTGCCTTTCTATCCCAATATAAGAACATTTACGCCCAAGGGCTCCAACGGGGACAGGCGGTGCGGAACCTGCTCCTGAATCCGAACGATGCCAAGGCGATGGATAATTTCAATAACGCGGTGAAGGATTCGGAAGCCCTGTTCGAGACGCTCCGGTCCCTTTCCTCCGAGCACGGACTCGATCCCGCCGAGATTGAGGCTTTGAATGTCTTGTCCAAGAAGGATGTCGAGCTCCAGAGAAAAGCGGTCGGCCTCGCCTTGACCGATTCCAAAGGAGCGCTCAAGGTCATAGTGGAAGAGGAAACTCCCGTTTGGCGGGAGATGAAGGACCGGTATTTTGCCACGGAGCAGAAGGTAGATGAGCTGTTCGCGGCTAGTGCCGCGGAGCTGAAGGAAGGGATCCGGACCAGCACGGAGATTCTATACGGGATCGTGGTTCTGTTCCTGGTGTGCAGCGGCGGCATTCTCTGGTACATGAACCGATCCATCACCCGGCCTGTCCTTCAGGCCAGCCGTCAGGTTGGCGAGATCGCGAAAGGGAATCTAGCGGTTGCCCTGCTGCCGGCCGTCCGTAAGGACGAGCTCGGCGGGCTGGCCCGATCCCTTAACGAAATGGTGGCCCAGCTGCAGGGACTGGTCGGAGGAATTAAGCTGACCTCCGAGCAGCTGGCGTCCTCCTCCGAAGCACTTTCCGTGATTTCGGATGAAACGACCCGGGCGGGACGGCAGGTGACCTCCTCGATCGAGCAGCTGGCCGGGGGAACCGAGACCCAGCTGTACGGCGTGCAGGAAGCGACCCGTGCGATGGAGGAGCTCGCGACCGCCGTCCAGCGGATTGCCGAGTCGTCCGCCGAAGCGGCGGAGCGGGCCTCTGCCACCGCACGGGAAGCGCAGACCGGACAGCAGGCTCTGCATGGAGCCGATGCCCAGATGGAGGCGATCCGGGACTCCGTAGGCCGGACCGCCGAAGAAATCGGCTCGCTGCGCCTGCGTTCGGAAGAGATCGGCGAGATCATCGGAGTCATCAAGGAGATCTCCGGGCAGACCCAGCTGCTCGCGCTGAACGCTTCGATCGAAGCCGCCCGCGCGGGGGACGCGGGCCGGGGCTTCGCCGTGGTAGCCGGCGAGGTGAAGAAGCTCGCCCTGCAGTCGGAAGCCTCGGCGGGCAAGATCGAAGCGCTGGTTTCCGGCCTTCAGCAGGCCACCGGCCGGGCCGTCCAAGCGATGGAGCGGGGCAAAGCGGAGGTGGAGAAAGGGCGCTCCGTCATGAACGAGGCGGGGGAAGCCCTCCACTCCATTCTGACGGAGACGGGCGAGGTGGCCGGCCAGATTCAGGAAATATCCGCGGCTGCCGAGCAGATGTCGGCCGGCACGGAGCAAATCTCCGCCTCGATGGAGGAAATGTCGCGCATTTCCGGAGATTCGGCGGCGGAGTCGCAGAACGCAGCCGCGGCCGCGGAAGAGCAGCTCGCCTCGATGGAGGAGATCGCGGACTCGGCCCGCGCCCTGAAGGAATCGGCAGGAAGGCTGCGGTCTATGACCGAGGCGTTCCAGGGCGAGGCCCGGGATTAACACGATACCCCGGAAAGGAAGCTGGGAGTGCTTTATCGGGGAGTGTTGTCTGCTTTCCTATGGAATTTCGTGGGCGACCAGCGGTTTTCCCGCCATCAACGTTACCGGTTAAGGCACTGGTTACCAATGACCTGTGAGAGGGACACTTTGTAAAAAGTGCCGATCTTGCGGGTCATTTGCGTTTTAACTGTGTGGATATTGTCGGTACCACGTGTTGGCTATTCCGGTCTTTCCTTGCGCCGGTGCCGACGGTACGCCGACCATGCGCCCCAGGCTGCCCCGCAGACGGCGAAGAGGGGGATGTTAACGGGTCCCCGTTCTGCAAGCGGACACCGTCCGGGACTCGGCTCCGCCGTCTTTTTTGCCGTTAACGGGGCAAGAACGGATAAAACCTTTTTCTCCTATTGCCGGGGGGCGGCATGAGGTGCTACCATTCCTTTATGTCCATTACCAAATTAGACCAGAACGAGCAAAAGGAGGGATGTCATGAAGGTGTTTATCCGTTTGTTTGCCTATGTCCGGCCCTACAAGGGTTGGGTAGCCCTGGCGGTCGCAATGCTGGCTGCGGGGGTGGCCTTCGACCTGCTGGCCCCCTGGCTGCTGAAGCAGGCCATTGATAAGGGGATTGCCGAGAAAAGCCTGGCGGTGGTGATCTTCTATACCCTGATGCTGGGGCTGGGGCAGCTGCTCAAAACGGGCGTCAGCTACGTACAGGGCTACGCCCAGGAGCTTGTGGGGCAGAATGTCATCTTCGATCTCCGGCAGAAGCTGTACGGTCATCTTCAGAGACTGTCCTTCTCCTATTACGATAAGGCGCAGACGGGACAGCTTATGTCGCGGATGACGGGTGATATCGAGGCGGTCAAAAATTTCACCGGCTTCGGCCTCATGTTTCTCATTACCGGCTTTCTCACGTTCGCCGGCACGTTCGTCGTCATGCTCGCGATGCAGTGGAAAGTGACCTTGATCAGCATGGTGACCATCCCGCTGATTCTCGTCTCCCTGAGGCAGTTCAACCGCAAGGTCGGACCGGCCTGGGGAGATATCCGCGAGCAGATGGGCAAGCTGACGACCACCCTTCAGGAGAATATTTCCGGGATCCGGGTGGTCAAAGCGTTCGCTCAGGAGAAGAAGGAGAAGGCGAAATTCGACGAGCGGAACGAAACGAATTTCCAGTCGAACCTGTCCCGGGCGAAGCTTGAGGCCGGGGCGTTTCCGCTGATGGGCTTCTACGGCGGGGTGGTTTTCCTGCTGATGAACTGGGTGGGCGGCCTGTACGTCATCCGGGAAGAAATGTCCATCGGTACCCTGATGGCCTTCCAGTGGTATGCGTGGGGCATCATCTGGCCGCTTAACATGCTGGGCTGGCTCGTCAACATTACGCAGCAGGCGGCGAAGGCGGCTCCCCGCGTCTTTGAAATTCTGGACACCCCGCTTGCGGTGGACTCCCCACCGGGAGGAGGAATCCGGCCGGCCGGGCTGACGGGGGCGGTCCGCTTCGAGCGGGTATCCTTTCATTATCCGGCGGCGTCCGACGAAGAGAAGCGGGACGTGCTGAAGCACCTGTCGCTTGAGGTCCAGCCGGGAGAGGCCGTAGCCGTTCTCGGCGGTACCGGCTCCGGCAAAAGCACCCTGATTCAGCTTCTCGCCCGGTTCTATGACGTGACGGAAGGACAGCTCCTGATCGACGGGCGAAACGTCAAGGAGTACAACCTGGAGGAGCTAAGGCGGAAGATCGCCATCGTGCCGCAGGAAACCTTCCTGTTCTCGGCCTCGATCCGGGATAACATTGCCTTTGGCTGCCCGGACGCTTCCCGGGAGCAGGTGGAATGGGCGGCCCGGCAGGCCCAGATTCATGATTTCATCCTCACGATGCCGGATGGATATGAGACGATCGTCGGGGAAAGAGGGGTCGGGCTGTCGGGAGGACAGCGGCAGCGTGTCGCTCTCGCCCGCGCCATCCTCATGGATCCGCCCATTCTGGTGCTCGATGAGGCCACGGCCAGCGTGGATACGGCGACGGAATCGGCCATCCACGATGCCCTGCACGCGGTGATGAAAGGCCGGACGACCTTCATCGTCGCCCAGCGCCTTTCATCCATCCAGCGGGCGGACCGGATCATCGTGCTGGAGAACGGGACCATCGCCGAGCAGGGCACCCACAAGGAGCTTTACGAGAAGGACGGCTTCTTCCGGCGGCTGTTCCGTCTGCAGCAGGGCACACCGGAGCGGGAAGCCGATGCGGCGGAATTAAAGGCTGCGGCGGGAGAAGGGAGGTAGGCGGACATGAGTCAAGTGGAGTGGGATTCACTCGAGGAGGCGGAGGACCGCCCTTTTAACCGAACCTATATGAAAAGGATGCTCGGCTATCTCCGGCCGCATGTGAGAACCCTCTCGATCGTGGCGGTCATCGTGGTCGCCAACATGCTGCTGAGCCTAAGCGAGCCGGTGCTCATCCGCTATGCCATCGACAAGGGCATGCTCGAGAAGAATGTCTCGGTTATTCACGTGGTCGGGCTGTCCCTTCTCGGCATCCGCCTGGTATCGTGGGGATTCGGCTTCTTCCAGATCAGGCTCGTCAATTACACCGGACAGCGGATCCTGTACGGGCTCCGGCAGCAGCTCTTCGATCATTTGCAGGCACTTTCTTTCCGTTTCTTCGACGGGAGGCCTGCGGGCAAAATCATGTCGCGCATCACCAACGACACCAATGCCATCGGCGAGCTGATCAACGGCGGCCTGATCACGCTGCTGATGGAGTTTACCCATCTGATCGGAATTGTCGTTATTCTGCTTTATTGGGATTGGAAGCTGGCGCTGATGGCGTTTACGGTGCTTCCGTTCCTGTATCTGCTCGTCGCCCGCTTCCGGCCCCGGATCGAAAGCGCCTGGTCCCGGTCCCGCAAAACGATGTCGGCCATCAACGGCAATGTGAACGAAACGATCCAGGGCGTCCGGGTGATCCAGGCCTTCTCGCGGGAAGAGGCGAACAACGAGCGCTTCCGCGGCATCAACACGACGAACAAAAAGGCCTTCATGCGCGCCGTCTCCCTGGAGGTCATGGTCTGGCCGCTGGTCGAGCTGATCGGAATGCTCGGCACCTGCCTCGTCGTCTGGTATGGCTCCTCGCGGGTCATCGATGGGGATTTGTCGGTCGGGTTTATCGTGGCATTCATCAATTACCTGTGGCGGTTCTGGGGGCCGCTGAGCGCTCTGTCGAAGGTGTACAGCCAGCTGCTGTCGGCCATGGCTTCGGCGGAGCGGATCTTCGAAATTCTCGACACCGAACCGGAGATTAAGGACCGTCCCGGTGCCCGGGAGCTTCCCCCGATCCGCGGGCGGGTGGCCTTCGAGAACGTCTCGTTCCGCTACCAGCCGGATAAAGCCGACGTCCTGCACGGGCTGAAGGTCGAGGTGAAGCCGGGACAGAGGGTGGCGCTGGTCGGACCGACCGGCTCCGGCAAAAGCACCATCGTGAACCTCATCATGAGGTTCTATGACCCGACTTCCGGCCGCGTGACGATCGACGGGACCGACTTGAAGGACGTCACGCTTTCCTCGCTGCGCAGCCAGATGGGCATCGTGCTGCAGGATTCCTTCATCTTCTCGGGGACCATTGAGGAGAACCTCCTTTACGGCAAAAAGGACGCCACCCGCGAAGATATGTTACGCGCGGCCAAGAGCGTCCGGGTCGACGAGTTCGTCTCCCGGTTCCCGGACGGCTACGCTACGCAGGTGGAGGAGCGCGGCTCGAAGCTGTCTATCGGCCAGCGGCAGCTGCTCGCCTTCGGCCGGGTGCTGCTCGCCGACCCGAAGATCCTCATCCTTGACGAAGCGACCTCAAGCGTCGACACGGAGACCGAGCAGCATATCCAGGACGCATTGAACACGCTGCTGGTGGGCCGGACGGCGTTCATTATCGCCCACCGCCTGTCGACCATCCGCGACGCCGACCTTATCCTGGTCATCCGGGACGGCCGGATTGCCGAGTCCGGCAATCACGACGAGCTGCTGCGGCAGGGCGGAACCTACGCCAACCTGTACCACAACCAGTTCGCGATGCAGGAAAGCCTGGCGCTGCGGGCAGCCGGCTCTTAAGGAGCCGGTTTCTCAACACTAGGAAGCTTGGCGCGTTAGCCGTTAAAGGCCGCTTTCGAAGGCGGCCTTTTTCGTATTCCTTTCGGCGGGGGCACTCCGGGGCGGACCATTTTCGGATCAACCCGGGACAGATGAACAGGCGGCGGCACACCGGCCTCCATATAACGGGTAGTAACGACTATCTCCAAAGGAGGAGAACTCCCGTGAACTTCAAGAGACCCTTGCCCCCAGTCCGGGCCGGAAGCCTCTCGCGGCTTGCGGCTCCATCGGCTTCTGTCCGCAGAAAAGGAAGACCGAAAGCCATTCGGGCCGTTAATGTCAATCTGACTCCGAACTCCAAACCACAGAACGAACCGAGTGTCGCCATCCGAAACCATATCGTGCTGGCGACGGCCAACGATTACCGGGCTCCGGACGGCGAGCCGAGAATCGGGGTATACCGCTCCACGGATGGAGGAAGACGTTTCACCAATCGGCTGCTGCCTTTGCCGCCGGACCACGCTTTCTCAGGAGACGGCGTTGCGGCCGCCGGCCGCCGGGGGCTTTTTCTTATCACCGGGGCGGCTTATCTCGGAGAAGAGAAAGGCTCTATCGTCCTCTACCGCTCGGAGGACAATGGGGCCACCTTCAGCGGGCCCCAAATCCTGGATTTGGGGCGCAC
Organism: Paenibacillus aurantius; assembly: GCF_032268605.1. Lineage (NCBI taxonomy): Bacteria > Bacillati > Bacillota > Bacilli > Caryophanales > Paenibacillaceae > Paenibacillus > Paenibacillus aurantius. The sequence continues at coordinate 1,441,521 of NZ_CP130318.1, forward strand.
CTCGCCCAGCGTGTTCAACGACAAGCCCTTTCTGGCCATTACGCCGGCCACCTCCCGGCGATTCCGGAACCATGCGTATGTCGCTTATTCCCGGTATACCCGGAATTCCACCAGGGTCTCCATCTTTCTCGTGAGGTCGGAGGACAATGGCCGGACTTGGTCCAAGCCGATGCGGCTGACGCCGGCGCTCGATGCGAACCAGCTCGGTACGACGGTCGCGATCGGGCCGGAGGGAGAGGTCTATGTCGGGTGGATGGCCTCGAGGAACGATTTCAGCCGATCGGCGACGTACGAGTTCCGCAGCTCCTTCGACGGGGGGAGAACCTTTACCCCGCGGAAGAGGGTCTCGGCCGTCGTCCCGGTCCTTAACCGGAAGCTTCCTGTCAAATCCTTTACCTTCCGGGTGTTCACGCTGTCTTTCTTGGGGGTGGACCGGTCGCACGGGCCGCACTGCGGGCGCCTTTACGCCGTGTGGCAGGATACCCGGTTTAACGGCAACGCCCACATTCTGCTGTCCGTCTCGGACGACAAGGGGGCGAGCTGGTCCAAACCGAAGCGCATCGACAACAGTCCCCTGTCCAGTCAAAATTTCTTCCCGTTCATCGCCGTGTCCCGAAGCGGGGAGATCAGCGTGGTCTATTACACGAACCGCCGGGCAGCCAATCTTCTGGATGTCTACGTCGCCCAGTCGAACAACGGCGGACGCTGCTTCCGCAACCGCCGGGTAACGACGGTTTCTTTCAATCCGGTTCGGAAATCGGCCTTTAGGCCTCCTTTCATCGGCGACTACATTGGCGTCGATTACAAGCCGGACGGCCAAATCTTCGCGGTATGGTGCGACAACCGGAGAGGCAATGAGGATATTTTCGGAGGGGGTCCGGATTAAGCTTTGGCTCCCTCGTAAAGACTGGCTCTCTTTCCAAGGTTGTCCTACAATAAGGAGTAACCGCATTAATCGATAAGGAGAGAGTGTGCCATGTCCAAAGCCTTGATCCGGTACTGCCTGAGCAAGAAGGGAGCCGTCGAAGACCGCCCGTTCGGACCCGAGCCCCTCGTCGTCAAAGTGGGAGGCCGCATGTTTGCCTTAATCGCGGAAAGCGCGGAGGCCTGCCATTTTTCCTTGAAATGTGATCCGGTCATCGCCGAGAACCTTAGGGAGCAGCACTCCGCCGTGCGTCCGGGGTACCACCTCAACAAGAAGCATTGGAATACCGTTGTCCTGGACGGCTCCCTTCCGGAGGAAGACGTCATGGCCATGATCGACCATTCGTACGACCTCGTGGTGGCGAAGCTTCCGCGGTCGGTCCGGGAGGAACTTGCCGGCTAGCGCCGGTTGGTGGTCTCGGTTATTCAGACGGCTCTCTTCCGGTTAAGAAGGTATAAGCCATCGCGGCGGAAGCTTTCATAACCGATAGGAGGGAATCATGATGCCGAAGCTATCTTTAAATACATGGAGCCTGGAACGCCGTTTGGGTCCGACGCGCAATGTTACCTGGGACCGGGTCTACCGCAAGCAGGTGACCGAGGTGGAGGAGAACCCCGAGGATCTTTCCCTGCTGGAGCTGCCGGCCGTCCTTAAGGCAAAAGGCTTTGAGGCCGCCGAGATCAGCTACGCCCAGTTCCCGGATACGACCGAGGCCTACCTGGACCGGGTTAAGAAGGCTTTTCAGGAGGCGGGAGTGGAGTTTGCTTCGCTGCTGCTGGATTACGGCGACTTGTCGACCGAGGATAAGGAGCGCCGGGAAGCCGACCTCGCCTGGTGCAGGGCGTGGATCGACCATGCCTCGCGGGCGGGTGCGGAGCGGGTAAGGATTATGGCGGGCGAAGGAGCGCCGGATGACGAGGAAGCGCTGAACCGGGCGGCCGATGCGTTATGCGGGCTCGCCGAATACGCGGCCGGCTTAGGCGTCCGGGTGGTGACGGAGAACATCGGGAACCTCGCCTCGACGTCGATCAACTGCTTGAGCCTGCTTCGCCACTGCAACGACCGGATAGGGTTCACGGCCGATTTCGGCAACTTCCCGCAGAACAAGGAACGGCAGCTGGGCGAGGTGCTTCCGCATGCGGAAACGGTTCATGCCAAAGCGGAGCTGGACAAATACTCGGAACCGGATGAGGCCGACTATAAGCGCTGCCTCGACCTATGCTCGGGTGTCGGCTTCGACGGGTATTATTCCATCACTTACCTGGGCGAAGGCGACCCCTGGGAGGGCATAGGCAAGCTTCAAAAGCTCGTGGCGCCCTACCTCAGCAAGGAGCAGGAGGCCCGGTAGCCCGCGAGGCCTTACCTGCCTGAGCCAGGGAAGGAAGGCCGCGGGCCGAAGCCGATCGGCCTACTGGAAGAAGAGCGGCCTGAAGAGACAGCTCCCGCCAAGAAACAGATCCTCCGGTGATAGGGAGCGATCTGTTCTTTTTTTGCGTTCCGACTTCCCCGCTGCTAGTTGTCAGGAATTGGTTATTGGCAGTGGGGAGGGACCGCCATTCGAAAACAAACACAACTGGAGCGTAAAAAAATACATACCGGAGGGAGAGGACGGCGGGTAAGATGGGGATAACCGGGAATGGACTGGTTAATTCAAACAGACGGGGTTGGTTACGAATCATGAAAAAAGTGCTGGGCGCAATTCTGGCCGGAGCGATGTCGGTCGGTTCCCTCGCAGGCTGCGGAAGCGGGGATAAGAATGCGGATACAGGTGCGGGAACGGGCACGGCCAAACCGAACGAGAAGCTGAAATTCTCGATGTCCATGACGACGAGCGGCAATAAATTTGCGGAGAAATCGACCAACGTTAACGAGGAGAAGTGGGTCAAGAAGCTCGAGGAAGTGACGAACACCGATCTCGACATCCGGATGATTCCGCTGAAGGATTTTGACTCCAAGATGTCCCTCATGTTCGCATCGAACGACATTCCGGACGTCGTGCAGAATGTCGGCGGGGCCACCTCCAAGGGCATGTCGGGTTCGGTGGAAGCAGGAGTATTCCTGCCGCTCGACGATCTTCTCAAGCAGTACGCGCCGAATCTTATGAAAGCGGTACCGAAGGAAGCCTGGCAGGAAACGAGCTACGACGGAAAGATCTATGGCATCCCGTCCTGGCTGTCTAACCCGTCCCGGCGCGCGCTGTTCATCCGGTCGGACCTGCTCGCGAAGACCGGTCTGTCCGCTCCTAAGACGGTGGACGAGTTCCTGAACGTTATGCGGGCGATGAAGAAGAACGGCGTCGAGAACCCGTACCAGATGCGCGAGAACTTCAAATACGCGGATACCATCCTGGGTTCGTTCGATGTGCTGCCGAGCCAGTTCGAAGTCAAGAACGACGAAATTGTGCCGAAGTTCTTCGACGTCGAGAACATGACCAAAGCGCTGACCGTGCTTAAGACCATGTTTGACGAAGGGCTCATTCCGAAGGATTTTGCCTCGATCACGTCTACGGACTACGGCAAGAACATCGAAGCGGGCAAGGTCGGCATGTGGTCCGCCAACGCGCAGGGCTTGTCCAACTACCGCAATAAGGTCAAGGCCGCGGTGCCGGACGCCAAGATCGACATCGTCGCCTCCCCGCGCGGACCGGAAGGAACGGGGGGCCATCTTCTGTACTCCAGCATCAATACGTCGTATTACATCAACAAGAAGGTTTCGAAGGAAAAAGCGATCGAGATCGTCAAGTTCTTCGAGTGGATGACGACGCCGGAGGCGGAGCGGTACTTCTCCTTCGGAATCGAAGGCGAGACGTATACGATGGAAAACGGCAAGGTGAAGTTCACCCCGCCGACGACCACGGAAGCGATCGATGAGGACGGCTTCCGCAGCATGTTCTGGTTCGTTCACGACGTCGTTTACAACAAGGCGAGAGAAGAGCTGACCCAGGACGGCCGCGACATGATGACCTACATGGATACGATCATTTCGAAGGAAGGCTTGGGCTCGGTCCGCTTCGTTCCGGCATTGGAAGCCAGTTCCAAGTATCCGGACGCAGCGCCGCAGGGAGACGACGTCGGTCCGAAGCTCATCATCGACCACATGGTCAAGATGATCTACGGCAAGGAGCCGATCTCCGACTGGCCGAAGGTGATTGAAGAGTACAAGAACAAGGGCGGCAAGGACATTCTCAAGGAAGCGAACGATCGCTACAAGAAGAAGAACGGTGTCATCGTAATGGAAAACCGGAAATAATGCCGGCCCCGTGGAAAAGTATTTGTTCTTGCGAAAGCGGGACAAATGCTTTTCCTTCTTTGCGGGAGATAAACGGCATATGGCCGCACTCTCACGAACAAGAAGGAGGACATCGCATTGAACGCAAACGAGAAGCCGTCCGGCTTGCGGCTATGGTACGACAAGCCGGCGGCCAAGTGGGAGCAGGCGCTGCCCATCGGCAACGGAAGGCTGGGCGGCATGATCTTCGGGGGAGCCGCCCAGGACAAGATCCAGCTCAATGAGGACACGATCTGGTACGGCGGACCGAAGGACGCGGACAACCCGGATGCGCTCCGGTACCTGCCGGAAATCCGCCGTCTGCTGACGGAGGGGAAGCAGACCGAGGCGGAACACCTGAGCCGCATGGCGCTGATGTCCGGGCCGAAATATTATTCCCCGTACCAGCCTCTGGGGGACCTGCTTCTCTGGTTTGCCGGTCATGACCGGGCGGCGGAGGAGTATGAGCGGGAGCTGGACCTGGAGACGGCGGTCTCTGTGGTCCGGTACCGGCTGAACGGAGCGGACTTCCGGCGGGCATATTTCAGCAGCGCGGCGGACCATGTGCTCGTCGTCCGTCTGGAGAGCGGCACGGCGGGAGGGCTGACCTTCGGTGCGAATCTGATGCGCCGCCCGTTCGATGGGGGCAGCCGTCCCGTCGCCTCCGATACGATCCGGATGGACGGCGAATGCGGGCGCGACGGCGTGAGCTTCGCCTGCACCGTCAAGGCGGTATGCGAGGGAGGCCGCGTTAACGCTGTCGGCGACTTCCTCTCGGTGGAAGGCGCGGACGCCGTCACGCTTCTGCTCGCGGCGGAATCCACGTTCCGTTCGCCGGACCCGGCCGAGGTGACGCTCCGGCGGGTTGAAGCGGCGGCCGCCAAAGGCTATGCCGCGCTCGAGCGGGATCATTCCGCCGAATATGCGGAGAAATTCGGCCGCGTGTCGCTATGGCTGTCCGGCGGGAACGGGGACGGCACCGATGAGGACGGCGACGAATGCGAGGCGGCGCTGCCGACCGATCGGAGGCTTGAGCGCATGAAGGAGGGGCGGGAGGACACGGACCTCATCGGGCTCTTTTTCCAGTACGGACGGTACCTTCTCCTCTCCTGCTCGCGCCCCGGCAGTCTGGCGGCGACGCTGCAGGGCATCTGGAACGACAGCTACACGCCTCCTTGGGAGTCCAAATACACCATTAACATCAACACGGAAATGAACTATTGGCCTGCCGAAGTGTGCAACCTGTCCGAATGCCATGAGCCGCTGTTCGATCTGATCGAGCGGATGCGCCCGAGCGGCCGCCAAACGGCGAAGGCGCTGTACGGCTGCGAAGGATTCGTCGCGCATCACAATACGAATCTGTGGGGAGAGACGCGGGTGGAAGGCATCCTCGTGACGAGCTCGATCTGGCCGATGGGAGCGGCCTGGCTGTCGCTTCACCTGTGGGAGCGCTACCGCTACGGCCTGGATGAGGAGTTCCTGCGGGAGAAGGCTTATCCCGTCATGAAGGAGGCCGCTCAGTTCCTGCTTAGCTATATGGTCACGGACGAGCGGGGACGGCTCCTTACGGGGCCTTCGATCTCGCCCGAGAACAAATTCCTCCTCCCGGACGGGACGCCGGGCACGCTGTGCATGGGGCCTGCGATGGATTCGCAGATCGCTTATGCGCTCTTCACCGCCTGCCTTGAAGCGGCCCGTCTTACGGGCCTGGATGACGGCTTCCGCGAGCGCCTCACGGAAGCGCGCGGCCGGCTGCCCGTTCTGCAGATCGGCAAGCACGGGGGGGTGATGGAGTGGCTGGAGGATTACGAGGAAGCGGATCCCGGCCACCGCCACATCTCCCAGCTTTTTGCCCTTCATCCGGGCGAGCAGATCGACAAGCGCCGCACGCCGGAGCTTGCTGCCGCCGCCCGGCGCACGCTGGAGCGGCGCCTTGCGAACGGCGGCGGCCATACGGGCTGGAGCCGGGCGTGGATCGTCAATTTCTGGTCGCGGCTCGGAGACGGGGATGCGGCGTACGATCACCTGCGGATGCTGCTCACCGGCTCCACTTATCCGAATCTGCTGGACAGTCATCCGCCTTTTCAGATCGACGGCAATTTCGGCGGGACGGCCGGTCTTGCGGAAATGCTGCTGCAGTCCCACGCGGATGAGATCGAGCTGCTTCCCGCGCTGCCTACCGCCTGGCGCGCCGGGGAAGTGACGGGGCTGCGTGCCCGCGGCGGGGCCGGCGTTGACATCCGCTGGCGGGACGGCGGACTGGAGCAGGCTGTGGTGCGTCCGGGCCGCGACGGCGTCTGCCGTGTCCGCTCGTCCGAACCCCTTTCGGTATGCACGGGGGAGGGGGAGACGGTGGCAGCCGTCCATGAAGACGGAGCGGCCGTCTTCCAGGTGTCGGCGGGAACCGCCTATAGGCTGACTCCACAGGTGGAGAGATAAAGGATCAAATCGATGCCCATTCCGCAAGGAAACCCCGTGCTGTCCATTGGCTGCAGCATGACAGACGCCTGGCTGCGCCCATGGACGCGCCGGTATAACGGCCGGACCCGGCGGGCGGCAGGCGATGAACCCGGCCGGTGTGCAAAATGGACCGCTGCAAGATGGGCGGCATTCTATTGGGGCCTCTGATCAAGGCGGAGGGGTGCCTTGCCGGAATCGGGCAAGTGATTACAAGGAGGATGGACATGAACAAACAATCGCTCGGCCATCTGGCCGACCGTCTGCTTCCCGCTCCGAAGAACGGCGGGTTCCGGATGGAAGGATACTGGGTCTGGTGCGGAAGCGCCGTGAAGGGGGAAGACGGACGGTTCCATCTGTTCGCTTCCCGCTGGCCCAAGCATCTGCCCATGCACCCCGGCTGGCTCGTCGGCTCGGAAGTCGTCCGGGCGTCGGCGGACCGGCCGGAGGGACCGTATACGTTCGAGGAAGTGGTGCTTCCCGCTCGCGGAGCGGAATATTGGGACGGACGCGCCACTCACAATCCGCACATCGTGAAGCACGGGGACGAGTACCTGCTCTATTACATGGGAACGACGCATCCGTTACCCGAGCCGATGCCGGAGGAGGAGCTCGCGCCGGACGACCCGCGCGTCATTGTGGCACGCGCGGGCAAGCGGGTCGGCCTGGCGGTATCGAAGAGCGTCTTCGGGCCGTGGGAGCGGCCGGAAGCGCCAATCCTCGACACGCGTCCGGGACGCTTCGACAGCTTCCTTACGTCCAATCCCGCACCCTGCGTCCAGGAAGACGGCTCGGTGCTGCTGATCTATAAGGCGCGCCGTTATGAGGGCAACGTGCACGGGAGGATGACAATCGGCGCGGCCCATGCGGATCATTATCGGGGCCCATACCGCGTACTCTCCGACGACCCGGTCTTCCCGCCCGACCGCTTTCATATCGAGGACCCTTTCGTCTGGAAGACGGACGCGGGCTACGAGCTGATCGCGAAGGACATGGAGGGCACGCTCTGCGGAGAGAAGCACGGGGGAATTCATGCCTTCTCGCCGGACGGCCGCGACTGGCGGCTCGCCGATCCGCCCAAGTCGTATTCGCGCCGCATCCGGTGGGATGACGGCACGGAACAAACGTTAGGCAATCTGGAGCGGCCGTTCCTGCTGTTCCAGGACGGCAGGCCGACTCACCTGTTCGCGGCGGTCGCCGACGGGCCGGGCGGGTTCCGCAACGCATCGAATACGTGGAACCAGGTATTCCCGATAGCCGATTGGAGGGAGACGGAATGAAGGCGATTCTGGCCGGCATGGGGGCCGCGGGGACGAGCTGGTACCGGCGGCTCCGGGAAAAGGGAATCGAGACGGCGGTCGTCGAGCGCAATGAGGCACTGAGGGAGGCGGTGCTCGCGCAGGGGAGCGTTTTCTATACGGATGTAAAGGAGGCGATCGAGAAGGAGCAGCCTGACTTCCTCCTTAACGTCACGTCTCCGCATGCGCACGGTCCGGTCAATCACCTCGCGTTCGATTATCGGCTGCCCGTGCTGTCCGAGAAGCCGATCTCGTTCGATTACGCGGAGTCGGCGGGCATGACGGAGCGCGCGGTGCGCGAGGGCATTCCTTTCATGATCGCGGAGAATTACCGGCGCATGCCCGATCCACGGCGGGTGAAGCGCCTGATCGATGACGGGGCGATCGGCCGTCTGTCGTCCATGGACGCCGTCTTCAACCGGTACCATCATGTGCATCGCCACTACCGGGTCAGCCTGCTCGACGATATCGCGGTGCATCATTTTGACATGATGCGTTATTTTGCCGGAGTGGAAGGCATTCGTTTGTATGCGGAACGGTACTGCCCGTTGAACGCCTGGGGAGAGGCGGAGGACCATAACGCGGCGGCGTTAGTCGAGCTGGAAGGGGGCATCCGGGCGACGTACTCGGGGACCATTACCTCGCACGCCCAACCGACCCCGTGGCACGGCAACTGGCGGATCGACGGGACAGAAGGCTCGATCGAGCTGACGGAGAAGTCGGTTGCGCTCGTCCGGAGAGGAGTCCGCACGCCGGTCGAGGATGACGGAACCGCGGAGCGGGCGGATATCCTCGAGGAGTTTCTGACGGCGCTCCGGGAAGGCACGGAGCCCGACACCTCCGCCGCGGACTATATGCATACCCAGGCGCTTGTGCAGGCAGCCAAGGAATCGGCCCGGGAACAACGGGCGGTTTCCGTGGACCGTCCGCACTATGGCGATACGGCGGCAGCGTGGAAGAGGAAGGAGGGCTCGGCATGAGCAGGAAGGGAACGGACTGGATGCGGGAGACCGCCCCCGGCGTATGGTCGGGCGTGATTGGAGAGCCCGAGGGAGTGTCACCGCTCGAATGGATGGGGAAAGAGCCGCTCGCGGACGCCCTCGCGGCCATGGAAACCGCCGGACTGCCGTTTGCGCTTGGCGAACTCACGGTGGAGCGGAGGAAGGGCTGGACGCTGCTGCGGATTCCGCTTGAGGAGGACGAACCCCTGTACGGGCTAGGCCTGCAGCTGATGCGGATGAATCACCGCGGGCGCACCCGCTTCCTTCGCGTCAACAGTGATCCGAAGCAGGATACGGGCGAATCGCACGCCCCCGTGCCGCTTTTGATCAGCGCGAGGGGCTATGGCATCCTGGCGGATACGTCCCGCGTCGTGACGTTCCACTGCGGATCCACGGTTCCCCGCACGGAGAGCTTCACGGCGGAGCGGACGCCCGACCGGAATACGGATTCCTCTTGGAGGGCGACGCCTGTATCGCCGTTTCTGGAGCTCCGGCTTCCGCCCGAAGGCTGCCGGATCGTGCTGTTCGCGGGGCCGACTCCGCTCGATGCCGTCCGGCGCTATACGCTCTGGAGCGGCGGCGGGGCGCTGCCGCCGCGCTGGGGGCTCGGCTTCTGGCACCGCGTGCCGACCCTGTACACGGCCTCGGAGGCGGCCAACGAAGCACTCGAGTTCCGCAGGCGCGGCTTCCCGTGCGACGTCATCGGCCTGGAGCCCGGCTGGCACAGTGCCAGCTATCCGGTGACATACGAGTGGGCGCGGGAACGGTTCCCCGACCCGGCGGCCTTCGTTAAGGAACTCGGGTCGCACGGCTTCCGCATCAACCTGTGGGAGCATCCGTACGTCTCGCCGCAGGCGGGCATTTATCCGGCGCTGGAGCCCTATGCCGGCACGCACGGTGTATGGGGCGGCATCGCTCCGGACTATACGGTGCCCGAGGCGCAGGCGGTCTATCAGCGTCAGCATGAAGACGAGCACGTCGCGATCGGAATATCGGGCTACAAGCACGACGAGTGCGACGGCAGCGAGCTGACGAACCACGCCTGGATGTTCCCGGCGCACGCCGAATTCCCGTCCGGATTGGACGGCGAACAGATGCGGCAGCTGTACGGCCTGCTCTTCCAGAAGATGACGGACGACCTGTACCGCCGCTGCAACCGGCGCACCTACGGATTGGTCCGGGCTTCGGGGGCGGGTGCGGCTCCGATGCCGTATGTCCTGTACTCCGACCTGTACGATCACCGTCAGTTCGTGCGCGCGCTCTGCAGCGCCTCCTTCAGCGGGCTGCTCTGGACCCCCGAGGTGCGCAAGGCGGTAAGCGAGGAGGATTGGGTCCGCCGCATGCAGACCGTTGTCTTCTCCCCGCTCGCCATGCTGAATGCCTGGGGGGACGGTACGAAGCCCTGGTCGTTTCCCGGAACCGAGGCCCTCATCCGGCACTGCCTGGAGCTGCGCATGCGGCTGCTTCCGTATTTCTACACCGCCTTCGCCCGGTACCGCTACGAGGGCGTTCCTCCCTTCAGGGCCATGCCGCTCGTCGAGGGCTTCGCAGAAGCCGCGGCCGCCTACCGGGAATCCGTCCGGCACACCAAGACGACCTTGAACACGACCGACGGAGCCTACGGCAAGACCGCCGTCCGGGAATGGGACGACCAGTACATGGCGGGCGACGATTTGCTGGTGGCGCCGCTCTTCGCGGGAGAGACCTCGAGGGACGTTCTGCTGCCGCCGGGCGGCTGGTACGGGCTCGACTCCGGCGTCCGCTGCGAAGGCGGCGGCGTCGTGCGCCTGGACTGCCCTCTCGGGCACCTGCCGGTCTTTGTCCGGGAGGGTGCGGTGATTCCGCTCATGCCGGCGCTGCCTCACGTGCCCAAGCCGGGGGCGAAGGTGCCAGTCGAATGGTGCCACTTCGGGAATACGCCGGGCCGGGGCGTGCTGTACGACGACGACGGAGAGACGTTCGATTACGAGGATGGCCGGCAGGTGTGGCTGACGGCGGAGGTCATCCGGGGAGACGATGGCCGCTGGAAGGGCACGTCCACCGTGGAGCGCGGAGGAGCAGAGACGTCGTATCTGTACGGCTTGCCGACATGGCGGTACGGACTGGAGCGTCTGCCGGAATCCCCGTGATGCGATCGATTCCGATCGTAAAAAAAACACAGCTCCACCTCAAGTTTCTCCCTGGGTTCCCTGCCCCCTCTCCGGTATAATGCTGTCCAACTGCAAGATCAAGTTCCGGGACGGCCAACGTAAGCCGACCCCGGATTGACAGCAAGAGCCAGAACGAGGGAGGGTCCCGTCATATTGTTCAATCCGTCCACGCATAGTAAGCTCTAAGAACGGGGAGTGCAGGCGGCTGCAGCGGCTTGTCCTTTTGCGGGCCTTCCAGTGCTAGTCGCCGTCTTCCTCCCGGTTGTCCAAGGGAAGATCGTGTTGGAGAAGAGGGAACAAGAGGGAGAGGGCAACTGACATGAGATTGCTGATCGTCGACGACGAACCGATTATACGCAGCGGCTTAATGAAAATGGCGCAGGATTACAGCCCGGCGTTTACCCATATCGAAACGGCCATTAACGGGGAAGAGGCGCTTACCATCATCGGTGACGCCGAGCCGGACCTGCTGATGACGGACATCCGCATGCCGCGCATGGACGGTTTGGAGCTGTGCCGCCGGGTCCACGAAAACTACCCTCACATTCTGATGGTGGTGGTATCCGGCTTCGGCGACTTCGACTATGCCCAGAAATGCCTGGCTTATGGAGTCAAGCATTACCTGCTTAAGCCGGTTACCCCGCCGGACTTGTACGAGGTGTTCGATCAGATCCTGCGGACGATGCCTCAGGTGCATATCCCGGTATCCCGCTATGTCCAGTGGGTAGAGCGCATGGAGATGAGCATCTGGACCCTTCAGGCGGACGAGATGTCGTCGCTCATGGAGGAGTGGCGGCAGCACTGCTCCAACCTGCCGGCCAAGCAGCTCCGGGATCTGCTGCACGACATCATGGCCCTCCTGCAGAAGCAGTTGAAGGAGAAAAAGCGGACCGCGACGCCCGCTCTGGAGGAACCTCTGGAGGCGGCGACCAAAGCGGAGCTGTTCCGGGAATTCGAGGCGCGGCTGCAGACGACCATGGCCGACCTGCTGTCCGCCCGCCGGGGTAACTTCAAGGACCCGATGGAGGAAGCGAAGGCGTATATCGACACGCATCTGTCCGTGGAGATCTCGCTGAAGGAAGTGGCCGATATGGTCGGCATTACCCCGACCTATTTCAGCACCCTGTTCAAAAAAATGACCAACCAGACCTTCGTCAGCTACCGCATCCACCGTCGGATGGAGAAGGCGAGCGAGCTGCTGTCCGTTCCGCACATGCGCACCGTCGACGTGGCCTCGGAGGTGGGGTACGACGATTATCCGCATTTTACGAAGACGTTTAAGAAAATATTCGGGCTTTCCCCGTCGGAATACCGGTCGAAGCTGGGGATCCGATGAAAAACCTGAACCTGTTCTCGAAGCTGCTGCTCTCGTATCTGATCGTCATCCTGATCTCGCTTGCGAGCGTTGGCTTCTTCTCGTACCGGGCTTCTTCGGACGAATTGGACCAGCTTGTGGAGAACCAGCTCAGCCAGGTGGTCGGCAATGCCGTTCATCATACCGATCTGTATATCCGGGCCTACGAACGGTCCATGGTCTCCCTCTTGAACAGCACGGATGTGAAGCGGTTCATCGACCTGCCGCCGGAGGAGACGGGCTATCCGTACTACGAGCTGCGCAAGTCGATCCGCGAGTTCAGCATCGAGCCCGCGTTCATCCGGAACCCGGAAATCGCGAACATCTTTCTCCTCAGCTTCAACGAGAACGCCATATACTTCTTCAACGAGAATGCGAACGGGTCATTCTCCAAGGAAGAGATCCGCGGGCAGCTCGACTTCTACAAGGCCAATACGGCCGAGCAGGGCAAGCTGTCCGTGCTGAATCACAGCATCCAGCCGGCGCAGCAGAATCAGATGCTGACGCTTGTCAGGAGGATCCGCGGCCTCTCCTCGACGGAGCTGAAGGGCATCCTGGGCATCGAGATGCGCGCCGCCGAGCTGTCGGAGCTGTGGAAGGGGATCGACCTCGGCAAGAACGGGTATTTTTTCATCGCGGATGCCGAGGGCAAGTATGTGTACCATCCGGACAAAAGCCGGATCGGCTCCGAAGTGCCGGAGTCGATCCGCGGGCCGGTGCTGGAGGCGAAATCCGCCGCCTTCACGGGAACGATCGACGGCAAGGACTGGGAGCTCATGAGCCGGACCTCGAATTACGGGAACTGGCGCCTTGTCGTCTCCATGTCGGTTGACGAGCTGCGCAAGCCGTCCGAGACGATTCGCACGACGACGCTTATCGTCGGCGCCTTCACGCTCATGCTCGCCATCTGGCTTGCTGTCCGCTTCGGCCGTTCCATAACGGAGCCGATCCGGAAGCTCAAGAGCGCGATGCGCCAGACCGAGAAGGGGAATTGGGCGATGATTCCGCATCCCGAGCACCGGGACGAAATCGGTGAATTGATGATCCGCTACAACCTGATGGTCAACCGGTTGTCGGAGCTCGTGGACAAGGTGTACCAGGCCGAGCTGCGCGACCAGGAGAGCCGGATGGAGCGGCAGAAGGCCGAGCTCCAGTCGCTGCAGCTGCAGATCAACCCGCATTTTCTCTATAACACGCTGGAGACGATCGTCTGTTATGCGGTCATCCGCGATTCGAAGGAAATTTCCGAAATTGTTAAGGCGCTTGCCTACATGCTTCGTTATTCGGTCAAGACGGACCTGGAGGAAGTGACGGTCGCCAACGAGCTGAAGCACGTGCTGTATTACCTTGTCGTGCTGCAGCACCGCATCGGCCGGGAGTTCGAGGCGGACGTCGCCGTACACCCGGATTACCTGCTCCGCAACATGGTCCGGCTGACGCTTCAGCCGCTTGTGGAGAATGTGTTCCAGCATGCGTTTCGGGACGGAGTCGAGGACTATCACTACATTCGGATCGACGCGGGCGAGGAGGGGGACACGTTCTGGGTCAGCGTGGAGGACAACGGTGCCGGCATGAACGCTTGGAAGCTGCAGGAGCTGCGGGACCGGCTGGATGCCAACCGGCTGGCGGACGGCAACGAGGAATCGTCTTCCGGCGCCGGGGGAATCGGCATCATGAACGTTCACCGGCGTATTCAGATGGTGTTTGGCGTCGCTTACGGACTGAGCATCGAGAGCGAGGAAGACGTCGGCACGAAAATGACGATGCGCATGCCGGTATCCGGGGCTTTGCCCCCGAAGCGGCAGCCGCGCACCGATCGATAGCAAGGAGGAAGAAATCGGATGGCCGAACGGGAAGATTTAATGGACAACGCGGAGGAGCTAACGGAATTCCGCCCGGAAGCGGCGGATGCGGAAGGTCATGACGGCAGAATCGCGTGGTGGCGGGAAGCGAGAGTAGGGCTGTTCGTTCACTGGGGCCTGTACTCGCTTCCGGGCGGCATCTGGCGCGGCGAGGAGGTCAAGGCCTCCTACGCGGAGCATCTGATGCTGCGCGCCAAGATTCCCGCTACGGAATACGAGACGATTGCGGACGATTTCCGGGCGGAGCATTTTGACGCCAAGCTGTGGGCCCGCACGGCGAGAATGGCCGGGCTGAAGTACCTTATCATCACGGCCAAGCATCATGACGGGTTCGCCATGTACGATTCGGACGTATCGGACTACAACATCGTGAAGCGGACGCCGTTCGGACGCGACCCGTTGGAGGAACTGGCCGAGGCGTGCCGCGAGGAAGGGGTGAAGCTGTGCGTCTACTACTCGCACTCCATGGATTGGCATCATCCCGATTCCCAGGGGAATACGTGGGATTACCCGGGGAACATCGGGGCCTATGACGACGTTTCGTCTTGGGTGGAGAACGAAGACAAGCGGACCCGCTACGAGAGCTATCTGCACACGTTTGCATTGCCACAGGTCAAGGAGCTGCTGGAGAAATACGGGCCGATCGGCCTGATGTGGTTCGACTGCGGCCATAAGCTGACGGAGGAGCAAGGGGCGGCTTTCGTCCGTCAAGTGCGTGAGGTGCAGCCGGACTGCCTGGTGAACCGGCGCGTCTGGAAGGAGCCGTTCGGCGATTACGGCAATTCGTCGGATAACCAGCCGCACGTGCGCGTCCCCCGCAAGGACTGGGAGTCGATCGCAACCCTGAACGATTCATGGGGCTACAAGGCGAACGACCGCAACTGGAAAACAGCCGAAGCCGTCCTCCGGCAGATGATCGACGTGCTGAGTTTGAACGGGAATTTCGTCATTAACGTCGGACCGACAGGCGACGGCGCGTTCGATCCGAAGTCGGTCGAACTGCTGGACGAAATGGGCGCGTGGATGAAGAGAAACGGGGAGGCGGTGTACGGCACGGAGAAGAGTCCGATCGGAAAGCCGCCCTGGGGGCGCTGCACCGTTAAGGGCGGCACGCTGTACGGCCATCTGTTCGATCCGCCGGCAAGCGGCCGGCTGGTCGTTCCCGGATTGCGGAATCCGGTGCAGCGCGCTTACCTGCTAGCCGATCCCGACCGGTTGCCGCTTCCGGTCAGCCGTCTCGGCGGCGAGGATCTGCTGATCGAGCTGCCCGCAATGGACGACTCCGTTACGATCCCGGTCGTGGCGCTGGAGTTCGAGGGCGAGCTGGATGCGAATCCGGTTCCGCTGCTGGTTGAGACTGATTATCCGAGTGTGTTCGGCGCCTTCGACGCCGATCTTGCCGGTCCTTGCGTACGCTATGACACAGGGAAGAAGGACCGCGACAACCTGATCGGCTGGCAGAGCCCGCAGGACGAAGCCTCCTGGTCGTTTCGCGTGAACGGACCGGGACGATTCGGAGTCACCGTGACGTATGGTGCCGAGGCGGCGGGAGGCACTCTGCTGCTGGCCGTCGCGCCGAAGCCGGCGCACTCCGATGTGCCGCCGCTTAAGCTTGCGGCTGCAATCGAAGGGACCGGGGGCGGTCTCGCCTTCCGTAGCGTGGGAATGGGACATGTGGACATCCCGGAAGCGGGCGAGTACACGCTCACGCTGCGGGCGGACGGCCTGCCGGCGGATTCCGGACTATGCGTAAAAGCCATCCAATGGGAACGGAGCTGAGGAGCATGGAGGTCAGAAATTTTCTCGAGGCGGAGCTCACATCGGGCGTAAGCCATCACGGCGAAGGAGAGGTGCGGAGCGTCCGTTTGTACGGCGGGACCGACTTTGCAACGCCGCTCCGGTTTCTGTATTACACGGTCATTCCGCCAGGAACCTCGATCGGTTACCACCGGCACAAGGACGACGAGGAAATGTACATCATTCTGGAGGGCCGCGGGCTGATGTCGGTGGACGGGGAGACGCGTGAAGTCAAGGCGGGCGATGCCGTCCTGAACCGGCCGTTCGGCAGCCATGGACTGAAGAATCACACGGAGGAAGACCTGCGCCTGCTCGTCTTCGAGGTGACCCAGTGTCCCTCCGCCAACGCGGGGACCGGAGGGCCGCAGGCATAAGCGGGGCGGCCTTGCAGGGCAAGAAAGTGGATGACGGATGGATAACAATTTCGGATGGAGGGACGGCAGAGGCGGTCTCTCTTTTTTTTGTGCCGGGATTGCCCTGATCATAAAAAAACACAGGTCGCCTCAAAGATACCACATGGGCTCTCCCAACCCCCTATAGTATGATGAGACCAACAAACAGGGACAACCAGATCACCAGAAAGGGGAGACGACATGGCTTCCAAAATGGACATCGCCCGCGAAGGCATTTTGACGTTTAACGATAGCAAAGCCAAGCGCTCGTTCATCATGAAGCATTGGCCGTTATACGCGATTTCGATTCCGGGGCTCTTGTATTTCATCATCTTCAAGTACATTCCGCTTTTCGGCTCGGTCATCGCGTTTCAGGACTACAACATTTTCAAAGGCATTAGGGGCAGTAAATGGGTGGGGCTCGAGCATTTTCAACGCATGTTCGAATACCATGAATTTCTGATGATTCTGAAAAATACGCTTCTGATCGGATTGTACGATCTTGTCTTCGCTTTCCCGATTCCGATCCTTCTTGCGCTTCTCCTCAACGAGATCCGCTTCCATGGATACAAGCGCGTCGTGCAGACGGTCATCTACATGCCGCACTTCCTCTCCTGGGTCATCGTCGGCGGCGTAGTCGTCGCTCTGCTGTCCCCTTCGACCGGAGTGGTGAACCATTCGCTCGGCTGGTTCGGCATCGAACCGATCTACTTCCTCGGGGAGAACAGCTACATCCGGACCATTCTCATCGGGTCGGGCATCTGGAAAGACAGCGGTTGGGGCACGATTATCTATCTCGCTGCCATCGCGGGCATCAACCCCGACCTGTACGAAGCGGCCGAGATGGACGGAGCCGGCAAGTTCAGACAGGTTATGGCGATCACCGTGCCCTCCATTCTGCCGGTCATCACGATATTGTTCCTGCTCCACATCGGACGGTTTCTCGATTTCGGCTTCGAACGCGTCTTCGTCTTCCTCAACTCGCTCAACAGCGAGAACGGCGAAATTCTTGACACCTACGTGTACCGGGCCGGCCTGGTCGACCGCCAGTACAGCTATACGACCGCCATCGGATTGTTCAAATCAATCGTCGGCCTCGTGCTTATCGTCGCCGGCAACTCGCTCAGCAAAAAGGCAAGCGGCGAAGGCCTGTATTAATCGGAAAGAGGGGATATTGTCGTGCCTTTAACCAACGGCCAGCGTGCCTTCCAGTGGTTCAACATGATTCTGATGTTCGTCATCGGTCTGGCTATGGTGCTTCCGATGCTGCACGTCATTGCGCAGTCCTTGAGCGACGCTCCCGCGATCAACAGCGGGGCCGTCGGTCTGTGGCCCGTCGGGTTTACGACGGAGAACTACCATCTCATCCTG
The DNA here is from genome assembly GCF_032268605.1 of Paenibacillus aurantius. Lineage (NCBI taxonomy): Bacteria > Bacillati > Bacillota > Bacilli > Caryophanales > Paenibacillaceae > Paenibacillus > Paenibacillus aurantius. The sequence goes on from NZ_CP130318.1 coordinate 1,459,395, forward strand.
AAAGACGGCACCATGTGGCTCGCCTTCCGCAACAGCGTCATCGTCACGGTTGCGGGCACGCTCATCAATCTCGCCGCGACAGCAAGCCTCGCTTATCCGCTGTCTCGGCCGGAATACCTGTACCGCAAAGCGGCGCTCGTTCTCGTGCTCATTACGATGATTTTTCACGCGCCGTTGATTCCGAACTACCTGCTGCTCAAAAACCTTCACATGCTCAACACGCTTTGGGTCCTCATCATCCCGGGTGCCATCAGCGCCTACAACCTGTTCGTCATGCGCTCCTTCTTCGTCAACCTGCCGAACGAGCTGCTCGACTCGGCGCGTATCGACGGCTGCGGCGAATTCCGCATGATCTGGAAGATCGTGCTGCCGCTGTCCAAGCCGGTGATGGCGACCATGGGCATCATGTACGCCGTCGGCAACTGGAACATGTACTCGCAGGCCATCTATTATATCGACAAACGGTCGCTTCTCCTTCTGCAGGTGCGGCTGCGGGAAATCGTCATTACGGACAATATGGGCGCCTCCGATATCACGTCGGACCTGATCAACCTCATCTCGCCGGAAGGGCTCAAGATGGCGGTCATCGTGTTCGCCACCATTCCGATCATGCTGGTGTATCCGTTCCTGCAGAAGCACTTTATCAAGGGCATGCTCGTTGGTTCGATCAAGTCGTAACCGGAGTTGCATGACGTTCAATAGGGAGGCGGGACCATGAACGAAACAGCTGTGCGGGAACGCCTGATGCAAGCCATCGGCCATACCGACATCTTCGATACGCATACCCATCTGGTGGGCGGCAGGCTTGGAGCCGCCGATTTCTGGGAGATCGCCCACTACTTCTGGCTGTTCCGTGAGCTGCAGGCGGCGGGTTATCCGGCCGATGCCGCGGAGCTGCCGGAAGACGAGCGGATGGAGGCCTTCCTCGCCGCTCACCGGGCCTCGAAGCATACGATGATGAACAAGGCGCTCACCCGGATCATGCTTGATCTGTACGGCATCGAGCTGACCGACGCGGCATCGGTCCAGGCGGCGGACGCCGCGGTCAAGGCCGCGGCCGTCCGCACGGACTGGGCCCAGGAGGTGGCCGACCGGGCGAGGGTCCGGGAGTTTGTGGTCAATCATCCGGATCACGCTGCCTTTGTCGGGATGCGCCGCAATGCCGTGCTCGTGCCTCGGATCGACGGAAGGCTGGTGCGTTGGGCCGAAGCCATGGCGGGAAGTCCCTTCCCCGAACGAGAACTGGAAGATGTCCGCAGGACGCTGGAAGAACTCTTCCGCGGCTACCGGGATAGCGGTTGTCCGGGCATCATGACGACGCTCGGCCGCATGACGGAGGCCGCGAACAGCGCGTTCGCGCTGAAGGCGGGGATCACGCAAGACCAGGCGATGGTCCACGTGCTTCATGCCGTTTGCGCGGCCGCCGAGCAGCATGGGCTGTTCGTGCAGTTGTTTGTGGGCGTGGAGCGCTCCTGGGGCCGCGAACCGGTGCCGGCGAACGATCCCGAGCGGATTCTGAAGCTGACCGGGCTGTTCGACCGGTACAAAGGCCCGTTCGAACTTGTCGTCGCTTCGGAGATCAACAACCTCGACGTCGTGCAGGCGGCTTGGAATTACCCGAACGTCCACACGGGCGGACTGTGGTGGTTCAACTTCCGTTCCTCCACGTACAAGACGGTCATGCAATATCGGCTGGAGGCGCTGGCGCCGGTCAAGTCGTCCCTGGTCGTCTCCGACTCGCGGTGCATGGAATGGGTTTACGGCAAAGTGTGGCTGATCCGGACGGCATTAGCCGAGTTCCTCGCCGATCGGGTGTGCGCCGGCTGGCTGGACGAAGAGGAAGCGCTCGAATTGGCGCGTATGTGGCTGTATGAGAGCGCAGCTAAGAGGTATGGCATTATAGAAAAATAGCTTGTAATGGCAGAGGCGGGTCCTGAGACTCGCCTCTGCTGCCATATAGAGCAACCCCCGCATAGCAACCCCTTGACTTATCCATCCCTGCATAGCTTCCCTTGCGCAGCTTTTTTCCGGCATCCTAACGGGTCGGTACGACAGCCTTAATGCGATCCTCCTCCCATTCGGTCTTAAGAAAACACAGCGGCAGCGAAAGAAACGACATGTTCAGGCAAACGGGACGGATGCTATCATGAGAGCGATTTCAAATTAGGAAGGGTGGGAAATCGTACCATGATCAGGTTCAAACGTCTTTGTCTAAGTGTCGTTGCTTCGCTGCTGCCATTCGTTCAGGTTCCCGTCGCCTCGGCGGAATCGCAGGCTTCCGCCGTAGGTGATCCGGCGGTCAATCTTGCGCTCGGGCACCCCGCCAAGGCCAGCTCGGGAACGGCCGCGAACGCCGTTGACGGCAATGCCGCTACCGTGTGGCAGCCGGCCGCTGCAGACCGCCAAGACAACATGAACGTATGGATGTATGTCGATTTGGGGGCAAAGAAGCATTTCAACAAAGTCCTACTCAGCCTAAATCGCGCGGATAACTTGAAAGAGTACAAGATTATGGTATCGGACGATGCGATCGCTTGGACGGAGGCGTACGTCAAAAACCAGGGACTCAGCGCTACGGAAGGGGCCGTATTCCCGGCAGTCGAGGCGCGTTATGTCAAAGTCGACTTCACTCTCAGCAAGGACCTGAACGTGCAGCTGTCCGAGCTGGCCGTCTACAGCGGCACGGAACAAGCGGCGCCGGATAACCTGAAGCGGATCTATTTCGTTGACGAAGAAGGGAAAGAGTACCTGTTTAACGGCGAGATCCGCCTGTTGAAGGGCACGGCGAAGCCGATGACACTGAAGGGCGAGCTTGACACCGGAGAAGGGATCGATCTGACGAATATCGCGAAAACCTTCCTGTCCACCACACCGGACGTTACGATCGACCCGGCAGGAACGCTTATAGCGAACACGGTGGGCACTGCCCTCATTCAAGCCGTGGTAAGGGTCAACGGGACGGATGTGAAGACGGGCGACCTGTGGGCGGTCGTCGACGATCCGGACGAATTCCGGACGGAAGAGATCGTCGTGAACTCGACGCTGACCCATCCGAGGATGAAGACCGAGATCGGACAACCCGCCCTTCTGGAACCGGGCGACACCTATCCGGGCGTTACGGTCAGCTCCAACGTATACGGCACGATAAGCGGCACGCTGCTGCTGGACGGTGAGACCGCAAAGGCAGCGATTCCGCAAACCCCGCTCGTCAAGGGAGAGTCGGTTAAGCTTACGGTGCCCGGCAAGGCGGATAAGCAGGGACAGTATGAGCTCCGTCTGAAGATCGAGCAAGCGGGCAAGGCCCCGGTGTACGATTCGTTTTATTTTACGGCTTGGAAAGAGAAGGACATTCCGAAGAACCAAAGCGGGATCGCTTTCCCCGGCAAGAAGGGTAAGCTGGTGTACGTCGGTGACTTCCGGGGCAACCGGATTCTCGATTTCTCTAATGCGGGGTACGGAGGCGGCGGTGTGAAGCTGCCGGACGTGAAGACGGAGGTGACCCTAGCGCCGGGCGATGGCGACGATACGGCGCGCATCCAGGCGGCCATCGACCAGGTGGCGCAGATGCCGGCGGGCAAGGACGGATTCCGGGGGGCGGTCCTGCTGAAGAAAGGCAAGTATGAGGTGGCCGGTACGCTCACGATAACGGCAGGCGGCATCGTGCTCCGCGGCGAAGGCGATGGCGAGAATGGTACACTTATTTACGGTACGGGCGACAAGGCGCGCAATCTGATCGAAATCGGAAAGAATATCGGCCTTACGCTCGATCCCGCATCGAAGAAGGACATCACCGACCTTTATGTTCCCTCCGGTGCCCGTTCGTTCCATGTGGACGACGCAAGCGCCTACCGGGTCGGCGACAAGGTGGTCGTCCGCCGGGTCGGGAACGACCGTTGGATTCACGAGATCGGCATGGACTACATTTACAACCGGCCGGGGGGCGGAGCGACCCAGTGGACGGCTTTCAACCTCGACTTTGACCGGATAATTACGGCCGTTGACGGCAATACGGTGACGGTGGATGCGCCGATTGCGAACGCCATCGAGCGCAAGTGGGGCGGCGGCCAGCTGTACAAATACAGCGATGATGCGCGCATTGAGCAGGTTGGCGTCGAGAGCATGCGGGTCGATACGGAATTCGATCCGAGCGTGATCGATACCGTGATGGACAACGGAACGACCGACCCGTATTACGCCGATGAGAAGCATGCCGAACGCTTCGTCGTGTTCAACGCGGTGAAGAACGGCTGGGTGCGAAACGTAACGGGCTATCACCTGTCTTACTCCCTTGTCCAGATGAGCCGCAACGCCAAGTGGATTACCGTACAGGACAGCAAGATGTACGATATGGTCAGCATCATTACGGGCGGCAGACGCTACGTCTTCCACATCATGGGCCAGCTGAACCTCGTGCAGCGGGTTCACGTCGAGACGGCGCGCCACGCCTTCGTCGTCGACAGCCGCGTGCAGGGGCCGAACGTCTTCCTGGACGGCACGGCGACGGACAACTACAACACGAGCGAACCCCATCACCGTTGGTCGGTCGGCGGCCTGTTCGACAGCATCAAGGCGCCGATCTCGATCCGCGACCGGGCATGGCTCGGCAGCGGCCACGGCTGGGCGGGCGCCAATTACGTGACCTGGAACACGGAAGGAGAGCTCACGAGTCAGCAGCCTCCAACGGCGCAAAACTATGCGATCGGCCACGTCGGCGAGAAGGTGCCGGGCCTCGTGCCCTCCGATTACGACAGCCGCCCGCGCAGCGACGGATACTGGGATTCGTTCGGCAAGCATGTAGGGCTGAAGAGCCTCTACAAGCAGCAGCTGGAGGATCGGCTGGGCAAGAAGGCGTTGAAGAATATTAAGGCGGACGGCGACCAGGAAGACGAACACGATGAGGAAGACGGGCGTTACGAGGACGATAACTAAGCCGACAATAGTGTTCGATGCGCTTCAGGCAGGAGCCTATCGTAGCGGGGATGATCTTTATTAACAGGTAAGGGGGCCTTGCTTCAAAGAGAAATGTCTACTCGAGTTCTTCGAAACTAATTTATCGAGACATAATAGGGCCGGCGCTTTCCTATACAGGGGCGTCGGCTTTTTTATTTAAAAACTCAGAGGCCGAACCACCCATGTGATTACGACCTCCGAGTTGTTACTTCATCCCGTTCCAGCCATGGCAATGGAAAAAGGGGTGAGGCGGCTCCGGTTTATAAGGCTTCGTCGTCCGGCCGGGCGATTAGGACTTTAACACCTTTGGCTTCCAACTCCTGGATGACGTTCAAGCTTGCTTCGTCGTCCGTTATCATCACATCCATGTCTTCCGCCGGGAGCACCTTGGCAAAAAAGTCCTGCCCCACTTTATCATAAGGAGCCAAGGCGACTACCTTCCGGGACACCCTTGCGGCTTCGCGGCTGATCGCCGCCGCCTCCGGAGTGGAGGTGGTGATGCCGTTCGCGGAAATCCCTCCTCCCGTAAGGAAGCAGGTGTCTAACGAGAACTGGCGGATAAAATCGAGGGCGAGCGAATCCGAGATGTTGCCCGAGCTCTTGACCTTGCCGCCGATCAGATAAACCTCCACCGACTCTCTGGCTTTCAAAGCATCGGCGATTGTAACGGAGTTGGTCACCACGGTAAAGGGGCAGTCGGGCAGATGCTCCAGCATGCCGTAGTGAATGCCCGCCCCTCCGATAAATACGGAATCGTTCTCCCGGATGATGGAGGCGGCCATTTTGGCGATCGCTTTCTGCCGGGGTGTGGCTTCCCCATACCGCTGTTCCGTAGGGAGGGGAGCGCTTCGTACGGGGGAGGCGGGAATGGCTCCGCCATGAGTCCGTTTCAGCAGTCCTTTCTCCTCCATGATGGTAAGATCCCGCCGTATGGAATCGATGGACAGCTCGAACCGGTCGGCCAATTCCTTGGCCAGAACACGGCCGTTCTTCTCCAGAAGCTCCAGGATGATGTCGCGACGTTCGTCAGAAAACAAGGGAGACACCTCTTTCGTGTAAGATTATCACCGGTGATGCTGTCAGTATATTCCTGTTTATTCCGTTTCGTCAAACATTTAGTTTCGTTATTTTACTTTTTTATTAATGTTTATTCCCGTTTCCTCTTTATGATCTAGAATAAATCCTTGACAGAAGGATAGAGAGCATTCATAATTCACCCAATATATTCCAGTCCCAAACGCTTATTTTGTTGGGATAGAGAGGAGGACTAAGGATGCAGCATTTTATCGGGATCGTGCCGCCGGAAGAGTATGTAGAGAGGATTGTCGCCTTTCAAAAAAGATGGCCCAGCAGCCGGCTGCCGCAGCTGGTGGAGCCTCATATTACCGTAAAAGCCCAGAGCGGGCTGACGGAAGACCGGCAATGGCTGGAGAGAGTTCGGAAGATCGGAGCAGAGTTCCCCGGGTTTTCCTTGTCTCTTGGGGAATCCAAGTGGTTCGCGCGGGCGGTTCTTTATCTGGATGTCCGGTCCAAAGAACTTCATGCCCTGCACGCTCAGCTGGTTCAGGCGGTTTCCCCGACTGAAAAGCAGATGGTTAGGTACTCGGAGCTGGACCGGTTCCTTCCTCACCTGACGCTGGGACAGACGTACTGGGGGTTATCGGAGGCGGAGCTCGCCGAAATGGAGGAGGGGGTGGCGGAGGCTCTTGCCCCTTATCCTTCATTCCGGGTGACCCGCTTCCGGATTTATCAGGAAATCACAACGAATCGGTACGTTCCCTTAGAGGACGTGGAACTGGGAGGGTAACCGTCTTATGCTTAAAAGAAAATACGGCCATCGTCCGGGATGGTCGAGGGTGCTGGAGAGGGAGTATGCTCAAGAGTATGTGGACACGGACGATTTCCGAGGGCATCTAAGCCTGCTTAGGCTTCGCCAAACGGCTTCTCCCCTGCTTGCAAGGTATGGGGAACGTACGGTCTGCATCGCCGACAGCGGGTATGAATGGCTTCAGCAGTTTCCGGAGGATGCTCATCACTCGGTCACCGTGATGTTCGATGCCAGAGGAATGATCGTCCAATGGTACGTGGATATTTGCTTGCGGAACGGATGGGACGGAAGGAATCCCTGGATGGACGATCTTTTTCTTGATCTAATCGTTTTGCCGGAGGGCGAGGTCATCGTGAAAGACGCCGGGGAGCTGGAGCAGGCACTAGCGGACGGCGTGGTAAACCGTGAATTATATGAGCTGGCTTGGAACGAATGCCGCCGACTGAAGGAGCTGAGCGAACAGGGCCGCTTTCCGCTTCTTAGCCTGGCAGCCAAGCATCGGGAGAGGCTTTTGCCGGAATTGGAGCCAGGGTGAAGGTCAGGGGAGGCCGATAGCCTATCGGCTTTCGCCGGGTCCGGGCTTCTTCCTCCGCTCTTTCCCTCTAAGAACCTGACGGGCCTTTCGCCTATATACTGTACGATGAGACGGGAAAAGGAGACTTTACCATGTATTCTTATTTCTTTCCCTCCCCGTACGGGTATTACGACTACCGGATGGAAGTTCCCCGGACCTGGACGAATGCGGCGGTCGAGCTGGACCGCACCTTTCGGTCCCTGTGGGAGCAGCATGTGTATTGGACGAGATTGACGATCAACAGCATCGTCGATAAGCTTGCCGATGAGAAAGAAACCACCGCGCGGCTCCTCCGCAACCCGGACGATTTCGCGGCGGCCTTGGAGCCTTATTATGGGAAGGCGGCGGCCGATCGGTTCGGCGCTCTGCTTAAGGACCATCTGGTCATTGCCGCCGAGCTCGTCAAAGACCTGCAGGCGGGCCGTAAGGCCAAAGCGGCCGAAGCCGAGAAGCGGTGGTACCGGAATGCCGACGACATTGCGGCTCTTCTCGCCCGAATCAACCCCAACTGGACGGAGACCGAGTGGAAGAAGATGCTTCACGAGCATCTTAAGCTGGTTGCCGCGGAGGCCGCTACCCGCCTGGCCGGGAATTACAAGGCGAATGTCGATGTGAATGAACGAATGGAAGCCCAGGCCATGGAGATGGCGGACACAATGACCTACGGGGTGCTGAGGCAGTTTCCTATGGCATTTGAAGCGTAGTGTGGGGCGACCAGGAAAGGCGTCCGCTGCAACAAGGACGGTTGGCAACGGTTATACGGCAAAAAGGCACTCACCCGAGCACGGACGTGCGCGGGTGAGTGCCTTTTTGTTTGCATCCTTATTTGCGCTTGTTTACATAAGAAGGATAAATGATTTCCCCGCTGTCGAGCTTGCGGATTTCTTCGTCCGTCCAGCCGGCGATCTTGTTATGTCCTTTGACTCCCGTCAAGGTAATCCCGTACTTGGAGGCGAGGTACTGGTGCAGAGCCGGCCAATCCTCCTCCTTCAGCTCCCGGAGGGACTTCTTGCCCTTGAGCTGGCCGAGAATGACACCGATCGATTCGGCGGCGAGCGCGGTGTTCGGCTGGATCCGGGCGCTGCCGTAGGCGATGGCGGAGGAGCCGACGTTTTTGCCGGCGAGGATGACGTTGTCGTAATTTTTGAGCTGGAAGCTGCGCAGGGGCATGCCGTATTTGTCCGGGCGGCCCATCTCGATGCCCCACTTGTTGGCGCTCGTTCCCTGCAGGTCCAGCGGATACCCGGCGATGCTCACATTGTCGGGAAACATGCGGGCGCCTAGCGCGTCCGATACTTTAAGGACATAATCCGTTTCGTAATGGTTGTATTCGCGGATATACAAGTAATTCGGGAACCCGTTCAGCTCGGCATTCTCCCAGCCCGGAAGGCTTTTGCGGAAATGCTGGAGGATAAGCGGGATCTCCTTCTTCCCGAGATCCATCGCCTCGGCGACCGACCGGCTGTCGGAGGGGTCTACCGTGTAGATCAGAAAAGCATTGATGATCACTTCCCCGTCCCGCTGGCTGACGGCATTCAAGCCTCTCAGGAAGACCCGGTCATTGGTCGGCTTGTAGGCGTTGGTCATGCCCGACAGGCCGATGGCGAAGCTCCCGTTCACGTTCCCGCCGCCGAATTTCTTGCTCCGGTCCGCTCCGCTAAGGGCATTGAACTGGGTGTTGAACCGCGTCCAGTCGACGTTCTTGAATTTCATCATCATGCCGGCGCTCATGTATTCGATCTCGTCCTGCCCGTAAAACTTCTCAAGCCCCGGCAGACGGGTCACCTTAAGCTGGGAAGCGAGAGCGGCGTAATCGGTGTTCTCGACCCAATAGGAGGCGGTGACCCGGTGGAGGGTGCCGTCCTTCTTCCGGTAGGTCAGGGAGCGGATGGCGTCCCGTCCTCCCGCGCCGGTGACGGATTCGACCTTGTCGAGAACCACCCCGGATTCGATCGGAATGCCCTGGTGCAGCTTATCGTAGTAGGCTGTAAATTCCGCAAGCTTGCGAATCTTGCCGCTGCGGAAGCCGTCGAAGAGCTCCTTGGCTCTTCCCTGAACGAGCAGCTTGCCCGATTCATCGCGGGTTTCGTCCAAGAAGAGCATTTCGCCCTGGAGCAGCTGCCCGCCCGGCTTCTCCCGGAGATCGATCACCTTTACCTTCAGGCCCTCATCGGCGGCGGCCCGGGCCAGGTACATTCCTTCGAGCTCGCTGCCTACCACGACGACATCCGCGGTCTCTTCCACGGCCGGAACGGGGGTCGGCACGGGACTAGGATTCGGCTTGGCGGAGGATCCCGCTGCCGTTGGGGCGGGCGGGGCATCGGAAGGCCCCGAGGCTTCTCTAGTTCCCGACCATTGATAGACGGCGGCCGCTGCCAGAAGCAGGAGAAAGAGGGCCGCCAGGGCCCGGAAAATGTGGCGATTCGACATGGATACACTCCTTATGCGACTTCTGTCTTATTTTGCTAGATATAAGTCTACCATTTTTTGCCCCACCCCCACAATTGCCGGAAGAACAGGCGAAACCTATCATTGTCAGCGGGCCATGCCCACAATTTTCCTCATCATTAGACATCTGAAAAGGAGTGTTATCGCAATGAAAAAGAACTACCCTTTCAAGAAGCTTGTCATTGGAGGTTTGGCTACGGCTATGGTAGCCGGGGGATCGGCATCCGCTTTTGCGGACGGTAAGGACAAGGGCGGCAAGGGACACCAGGAAGACAACCGGGTGGAGTGGAAAAGCGATGATTTCAAGACGGTTAAGCCGAACATTCGGATCGGCAATCTGAATTTGATTATTAATTTTAATGATATCAAGGGCGGAGACGTGGAGTGGGCGATGAGATACATCGCGAGCCTGGCTTCCTCCCGTGTATTCGAGGGCTATGAGGACGGCTCCTTCCAGCCTCGCAAGCCTATCTCGCGGATTGAAGCGATTACGGCAGCGGTCCGTCTGATGGGGCTGCGGGACAAAGCCGAGTCGGCCGAGGAAATGAGCACGAAGCTTAACTTCCGCGATGGGGATCAAGTAGCCAAGAAATATCCTTGGGCTGTCGGGTATGTGGCCGTGGCTCTTGAGAACGACCTGTTCGGCGAAGACGAGAACGCCATTCAACCGGAGAAGCCGGCCGACCGCCTGTGGGCGACGACGCTTCTGGTGAAGGCGCTTAAGCTGGATGCGGAAGCCCATGCCAAGATGAACACGCAGCTTCCCTTCCGAGATGCGAACAAAATTCCGGCCGGCTCCGTCGGCTATGTGGCGGTCGCCATCGAGAAGGGACTGATCGACGGCTACGACGACAACACCTTCCGTCCAGAGCGTCCGGTAACCCGTGCCGAGCTGGCCGCGCTGCTTGACCGTACGGGCGAGAACCTGCCGGGCCGCGAGCAGGGAGTGGTAGCGGGCAAGGTAAGCGCCATCTCCGGCAACGTGCTGACGATTAACAAGGACGGCAAAGAGACTCAAGTGACGCTGGATCCGGCGACCTTCGTTTTCCGCAACGGAACGCGTGCTGCGATCACCGATCTTCAGGTGGGCGATGTGGTGAAGGTAAGGGTCTATAACAACATTGCGGTATTCGTGGAGGTGCTGAAGGCTTCCGACGACAAGCAGCAGTTCACGGTTGACGGTGTCTTCAACTATGCCACCTGGAACAACCAAGGCAAGATCGCTTCCGTAACGATCACCCAATCCGTTTACGATAACGTATACGGCAACCAGACCCAGGTCAAAACCTACAACGTCGCTCCCGAGCTCAAAATCATCGGCGATGCAGCAAAGCTCGTGCCTAACGCACTGGTTCAGCTGAAGGGCTGGGAGAACCTCGTCCGCTCGATCGAAATCAAGTAAGAAGAGCGGCACAAGAGGGTTGAGAAACGCTACTGAAGTCAGGGGGTATGTCCACCTGATTAGCAGCATAAATAGGCCGCAGGCCGATTATAAAAGAAAGCCCGGGAGATGTCGCTCCCGGGCTTTGCTGTTATGACAGCCCCTGTTTCCACGGCTTTTTTGCCGTCGGTAAGGGGGGCTAGTCCTCGCTTTCCTCGAACCTCGACCAGATCAGGAAGCCGAGCCCAACGGCCAGAATCAGCAAGCCCCACCAGAAATTCAAATTCCAGCCTACCACGGTCCGGGGGTTCACAGCCAGGCCGTAAATCCCCAGGATGATTCCATACAGAACGAACAATAGACCTATCAGAAAGCGCAGATCCAGCAGCCGTTTCATGACAATCTCCTCCTCACCACAGCCATAAATTCAAGGCGATCAGAATAACGGCGGCGATCCCGGCCAGCACCCCGGGGCGCTTGTACCACGCGAAGCCTTGGTAATGGGGACGGTCGGTCAAGCCGTACACGAGCCCCTTCAGCTCTTCGTCCGGCTTCCGTTTCGTCATAAAGCTGACGACGACGGTAATGACGACCGTGATCACGAACGCCCACCAGGCGCGCCAGAAGTTGCCGGCCGCCGCGCTCCCGAAGTACCCTTCGGGAATGAGGTAGTAGAGCAGAAAGGCGCTGACCACTCCGCAGATCAGCCCCCAGAAGCCTCCCCATGGCGTAGCCCTTCTCCAGAACATCCCTAGCAGGAAGGTTCCGAACAGCGGCGCATTGAAGAACGAGAACAGCGTCTGCATATAGTCCATAATGCTCGGAAAGCTTTCCGCGATGTAGGCCGTCCCGATGCTGATAATAATTCCTACGACAATGGCCCACCGGCCCATCGCGATGTAGTGCTTGTCGTCGGCGTTCTTGTTCAGGTAGGCCTGGTAAATGTCATAGGTCCAGACGGTGGTGAACGCCGTGACGTTCCCGGCCATCCCGCTCATGAAGCTGGCGAGCATCGCCGTCAGCCCCAGGCCGAGCAGCCCGGGCGGATAATACTTCTGCAGCAGCAGAGGAAGAGCCAGGTTGTAGCTCGGTCCGCCCGCTTTCCCGATCTCGGGGAAGAGGCCGGCGGCGATCAGGCCCGGGATGATGACGAGCAGCGGGACGAACATTTTGAAAAGGGAGGCGATGATCGGGGTGTTCTGGGCGGCCCTCATGTTACGTGCAGCCAGCGTCCTCTGAACGACGAGGAAGTCCGTCGTCCAGTACCCGAAGGAGAGCACGAAGCCAAGCCCCAGAACAATGCCCAGCCAATCGATGCCCATGGCATTGTTGGAGGCGGTGCCCACATTCGCCCACAGATGGCCGAAGCTCTCGGGAAGCCGGGCCATCATGCCGCTCCAGCCGCCCAGGTCGCTCAAGCCAAGCAAGGGGATGAGCAGAAGGCCGAACCAGATGAGAAAGAATTGCAGAACCTCATTGTAAATGGACGAGGTTAACCCCCCAAGCCCCACATAAATGAGAACCACGACGGCGGAGAGGATAATGCTTGTCGTAAGCGACCAGCCGATCATCGTTTGGAAGATCAGGGCCATCGCGTAAAGGCTGATCCCCGACGTAAGGACCGTCATCAAAGCGAAGGAAACGGCGTTGACGGCCCGGGCCGCTTCGTTAAACCGGAGCTTCAAATACTCGGGAACGGACCGGATTCTCGTGGAGTAGTAGAAGGGCATCATGTACAAGCCGAGGAACAGCATGGCCGGAATGGCCCCGATCCAATAATAATGAGCGGTCAGCATCCCGTACTGGGCGCCGCTTGCGGCCATGCCGAGCACTTCCAGCGCCCCGAGATTGGCGGACAGGAAGGCTAGGCTTGTGATCCAGGCGGGAATGGAGCGGCCGGAGAGGAAGAAATCTTCTCCTGTCCGGAGCCGGTTTTTGATCAGAAACCCGATGCCTATGACAAAAACAAAGTAGATCGCGATAATCAGGTAATCGACGAAGCTTGCGTGAAACAGCGTCTCGTTCACTCCAACTGCTCCTCTCCTAACGTTCATGCGACCGGACGGCCGGAAGCTATCCCTAGGTTTTCCCAAAAACGGTAAACTATTTATCTCGTAAGCCCCTATTTCCAGGCCGTGCCTATCCCCGCCATTCGTGCTATACTGGGCGTAGAAACTTAACCGAGGTGAAAGGCTATGGCCAAAAAACGACAGGTCCCCGCCCCCCGTCCGAAGGCGGCTGACGAGAAACCGGCCACGCTGAAGGATCTGCTGAGCCCCGAGGTGCTGGAGAAGCTGAAGGCACAGGCCGACGAAATGAAGGCCGACGAAGAAAAGCGCCGGGAAGCCAAGCGGAAGCAGGCGGAGGAAGCCCGCAAGGCGGAGCAGAAGCGGCTCGATAACGATTTCGCCCACCTGCTCGAGAACAGCAAGCAGAATTGGCGTCATTTTAAATAGGGCTGGCGGAACGATTCTCTAACATTGAGCTAGCCGGCATTACACCAAAACTCCCCCGACCACCAGGTCAGGGGAGTTTTGGCTAACCTTTTTTCCAAAGGGAGAGTGCGGATATGGAAGGCAATTCAGCAGCGGAGCTGCTCACGAAGGTGCGGCGGGACAAGCCGCTCGTGCATAACATTACGAACGTCGTGGTAACAAATTTTACAGCTAACGGGCTGCTTGCCCTCGGTGCTTCGCCGGTCATGGCTTATGCGGAGGAAGAGGTGGCCGACATGGCCCGGATCGCCGGCGCTCTTGTCCTGAACATCGGCACACTGAACGCCCGGGAAGTTGCCGCTATGAAGCTGGCCGGGGCCTCTGCTAACGCCCATGGGGTGCCCGTCGTGCTCGATCCCGTAGGGGCGGGAGCGACAGCGTACCGGACAGAGACGGCACGGGCTCTGTTGAACGAGCTGAAGATCTCCATTGTCCGCGGGAACGCGGCGGAGATCGCCAACGTGATCGGAGAAGAGTGGAGCATCAAGGGAGTCGACGCCGGCGGAGGGGGAGAGGATCTGACCGTTCTTGCCGCGGAAGCAGCGCGGAGGTTGTCCTGCGTGGTCGTGGTAACGGGGCCGGAGGATGCCGTGTCCGACGGGACGAGAACCTTCCGGGTCCGCGGAGGGGACGAGCTCCTGACGCGGGTTACCGGAACGGGCTGCCTGCTCACGTCCATCATTGGGGCCTACGCCGCGGTGGAGCCGGACGGCGTTCAAGCTGCCGCTGCGGCGCTCGCTCTTTACAGCACGGCGGCCGAGAAAGCGGCCCGGCTAAGAGGGGACGAGGGACCGGGCAGCTTCCAGATCGAGCTGCTTAACCAGCTGGCTCGGGTCACCCCGGAGGAAGCGGGAGAAGCCGGCCGGATCGAGCGTGTCTAGTTGGAGAGTAGGGGGAGGCCGTTGAAATAGATCTTCGCCTGCTGATACGAATGCAAACCCGGCATAACGGATCCCTCGGTAGGGGTGGGTTTCCCGCGTACCTTGGGCTAATCAGGAGGCCAGGGTAGAAGATTCAGGTGACAGGGGATGTAGACTCCGCCGTGGCAAAACGCCCCGAATCCCCTGCCCAACCAGAAAGGCCGTGCCGGCATCCGGCACGGCCTTTCTGTTCCCCCGTCAAGCTCGCTTCCGTTCTATTCCTTCCTTGAAGAAGCTTCCGGTTTCGGGCTTCACCGAGGACAGCCAATCCTGGAACCGGCGCAGGGCGGCGCCTCCGTCCAGCGTTCGGCGTGCCAGAGCCACTCCTTCCTCGATGGAGGGGACCCGCTCCGCCACCCACAGCCGGACGGCGCTGTTCAGGATCACCATGTTCCGGAAGGCGGGCTCCCCTCCGCCCTCGAGGACGCGGCGGGCCGTGTCGGCCTGCCGTTCGGCGGTCCATTCCCATTCGGGAGCCGCTGCCTCCAGGCCGAATACGGCCGGGTCGAGGATCAGCATTTCATGATGCTGTCCTCCCCGGACCATGACGGTCCGCGTCCGCTTCTCGACGGAAAGGTCCTCGGAGCCTTCGACCCCTTGGACGATAATGGCGTTGCGGACCCCGAGTCCGAGCAGAATGCCGGCCATCTTCTCGAACATGGTGCCGTGGAACACGCCCATCGCCATATACGGCGCATCCGAGAAGCGCAGCAGCTTCTCGGCCGTGTTGAAGATTGTTCGCACGCCGATGTCCTCGCGCATGCGGCGGAGTCCTGCCAGCGCGGGGCACCACTTCTCCGTGGGGGCGAACAGAAAGCCCGTGCTTTCCGCCGCCATGGCGAGCCGGTCGCCGGCTGCGCCGGTGAGGTCCGCGCCTAAGGCGGCGAAGTTGTCGGGCAGCGTGATGCCCCACTTCGGCGGAAGCGCTGCGCTTCCGTGGAGCGTGACGGGCAGGCCGCACGAGGCGAGAACGAACGCCGCCGGCACGGTGGCGGCGAAGCTCGTTCGGCGCCCGTCGTACGGCCCCGCGCAGTCGATGCCGCCGGCCATCGGCCAGCGGCGCGAGCGGGCCCGGCACGCCTCCACGAAAGCGGTGAGCTCCTCCGCCGATTCGGTCTTGATGCGCTCGGCCATCAGGAAAGCGCCGATCTGAACGGCGGACGCTTCGCGGGACAGAATGAGCTCAGCCGCTCGCCTTGCTTCCTCGGGGGTCAGGTCCCGGGCTCCTTTGCGGCCTCTTCCGACTTCCTTGATCAGATCCATCATGAGCGGGCTCCTCCTTTATCCATCTGGCGCAGCAGCTGGTAGACCTTGACGATCGATTTCGCGACGTCCACCAGCTTCTTGCGCTCATTCATGGCCTGTTTACGCAGAAACTCATAGGCTTCGGCTTCCGGAATCTTCTTGATCTCGCACAAAATCTCTTTCGCCTGCTCAATCCACCGCCGGTCATTCAGCCGTTCGGTCAATTGGTCGTTCTCCATCCGCAGCCGCTCTTTGCGCCGGAAGCTGAGCAGGCTGATCCCGACCGACCACCGCACCTCGTCCGCGGTCATGGAGGCGGAAAGCATGCCGTCCCATTCCGCCCCTTGGTCATAAGGCACCTCGGGAAGGGCTCCCCCATCATACCACCATAGCAGGGGGAGAGAGGACTGGCGGCGGAGCTCTTCCCCGGCCTCCACCAGCCGTTCGGGCGTGGAGCGGAGGACGACGGCATCCGCCTTCCCCTCTTCGGGGAGCGAGGACAGATCCGGCACCCGCCTGACTTCGTATCCGCAGGAAGCGAGCATCGAATGCGGACGCTTCGCCGGCTCCTGCCGGAGGACCGCGGAATCGGCCGAATGAATTTCATCTATAAGAAGCATAGTCAAAGTCATTCGCTGGTCCCCCTTTTCCTTAATCGTGTTAGGTAACATTACATTTTTAAATAAAAATACCACAAACCAAGCGGAGGTGTCGATACTTTCCGTATAATTTTCGCTTCCAACCTCCCCTTTTAAAAATATATGTTAAGTATATTGACATATTTACTCTATCCATCCTATAATCAAACCAATCTCATATCTTTTCGGGGCACAATGGCGTGTCCCTCTATGGCAAAGGAGCCTATCGGATTGTTAACGATAGGCTCCTTTTTGTCTTTTTTTCATCCGATGCAAGCAAATGCAAACAAATGAAATAAGGGAGGACAACGAAATGGACGCAAAGGCTTTTCGCAAGGCGGGGCATTGGCCCAGCTTGGTATCGGCATTTTTGTATTTTGATGTCAGCTTCATGATTTGGGTGATGCTCGGGGCGCTGTCCCTGTTCGTCACCAAGGATTTCGGGTTAACGGCTTCCCAGAAGGCGCTCATGGTCGCCATTCCCACCTTGGGGGGCTCCATCTTCCGGATCCCGATGGGGGTTCTGGCGGACCGGATCGGGTCCCGCCGGACCGGCATGATCGGAATGGGGCTGACGGTTCTCCCCCTGCTGTGGGGGTGGCTCGGCGGCACGACGCTCAACCAGGTTCACGCCTTCGGCTTCCTGCTCGGCATCGCCGGGGCGAGCTTTGCGGTGTCGCTCTCGCTCGCGAGCCGGTGGTACCCGCCGGAATACCAGGGCTTGGCCATGGGCATCGCCGGGGCGGGGAACAGCGGAACGGCGCTTGCGACGTTCTTCGGGCCGAAGCTGGCGGAAGCGTACGGCTGGCACTCGGTGTTCGGGATGGCACTCATCCCGCTCCTGCTTGTCTTCGGCGTTTATGCGCTGATGGCGAAGGACAGCCCGAACCAGCCGCCGGCCAAGAAGCTGAAGGATTACCTGAACATGTTCCGCTTCGCCGATACGTGGTGGTTCTGCTTCTTCTATTCGATTACCTTCGGGGGCTTCGTCGGCTTCTCCACGTACTTGAGCATCTTCTTCTTCGACCAGTACGGGGAAGCCGTTGTGGCGGGCGGCCTGACGAAGGTTCAGGTCGGCTACATCGTCACGGCCGTCGTCATAGCGGGCAGCTTCTTCCGGCCGCTCGGGGGGTATCTGGCGGACCGGGTCGGCGGCATGAAGCTCTTGGTGGTGCTTTTCGGCCTGATTTCCGTGCAGCTGCTTCTCTTGTCGACGCTGCCTTCCCGGTACCTCGCCCTTCTGCTGTTCATCGGCATGATGATGTGCCTCGGGATGGGCAACGGCTCCATCTTCCAGATCGTGCCTCAGCGGTTTCCGAAAGAAATCGGCGTGGTGACGGGGGTAGTCGGGGCGGCCGGCGGACTCGGAGGCTTTGTGCTTCCCTTTGCCCTCGGTTCTCTGAAGGAAACAACGGGAAGCTTCTCCACGGGCTTTCTTCTGGCCGGCTGCTTTGTTTTTGCCGCTTCGCTCCTGTTCTACCTGAGATCTCTTAACTGGAAGAAGACGTGGGCGGCGGCCGGAAGCGGCGTGAATTATTAACGGGGGAGGACCGCCCGGGAACGGGAAAGGCCTCGCTGGCCGATAAGCGATAGAGAGAAAAAGGAGCGGGGAGAACATGGAAGCAGCCGGAAGTCTGACATCCCACTGCTGCTTCTGCAGCATGCAGTGCGGGATGACGTTGGTTAGGAGTGACCCGAAGGCGGAAATCAACGGGCCGGCCGGATATACGGTTAAGCCGAGTCCGGATTTTCCGGTGGCGACCGGCCGCCTGTGCCAGAAGGGACTGAACGCGCTGGACCACGCCCGGCATCCTTCGCGGATCCTTCATCCCTTTAGAAGGACAGAAGGAAGCGCAGGGGACCCGGCGGCTGCCCAAGGGCCGAAGGAATGGGAGCGGGCTTCCTGGGAGGAGGCCCTGACGGACATAGCCGGGCGGATCCGGGCCATTCAAGGGAGGGCCGGCAAGGATGCGGTCGCCGTCTACGGAGGAGGATCGCTCACGAACGAAGTGTGCTACCTCATGGGCAAGTTTACCCGGGTAGCGCTGCAGTCGAGGTATATCGACTACAACGGAAGATACTGCATGTCCTCGGCGGCGGCCGCCTCGAACCGGGCCTTCGGGCTCGATCGGGGGATGACGTTCCCCTTGAGCGAAATTCCGAAGGCGAAGTACATCATCATCGCGGGGGCGAATGTGGCGGAATGCCAGCCGACCCTCGTGCCTTATCTGATGGAAGCGAAGAAGAACGGGGCGATTCTCGTCACCACCGACCCCCGCAACACGATGACCTCCAAAATGGCGGACCTTCACGTCAGGCTGCAGCCGGGCTTCGATTCCGTCTTCGTGAACGGCCTGTTGAACGTCCTGATCCGGGAGAAGCTGTATGACGCCCGGTTCGTGGCGGAGCGGACGACCGGTCTTGGGGAGGTGGAGGAAGCGGTCCGGCCATTTACCCCGGAGCGGGTGGAGGAGCTGACCGGAGTGCTCGAGGCCGTCACCCGGACGATCGCCCGGGGCTTCGCCAAGGCGGAGACCGGCATCGTGCTGACCGCCCGAGGACTGGAGCAGCAGGTGAACGGCGTGGAGAACACGCTGAACTACATCAACCTCTGTCTCTTAACGGGCAAAATCGGCCGGGCGGGCTGCGGCTACGGAGCCGTGACCGGGCAGGCGAACGGGCAGGGCGGCAGGGAGCACGGGCAGAAGGCGGATCAGCTGCCCGGCTACCGTTCGATTGAGGATCCCGCCGCCCGGAGGCATGTAGCCGGGGTGTGGGGGATCGAGCCTGACGAGCTGCCCGGCAAAGGCGTCTCCGCCTACGAGATGATCCAGAAGATCGACGAAGGGGAGATCCGGGCGCTGATCGTGCTCGGCTCGAATCCGGTCGTCTCGAGTCCGAACAGCCGCTTTGTCGAGAGGGCGCTCGCCAAGCTGGAGCTTCTCGTCGTGGTGGATCTGTTCGAGACGGAAACCGCCTCCCGGGCTCACTGGCTCCTTCCCGGCTCCTCCTTCCTGGAAGGCGAAGGGACGCTGACCAATCTGGAGGGGCGGGTGTTCCACCGGCCCCGGGCCTTCTCTCCCCCGGGAGAGAGCCTGCCGGACTACGAAATCCTCTGCCGGCTGGCGGAGAAGCTCGGACGCGGCGAGTATTTCCGCTATCCGTCCATCGAGGCGGTTTTCGCGGAGCTGTGCCGGGCCTCGGCGGGCGGTCCGGCCGATTACAGCGGCTTGACCTACGACCGGCTGATCCGGGCCAAAGGGGTGCACTGGCCCTGCCCCGCCCCGGAACATCCCGGGACGCCGATGCTGTTCACCGGCCGCTTCGCCCACGCCGACGGCCGGGCCCGCCTGTTCGGGATCACCCCAAAGCTTCCGGCGGAGCCGGCCGACGCCGAGTATCCATACGTGCTGACGACGGGGAGGCTCCCCAATCATTACTTGAGCGGGGTGCAGACCCGCCGGACGGAGGCGCTGCTGAAGAAGGCGCCGGTTCCGGTGGCGGAGGTTCATCCCCGTCTGGCCGCCGCCGTGGGGCTCGGGGTGGGAAGCCGGATCCGGCTCACCTCACGCCGGGATTCGCTTGTGTTCGAAGTGAAGGTGACGGAGGGCATTCACCCCCGGACCATCTTCGTCCCGTTTCATTGGGGCGGGGAGCTGTGCATCAACCGGCTGACGAACGACAAGCTCGACCCCGTCAGCTCCATGCCCGAATTCAAAATCTGCGCCGTCAAAGCTGAGAAGGCCTGAACCCTTGAACGTTCAAGAGCGGGAAGGCATCCGGGACCGGTAAGGCCCCGACAAATCCGAAACGACTGAAGGAGTGATCCTATGGACAGGAAGAAGCTTGTGCTGATCGGCAACGGGATGGCCGGGATGAATACGGTGGAAACGATTCTTAAGCTGTCGGACCGGAAGTTCGACATTACGGTGTTCGGAAGCGAGCCGCATCCGAATTACAACCGCATCCTGCTCTCCTCCGTTCTCGCGGGCAGCGCCCGGGTGGAGGACATCGTCATTAATCCGCTGGAATGGTACGCCGAGAACGGCATCCGGCTTCATACGGGAGAGACCGTCACGGCAGTTGATCCCGCTTCCCGCACCCTCCGCACCGACAAGGGCCGGACGGAGGCTTACGACGAGCTTATCCTTGCCACCGGATCGCTTCCGTTTATGCTCCCGCTGCCGGGGGCGGACAAGGAAGGCGTCATCGCCTTCCGGGACATTAAGGACTGCGAGACGATGATCGAAACGGCTAAGCATCACCGCAAAGCGGCGGTTATCGGAGGCGGGCTGCTCGGACTGGAGGCCGCACGGGGGCTTCTGAACCTCGGCATGGAGGTCAGCGTCATCCATATTTGTGACTATTTGATGGAGCGGCAGCTCGATGCGCCCGCCTCCAAGATGCTGAGGGCCGAGCTGGAACGGCAGGGAATGAGCTTCCTGCTCAGTAAGCAGACCAAGGCGATCCTCGGCGATGCCCGGGTGACCGGCGTCGAGTTCGCCGACGGAACGTCGGTGGACGCGGACCTGGTGGTGATGGCGGTCGGCATCCGGCCAAACGTGAGCCTGGCGAAGGAGAGCGGAATCGGGGTTAACCGCGGAATCGTCGTCAATGACTACATGCAGACGGACCAGCCCCACATCTATGCCGTCGGGGAGTGCGCCGAGCACAACGGAATGGTTTACGGACTGGTCGCCCCTCTCTATGAGCAGGGCGCGGTGCTGGCCAAGACGCTGTGCGGCACGGAGACCCCTCCTTACCGGGGCTCGGTGCTGTCCACCAAGCTTAAGGTGTCGGGCGTCGACGTCTTCTCCGCCGGAGAATTTGTCGACGGGGAGGACACCCAGGCCGTCTGCGTCCACGACGAGTGGAACGGCGTCTACAAGAAGGTGCTTCTGCGGAACCGGCGGATCATCGGGGGCGTCCTGTTCGGCGATACGTCGGAAGGGAGCACGCTCTTCCGGCTCATCCGCACCGGCGCAGAGATGACCCCGGAGCTTCACGCGTCTCTCGTCGGCGGCCCGTCCGCCAAGAGCGGCGCACCGGTTAATGCGGCGGCGGCCATGGCGCCGGATGAGCTCATATGCGGATGCAACGGGGTAACGAAGGAGACGATCGTCCGGGCCATCCGGGAGCAAGGGCTGACCTCAGTGGATGCGGTCAAGGGCTGCACCGGGGCCTCCCGCTCCTGCGGAGGCTGCAAGCCGCTCGTCGGGCAGCTGCTCGAGCATGTGCTCGGGGACGGCTTCGAAACGCCGGTCAAGGAGACGGTCTGCTCCTGCACGACGCTGTCCCGCGACGAGCTGGTGGAAGCGATCCGGGAGAAGAGGCTGACCCACATGCGCGAGGTGATGAACGTGCTGGGCTGGAGCACGGAGGAGGGGTGCTCCAAGTGCCGTCCGGCGCTCAATTATTACCTGGCCATGGTGTGGCCGGACGAATATGAGGATGCGAAGGCTTCGCGCTTCGTGAATGAGCGGATGCACGCCAACATCCAGCACAACGGCACTTATTCGGTCGTTCCCCGCATGTACGGGGGCGTCACCTCGCCAAGCGAGCTGAGACGGATTGCCGATGCGGCCGAGAAGTACGGGGTGAAGATGGTCAAGGTAACCGGCGGTCAGCGGCTCGACCTGCTCGGGGTGAAGAAGGAAGACCTGCCGAGCATATGGGCCGACCTCGACATGCCGTCGGGCTGGGCTTACGGGAAGGCGCTCCGGACGGTCAAAACATGCGTAGGCGCCGACTTCTGCCGCTTCGGCACCCAGAACTCCATCCAGATGGGCATTGATATCGAGAAGAAGTACGAGAGGCTGAATACGCCGGCCAAGGTGAAGATGGCGGTTTCCGGCTGTCCCCGCAACTGTGCGGAGTCGGGCATTAAAGATCTCGGCGTCGTGGCGGTCGATGGCGGCTGGGAGCTGTATGCGGGCGGCAACGGAGGCGTCAAGCTGAGAGGGGGCGACCTGCTCTGCAAGGTGAAGACGTCGGAGGAGGTCATGGACATCACGGGGGCCTATCTTCAGTTTTATCGGGAGACGGGGAATTACGGCGAGCGGACTTCGGAATGGGTCGTCCGGATCGGCCTCGATACCATCCGGGAGGCGGTCGTCGAAAATACGGCCAACCGCCAAGCCCTGCTGACCCGGGTCGAGAAGGTGCTCGAGAAGCTGACGGACCCTTGGAAGGATGTCATCAACAACCGCCCCAAGTATGCGGATTTGTACGACGGAATCTCGGTAGCGTCAGAATAACCCTAATGGCAAAAACGAACAAAAAAACGGCCTGGCTCAGGCAGAGGAAGCGGGGAAAGCAGATGAACCGATATCCGGTGGGAAGCATAGAGGAGATCCCGTTCATGCGGGGAAGGGTGGTGTCCCTCGGCAAACAGGAAATCGCCGTATTCCGGCTGTCGAACGGGGAAGTGAAGGCGGTGGAGAACCGCTGCCCCCACAAGGGAGGGCCTCTCTCGGAAGGAATCGTGTCCGGCGGGAATGTGTACTGCCCGCTTCATGACTGGAAGGTATGCCTCCGCAGCGGGGACGTGCAGGAGCCGGACCGCGGCTGTGTCAAAACCTATCAGGTGGAAGTGATCGGCAGCGAGATTTTCCTTTATACGGAATCCCCGGTGACGAGCCCCTGACCGGCTGCGAAGGGAACCCGGCTTCGGTTGATTGGCTTTTTCCTCCCAAGGGTAAAGGATAAAGAGACAGCGTAGAAACGAGACAGGGAGGAAATGCTCATGAACCGGACGACAGCGGGGGTTTATCTAGAGGAAGAAGCGGCGGTCAATGCCATTGAAGAATTGAAAAAAGCAGGCTACGGGGAAGAAGACATCACCGTCGTAACGAAGGACAAGAGGGCCTTGGAGGAGCTGGAGGAAACGACCGGAGCCCAGACGCCGGACGGCTTGTCCGGAGGCTCGGTGACCGGCGGGGTCATAGGCGGTGCCGCCGGGCTGTTCGTCAGCCTGAGCTCGCTTGCCGTTCCCGGCGTCGGTCCGCTGCTTGTGGCCGGGGCGCTGGCCGCTACCGCGGCGGGAGCCGCCATCGGAGCAAGCGCCGGAGGCTATACCGGCACCTTGACCGAGCTTGGGCTTAATGAGGATGAGGCCAAACGCTATGACGATGATCTGCGTGACGGCAAAGTGCTCGTTCTGGTCCATGCCGAAGAGGGGGAAGAGAGCGAGGCGGCCCGGATTCTGCATCGGTAAGGGGCAAGCAATAAGCAAAGGGTAAGAAGGATCCGCTGGAGGCGGAGCGCTTCTTACCCTTTTCGTTTGGTCAGCGTAACTTTGGGGCCGGCGGGCGGAGAGGGAGAGGCCGGGGCTTTGGCGTCGGGGTCTGACGAGGCTTTCTCGCCGTAGACCGTCCCGATGTTGAGCCGTCCGGTCAACTCGCGGATGCCGAGCTGGCCCAGGTTGCTGCTCATGTCCCACTTGCCGACCATCACCTTCTCCACGTTCATATGCTCGATGATGATCGTGGTAGAGCCTTCGGGCTTCGGCTCGTCAGCCGGCTCCTTCTTCTTATCGGGGTCCGGGACAGGAGGGACAGCAAGCTGCTTCAGTTCCTCCATCTGTTTCTCGAGCTCCTTCAGCCGGCCGATTTCCTTCTCCAGCTTGGACATTCTCGCTTGGAGTGAGGCGGACGCGCCGCCGCGGATGAAGAAATGGATCCAACCTTTAACCCCCATCGGCCTGCCCCCGTTTGCTTGCGGCGCCGTTCACCGGATTAGCCCGCCCCCCTCCTGGTCGGAAGGCGGCCGGCTTATCCTAAATGTATGACAGCGGGCCGGTCAGCATTCCGCCCCGGTCATTTCGTTCGTGAAGAGACGCTTGTATTCCGGGGGATGGAGCTTCTCCGCCCCTTCGGGGGCATAGTGGAACTGCAGCGCCCTGCGGCGCCGGGCCGAGAAGTTATGGGCGGTGCCGTGAGTCAGGAGGCCGTGAAAGAACAGAGCTCCGCCCGGTTTAAGCGGGACGGCCAGGTTGCGCTCCACGGGGACGTTCGCATCGCAAATCTGCCAGTCGCGGACGGCGTAGTGGGGCACGCCCCCGTCCATATGGGAGCGGGGAATGACCTGCATGCAGCCGTTGTCCTCATCGGCTTCATCCAGAGCAAGCCACACGCCGATCACCGGCTTGTCAAAGGCGAGCGGACCATAGGCCATGTCCTGGTGCCAGGGCTTTTCTCCCCCTCCGAAAGGCGGCTTCAGCAGGGCCATGTCCTGGACGAGCTTCGGCTTTGCTCCGAGCAGCTTCTCGACCGCCTCGAGCAGCATCGGCTTGCAGGCGATGGCCCGAAGGCGCTCTTCCTCCTCGACAAAATCGTACACCTTGCGGACCGCAAGCTCCCGTTCCCCGCGGCTGCTCAGCTCACTTTTCGGCTTCGTAAACTGGACCTTAACCTTCGTCTCGTCGCTGTCGATATGCTCCGCCAAGGCCTGCACCGCATTTCGGATTTCCTCTGTTGTAAGAAAGCCCTGCACGCCCAGAAAGCCCTGCTCCCGATAGAACCGTTTCTCTTCTTCCCCGATCTCCGTGCCCTCCGCCAAAGCGCGGTAAAGGCCCGTCCGGGGGTACAGCTTCCGGTTAATTTCCTCGGGGGTTCTCGGATTGACGCTCATGTCCCTTCCTCCCTTGCCAGATCTGGTTTTGATGCCTTTAGCGTAGCATGGGGGACCCCGCCAAGCCATGGAGGAGGCGCTCGTAAATTTGTAGGTTAATGCTTAGGCCGGGCAAGCGCCTGCGCCTCCCTGTGCTACAATGAGGGGGAGAAGGGTGCGATGGATGCAAAAGGGGTGGAGGAGACGATGGAGAAGCTGTACCCGGTCGGCCGGCTGACCTTCCGGGCCGCGGCCGGCAGCGGCAAAGCCCGCTGCGAGCCCGGCTGGAGCTGGCGGCCCCCGCCGCTTCCGGATTACGACCTCTGGTATGTAATGGAGGGAAGCGGCTTTGTAACCATTAACGGAGAGCGGCACGAGGCCCGGCGGGGCGAATGCTTCCTGCTTCGTCCGGGCGACCGGGTGGAGGCGGAGCAGGAGCCGGAAGACCGGCTGCTTGTCCTTTTTCTGCATTTTACGGCCTTGGTACCGGAAGAAGAGTCGCCCGAGGCGCAGTGGCTGCCCGACAGGAGGACGACCGTCGAGGACCCGTACTCCTTTGAGCATGATTTCCATCGCCTGCTGGAATGCAGGGAGAGCCAGGAAGCGGGATGGGAGGAGGAGTTCGGCCTCCTCCTGAAGCTTCTATGGCTGCAGCTGCTCCGCGTCCGTGCCCGCAAGGAAGGGAAGCCGGCCTTCTCGTACAAGCAGCGGCAGGACGTCCGCCGCGTGATCACTTACCTCCGCGAGCACTTGGGAGAGCCCGTAGACTATCGTGAGCTCGCGCGGCTGGCCGGTCTTTCCCCGCGCTACTTGAGCGGGCTGTTCAAGGCCCAGACAGGCTATTCCTTGAAGGAGTATATCACCCGGCTGCGGATGGACCGGGCCAAGGTTCTGCTCACGGAAACCGCTATGAATGTCACGCAGGCCGCCGAAGCCGTCGGCTATTCGGACTTGTATTTCTTCAGCAAGCTGTTCAAAAGCCTGTACGGCGTCCCGCCCTCCTATTACCGCCGGTCCGTCCGGCAGGCCGCGAAGCACCGGTAACCGGGGCTTCGCTTTTTTCCGGCTGCCCTCTGCCGTTACAGCTGATTCGCAAGCGGGGCCGACGGATTCGCGATTTGATCCTGATCGCTTATATCCGGATCGAGCACAGCATTGCTCATAGCGGAGAAGGCCGGCGAGAAATCGCCCACGGAGAAGTTGGCCCCTACCATTTTGGTATTGGCCGTATGGCTGTTCTGGACGTTGGCGCCCACGTCGATGTTTCCGTTTCTGGAGATGCCGTTTATTTTGAAATTGGCGATGTTGATTTGAAAAGGCATAGGATTCCCTCCTTAGGATTGCACTACGTTGGCATTGGTCGGGTCGAGAATATCCCCCATGTCGTTGAAGTCCGGATCGACAAACACATTCTTCATGGCGGATTCGGCCGGAGAGCCGTCCCCGTAGGAGGAGTTGACCCCTTGGGACTTGGTGTTGGCGGTATGGTCGCTGTGAACCGATTCCCCGATGTTGACGGAGCCGTTATTCGAGATGCTGTTGATCTTCATACAGAAAATATTCACGATGGACGCCATGTCTCCCACCTTCCTCATGCCCTGGATGGTTACAGCCTATGCAGGCATCCGCCCAGAGGTTAACGAATTCAGTTGGTTGACTGGGAGCCTCCTACGGACTCAAGCCCGTCTCAACCCCAGGGGGATGACTTGCTCCGCTGCCGCCGATAATGAGAGAATGGGAAGGATTCGGAAATGAACCGTGCCTGAACAGGCGCCAGGAGGCCATCATGCAGAACGAACAGAGCAGCATTAACGAAAAAGCCTGGAACTGCAGCCCGTACGAGGCTTGGCTCAGCCGGTACGGCACACCGGCCGAGGCGGCGGAAAGGATCAAGGCGGATCCCTTGGCCCGGCTGTCGGGCCTCTATGAGCATCTTGGCAGCGTCGAAGGCAGGAAAGCCGTCAACCTGCTCGGCTCCCACGGCAGCAAGGCCGTCGCCCTCGCTCTTCTCGGGGCTCAGGTCACCGTAGTGGACATCGCCTCCGAGAACGCGCGGTATGCCGGGGAGCTGGCGGAGGCGGCCGGGGTTTCCGTGCGGTATCTCGTGTCGGACGTCACGCAGCTGCCGGAAGAGGAGCTGGACGGATCGTACGATATGGCGTTTATGGAATTCGGCATTCTTCATTATTTCACGGATTTGACCCCGTTGATGAATACCGTCTACCGGCTGCTCCATCCCGGAGGACGCCTGGTGCTCCAGGACTTCCATCCGTTCACGACCAAGCTCATCTCCTCCAAAGGAACGCGCCACACGACGCGCAAACACAAGGTGACGGGGGATTATTTCGATGAGGGGCTGACCGAGGTGGAGGTGCCCTATCTGAAGTTCCTGCCCGAGGACAAGCAGGAGGATCTTCCCAAAACCCTCCTGAGACGCTGGACGCTCGGGGAGATCGTCACGTCCTGCGCGCAGGCCGGGTTGGTCATCCGGCTCTTGCTGGAGGAGCCCAACAAGTCCTCCGATGTGTACGACAAAGGGATCCCCAAAACCTTTACGCTAGTGGCTGATCGTCCGTAGAGCTCGAAGCCCGGACCAAAAGTTTATCCATTGGGCAAGTGTCCCTTTTCCCCTTTCGTGCATACCGTGTCATATGTCTAAATCGAAAGGGGAACTCAGCATGTCTCAAGAGAATGAGTTTTACCAGCAAGGGAACGGGGAGACGGGAGAAGAACGCCAGGTTTCCCAAATTCCCGGCATCGGCCAGCCGGGCGGTTACCCGGGGAGCTATCCGGGCGGCTATCCAGGAGGTTACCCCGGCGGCTACCCAGGAGGTTACCCCGGCGGCTACCCAGGCGGTCAAATGGGTGGCTATCCGGCTGGCTATCCGGGCGGCTATCCAGGAGGTTACCCGGGCGGCTATCCCGGCGGCTACCCGGGCGGTTATCCCGGCGGTTATCCAGGGGGTTACCCGGGTGGTTACCCCGGCGGTTATCCCGGTGGCCAAATGGGCGGTTACCCGGGCGGCTATCATGGCTACTCCCATCCTTGGCACCATTACGGGCATTACGGCCAGCCTTACGGTTCATCCTATGGCCATCAGCACGGTCAAACGACCAGCCAGTCATAAGGAGCGGTTGCCGTTAGCATAAACCGCGAGCCTCTTCAAGCAGCTCTCCGCCGGGAGCTGCTTTTTTGGTGCTTCGCTCGGGGGATCTTGGTCCCGGCGGGCCTGCCTGGAAGCACGCATCATCTTGGGGGAGTCCCGTCCGAAGCGGCATAATGGAGAACAAGCTCATGGGCCTGCTTCCTTATGTGGTCCGCCATCTCGCGCGGCTCCATTACTTTGACGGAAGTGCCCAGCCGAAAAAAGTACTGGGTCACGAACTCCCATTCCTTCCGGTCGATCTCCATTTCCACATAGCCCTGCTCCGGGGTGACGGCTACGATATAAGGCTCCAGCCATGGCTGGCTGCGGCACTGCCTCAAGCCTTCCCGGGTCAGCTCCACGTACAGACGAACAGGCGCTTCCGGCGTTTGTCTCGTATGCCGCTCCAGCCAGTCGGGCAGAGGCATTTGCGGCGGGAAGGGCTGCTGCGTTCGTTCCACGGACACCATCCGGTCGGTTCGAAACAAGCGGATTTCCCCGTAAGCCCGGTCGTACGCCGGCATGTACCAGAAGCCGTTGGTTGCGTAGATGCCTAGCGGAGCCACTTCCCTTACCGTATTGACTGATTTGGACTCGTATTTCATCAGGATCAGTTGCTGCTCGGAGGCAGCCTCCAGGATCTCCTTGAGAAAGGGAGACGGGACGGTTCTCTTTTGGCTCCAGAAGGCCAGCACCGAATCCAGGCGATCCACCTTTCTTTTCGTCTCCTCGGGCAGGCCCGCATACAGCTTGCGGGAGACAGACCCGACGTGGATGTCGAAAGGGTGCGAATGGTAATAGGTCAAAGCCTGAAAAGCAAAGAAGATGGCGAACGCTTCCTCCTCGTCAAATAGGACCGGCGGCAGCGTCCGGTTGTCCAGCACCCGGTAACCGCCGCCCCGGCCTGGCTCCGTATAAAGCGGAACGCCCATCTCGCCGAGGTCGGCCAGATACCGATGGGCGGTTCGGACGGATACGCCGAATTCATACGCAACGTCCTGAGCGGTAAAGCGGCGCTTGGCATTGACATACATAAGCAGGTTATACAGCAGCTGGGCTTTGGTCACGGTGATTCCCCTCCTTAAACATGACCGATATTGGCATGGTTTAAGCTTATACTTCTTAATATAAATCGCAAGAGGAGGAATAGCTGATGAAGAAGGATGAGGCCATTCGCGTCGTCGGGGCAAGGGAGAAGAATTTGAAGGGAATCCATCTCACGATCCCCAAAAAACAAATAACGGTGTTCGCGGGCGTTTCCGGCTCCGGCAAATCCGCCCTCGTATTTGATACGATCGCGGCGGAATCCCAGCGGCAATTGAACGAATCTTACTCGAGCTTTATCCGCAACCGGCTCCCCCAATACGGACATCCCGAGGTGGAGGCGATTGAGCATCTGCCAGCCGCTATTGTCATGAACCAGAAGAAAATCGGAGGGAGTGCCAGGTCCACGGTTGGGACGGTCACGGATATTTATGCGCTTCTGCGGCTGCTGTTTGCCCGCTTCGGCCGTCCATTCGTTGGATATTCGGACGTATTTTCTTTTAACAACCCGCAGGGCATGTGTACCGAATGCGAAGGTTTGGGAAAGGTGAGTACCGTCAACGTCGATCGGCTGATCGACAGGGAGAAATCGCTGAACGAGGGAGCCCTGCTGTTCCCGACCTTCATGCCCGGCGACGTCCGTTGGAAAAGATATGTTTGTACCGGTCTGTTCGATAACGACAAAAAATTGAAGAATTACACAGACGAGAAGATGGATACGCTTCTGTATAAAAGCGGATTCAAGCCGCCGCATCCGACCAAGGGCTGGCCTCCGACATCGCTGTACGAAGGGGTGGTTCCGCGCATCAAGCGCACGTTTCTTAATAAGGACTCGAGGAATGCGGCGAGGTATAAGGAAGCCATAGCCCGAATCGCAGCCGAGGAGACATGCGATTCCTGCGGCGGCGGCCGTTTGAATCCGCGCGCATTGTCCTGCCGGATCAACGGCAGAAACATTGCCGATTGCGCGGCTATGCCGATCCGCGAGCTTATCGGGTTCATCCGCAGGATCCGGCAGCCGGAAGCCCGGACGGTTACGGAAGCGATCGATAAACGCCTGACTCATATGCTGGAGATTGGCCTTGGCTATTTGAGTCTGAACCGCGAAACGCCCAGCTTGTCGGGCGGCGAATCGCAACGGATCAAGATGGTGCGTCAGCTCGGCAGCAGCCTGAGCGATCTGCTGTATATTTTTGACGAGCCCAGTATCGGGCTCCATCCGCACGACGTCGGCACGATTAACCGGCTCTTGCAGCAGCTGCGAGATAAAGGCAATACCGTTCTGGTCGTGGAACATGACCCGGACGTTATGCAAATTGCCGATCACTTCGTCGAAATGGGGCCGAAAGCAGGAACGAACGGCGGAAGAATTGTATTCGAAGGCAGCTTGGAACAATTAAAGTCAGCGGGCACCTTGACAGCCGAAGGCTTGAACCGCAAGCCCGCCTTCAAAAGCGAGGTCAGGCCGCCAGCCGGCTGGCTTGCTGTAGAGAAGGCGGCTAGAAATAATTTGAAAGAGATAAATGTTCGGTTTCCGGCTGGTGCCATGACCGTCGTTACCGGAGTGGCGGGATCGGGAAAGAGCACCTTGATGCATCAGGTCTTTCCGGAGCTTTACCCGGAAGCGATCTTCATCGACCAAGGGGAAATCGGGGCGTCCAACCGTTCCAATCTCGCTACGTACACCAACATTTTCGACGCGGTAAGACAGCTGTTTGCAAAGGAAAATGGGGTAGGCGCCTCCTTGTTCAGTTTCAACTCGCAGGGGGCCTGCCCAAGCTGCAAGGGCTTGGGGACGATTTATACCGATTTTGCTTTTATGGATACGGTCGCCGCTGTTTGTGAAGCCTGCCGGGGAATGCGTTATACGGAACAAGTGCTGTCCTATCGCTTCCGTGGAAAAAGCATCGGCAACGTCCTGGCCATGACCGTCGATGAGGCGCTCCGCTATTTTTGCGAGGAAGAAGTGGTACGGCCGCTCCAACGACTGCAGGAGGCCGGCGCCGGTTATTTGTCATTGGGGCAGCCGCTCAGCACCTTGTCGGGCGGTGAGCGGCAGCGGGTCAAGCTGGCTGCGGAGCTGGAAGGCAGCGGGATGCTTTATGTGCTGGATGAGCCGACGACAGGACTGCATATGGCGGATGTGGACCGGCTTATTCTCCTGCTGAATCGTCTCGTGGAGCGGGGCTGCACCTTGATCGTGATCGAGCATAATCTGCAGGTGATCAGCCAAGCCGACTGGATGATTGATCTTGGTCCCGGTGCGGGTGAGGAAGGAGGGAAAGTCCTGTTTGAAGGCGTACCGAAAGAGAGCATCGGCTGCGCAGCCTCGTTGACAGGCCGGGCTCTAAAAATGGCTGTCTCCGGTCAATAGACTTGCCGAAACGGCCCCCAACCCAACAGCCCGTCCTTCAAGCGTCCCCATGCAGAGTCGGTCCGCTGGCTTCACCGCCTATGGCCGTAACGCAAGCTCTCCCGGCGCCATCCTGGGCATCGGCCCGAAAGGGCGGAGGAAGCGTCTCTGCCGTTACCTGCCGACGCTTCCCTTCATAAGCTGGGAACAAAGCAGTCAAGGCTCGTGAAACGGGGGGAAGGAGGGAGCTTATGGAAGGGTTGGTCATTTACCGGAGCCTGGAAGGCGAGATCCCGGCGGAGGTATTGGAGCGGTGGAAGCAGGCGGCCCGGACCCTTGGCCTGCAGGTGGAAGAGAAGCCGGGGCGTAAAATTACGATGATCCGCCTCGATCAGGAGGACAGCAATCTGTGCTTTTATTTGTTTCGCAAGGGGAATCGCTTTCAATTCCGGGCGGATTACTTAAGAATCGACAACGAGGATTTCATCGAGCTGGTGGATTGGCTGATTCATGCGGCCCGGCTCAACGGAGATAAATTTACCCTGACCAAATTCGGGATTCAGCAGCTGCATTATGCGGACGGACAGCCATCGGGTGAAGGGGTATACGGACCGCTTAAGGATACGGATGAATTTACGCTGCGGCTCCTGAAGGAAACGCTGGCGGGAGCCATCAACCTGGCGATCGACCTTTACCGGGAGGCCCGGCTGAAGGGGGAGACCCGGCAGGAGGAGAAGGCGAAACGCCGGCTGCTGGCGCTGGCGGAGGAGCTGGGCCGGCTCGAACGGCTGCTCCAGAGCCGGACCTACGGCGCTTGAGACGCAGGCCCTGGGTGTTTGAGGCTTCCCGAAACGGGGTATTATGGTTTAGGGAAACCTACAACCAGACATCTCAAGGAGGGAAACGCCATGGCCGTAAGCAAGAAAACGATCCTGTCGACCGTCGCCCTGGGAGCCGCCTACCTGCTTAGGAACAAGGAAACCCGGGATAAGCTGATGAGTCAGCTGCAGAACATGACCAATCGGACGAAGTCTAAAGCGTAAGATAGTCCTAAACACAAAAGATGACGCTTAACTTAAAAGCACCTCCTGCCCAACGGATATCCCGCGGACAGGAGGTGCTTTTATGATTTCAAGGGTAGGGCTAAGTGTCTTAGCCGTACCATACTCACGGATAAGACACTACGGCCGTTTCTGCAGATCCTGAACTCCCCGATGGATAAGGTCGAACAGCTCTTCGATGCCGTTTTCTTCGATGCAGGAGAACGCAACGCGCAGATCCGTCTCTCCGAGAGCTATGGTTCCGACGCCGTACTCGTTAAGGAGATGCTGGCGCAGTTCTTCGGCATGTACCGTCTTCAGCTTCAGGCACATGAAATAGCCGGAATTAAACGGGTAGTACTCCCAGGCGCCGTCGTATTTCCCGCTGTCCAGCACGTCCTTGACCTTGTTCGCACGCCCTTTCATGATCGCGAACTTCTCTTCCTTCTGGGCGTGGAAGTCCGGCGAGGTGAGGGCATGCAGCACGAACGTCTGGGAAGGGTGCGGTCCGCTCGAGATGGTGGCGCGGATAATGCCGAGCGTCTTCTGCTCAAGAGCGGACAGAACGCCGGCCCCGTTGCCGCCGTACGTGATGAAGCCTACGCGGAAGCCCCAGACATATTCTTCCTTCGTCGCCCCGTCCACCTTAATGGGGAGCAGGCGGGGGTGCAGGTCGATCAGCTGCCCGAACAGCGACTCGTGAAGAGAGTTCTCGAAGAACAGCCCGAAGTAGGCGTCATCGGTGACCACCACGAGGTTGATCCCCGCTTCGGCTCCATCCTTAAGGGCGGCCACGATCTCGCGTCCTTCCGACGCTCCGGGTGTATAGCCGGTCGGATTGTTCGGGAAGTTCAGCACCACGATGGCCTTACCCGCGTCCTTCTGGTCGAGGATCGCCTGGCGGAGTCCGTCAGCATTGAAGGTTCCCGCTTCATTATATAAAGGATAGTTCACGATTTCGGCTTCGCGGCGAATGCCGAAGGTCAGCTCGTAATTCTCCCAGTTTTTGTCCGGAATGATGACCTTGTCGCCTTTCTCCGCGAACAGGTCGGCCACGATGCTGAGCCCGTGGGTGAGCGCATTGGTTACGATCGGCTGGCTGAAGGCCCGGCCTTCCATGGAGGGATTCTCCTGGAGCATCTTCTCCCGCCAAGCGGCGCGAAGCTCAGGCTTGCCTTCGGGCGGCGCGTAGGGGTACAGATCCACCGGCTTGTAAGCCGAAAGGGTTTCCTGGATGACGTTCAGATGCATCGGCTTGCCGTTCTCCAGAGCGGTCCCGATGGTGGCGTTGTACTTCTTGGCTTTCGATTTCGCTTCGGCGGATTGGCTCAGGATGCCGACCTTGGGGAAATAAATTTCCTTGCCAAGCTTAGACAGCATGGAGTAAACGTGGGGATTGCCTTGTTCAATCGTTTCATTCAGGGATTGCGCCAGTGGATTCATGACTTCCATCCTTCCAATCAATCGATTATCGGACGCCTCCGGGAATGGGAAAAGGACACCGAAGGGCCGGGTGACATTAGGTGATATTATATCACTTCTGCGTTAACGCGTCACTATTCGGGGGCCTCCGGTATCCGTTCGGGCTTCGGTTACTCCAGCACCGCTCCGCGGTGGGCGGGGCAGTATTTTCTCATCAAGGCGGCGGTTTCCGGGTCAAGCGCCAGCCCGCGGTTCTCCAAGGCTCCGGCCACCTGCTCGCGAGCGGGCTCCTTCAGGTTCTGGCCGAATTTGAATTTGGCGCTGATCTCTTCTACCTCCAGTCTAACCACGGCCACCCCCTTCAGCGCGGCCCGGTAATTTTTATCGTCCGTTGAGATGGGGTCGTATCCTCCTTCGGGCTGGAGCTTCACCATAAAAGCGGACAGGGCGCGGGCTTTCTCTTCCAAATCCTCTACCGGAGCAGCCGTTCCCCGAAGCTGAACGGATTTGAAATAGGAAGTAGCGGGACAGGCTAACCGGGAATCCGAGAAATAGGAAGGGATCAGGGCATATTCCTTGGCCACCTGGAAGGTGCAGCGGCCGGATGCTTTAAGATCGTCCATCTTGCTACCCGCCCGGCTTCCGTGGAAATAGAGCTTTTCTTCCGTATACACATAATTGAGCGGGGTAACGGCAGGCCATCCGTCCCTTCCCTCCATGGCGAGGAAGCCGAAGGTCATCTCCCCCAGAAAGTCCTCGATTTCCTGCAGCTCATTTACGGCGAATTCGTTTCTTCTCATGACGGTTCTCCCTTTTCTAATGGATTTCTATCTAAAATAACGGAAGAACTGGTATGATAAAAGAACCAATTACGGGATTTCCGAATAGACCACTTGAGGGGGAAGGCTATGGATTTTCAAATCGCTTACCAAAGCATGAGAAAACAGCATCGGACGAAGTCGCTTGCGCTCTATCATGCGCTGAAGGAGGCGATGACGGCAGGAACGGTCGGAAAAGGGACGCGGCTGCCTTCGAGCCGGGAGCTGGCGGCGCTCTACGGCTTGTCCCGGGGCACCGTGAACGAGGTGTACGATATGCTTTCGGCGGAAGGCTACGTCGAGAGTGTGCGGGGGAGCGGCACCTTTGCCGCTTATGAAGGATCGAACCCGGCGCAGGCCCAGGAACGGAGGGAGGAGATCCGGTTGTCCGCCTGGGGGAAGAGGGCGGCGGCCCAGCCGGACCGGTGGGGCCCCGGCGGGAATCCCGCCCGGATCTCGCTCACGCCGGGCATGCCGGACCTTACCCTCTTTCCCTATGCGGAATGGAACCGGGCCCTTCATGCCCAGGTGCGGGAGCGGGCAGACTCCCCGGAAGGCGACCCGGAGGGCTTCTACCCGCTTCGGGAAATGGTGGCCCGCCACCTGCGGCGCGCCCGCGGGATGACCGTCGAAGCCGGTGACGTGGTCATTGTCAACGGCTCGATGCAGGCCATCGCGCTGCTCACCCAGCTGCTCGTGGACGAAGGCGACCCGGTGGTCGTGGAGAATCCCGGCTACGGCGGGATTCATGCGGCCGTCCGGACCGCCGGGGGCCGGCTGCTGGCTGCACCGGTGGACGACCGCGGCCTCCGCGTGGAGGACTGGGACGCGCGCCTGCTCTTCGTCACGCCGGGCCGCCACTTCCCGACCGGCGCCGTCCTGCCGCTTGTGCGCCGCCAGCAGCTGCTCGAATGGGCCGGCCGGCGGAAGGCGGTCATCGTCGAGGACGACTATGACAGCGAATTCCGCCACCGGGGCCGGCCGATCGAGCCGCTGAAGCTGCTCGACCGCGAAGGGCGGGTCGTCTTCATCGGCACCTTCTCGAAGACGATGCTGCCCGGCCTGCGCATCGGCTACGCGGTGCTGCCGCCCGGGCTGAAGGAGGCCTTCGTGCGGGCGAAGCAGCTGTACGAGCCGTTCCCTTCGGGGCTTTTGGAGCAGCGGGCGCTGGCCGCTTTTCTCCAGAGCGGCCACTACGAGCGGCACCTGCGGCGGATGAAGCGCGTGTACAGCCGGAAGTTCGCCCTGCTCGAGGAGGAGCTGCGGAATCGGCTCGGCTTCCTGTTCGAGCCGGTGCCTTCCGACTCGGGGCTGCATCTGTTTGCGTGGTGGAAAGGAAGCGCCGAGGAGTTCGAGGCGTTCCGCCGGGCTTGCGCGGAGGAGGGTGTCCGGTGGAGCGGAACCGAGGGGGGCTTTCTCGAGGGGTACCGGCCGTCGGCCCTATTCGGGTTCTCGCATCTCAGCGAAGCCGAACTGGCCGAGGCCGTCGAAATCATGGCGCGGACAGGAAGCGCCGTACTCCTTCGAAGACCGTCCGGTAGTACCGGTCCGAGTGGGGCACGAGGGCAGAAATTGAAAAATTATCAATCTCCGACGTAAGAAAAGCAACCAGGCTGGCGTGGGTTTTGACGTAAAAAGCATTAGATTTCCTCTGGGTTAAGGATCTTCACATGGAAGACAGGTTCGATCGTCAGCTTCGAATAATCTTTGCGCCAATCCAGGGATTTCCATATGTTGGGATGATAGGCCTTGATTTGGTTTCCGATACCGAGAACATCACAATTCGCTTTCTGCAAGTTCTCAATCGTTTGCATTGCCTTGTTCTCCAGATGTTTACTAAGCGCCTTTTCCATTTGGCTAACATAATCCGCTTTAATTGATTGAACTTCTTGGCCCAGATAAAAAGCATTAAGCTGCAACCGGATTTGCAGGGTGATGTTGGGCATGCCGTCGGAACGGGGGGAAATCTGGATTTTCGTGTTCCCTCTTTTGACCGAAAAACCGTAGGGGACGCTGTTCGGAAGATCCTGCATTGAATGTTCGCCGATGTCGCTTTCCGCTAACTTTCCTGTAAACCTTTGCCTGCCTTGGTAAACACCTGAAAGAAGCGCCAACATTCTAACTTGATCATCATCCAGTTTTCTTCCGGTACTCCTTCCTTGCCTGAACAAGAGTGCCCCTCGCAGTTTAACCCCGGAGTCGGATGGTCCGAGCAAAGGCAGTGCCAGATCCTCCAAAGGATCTGCTTTTGACAAAATCAATTTCATCATGGAAACATTGCGCAAGATGCGGTTTTTATCCAGCAACCTGACGAATTCGATCAGGCTTTCGGTGTCCGTTTGACCTTTTTTGAAAAGTTGGGTTACGGAGCCCTCAAAAATGACTACCGGGGAGTTAATTATGGTATAAGGAGCCCGAAGCAAAAAGGCAAGTTCTTTCACGGGATCGTGCATGGCAAACCTGTCGCTCATCAAATACAGCCTCGTATTGATGTTTATGAAAGGTCCGCTCTCTACGTATTCACTCTGTCCGACCGCTTCCAGAACACTCGAGTTTTTGAACTCCGTCGTTTCTGATTGAGGTTCTCCTTCTCCTTGGCCGGCTTTTTTGAGTCTCGTGACAACATTCTCGAGCACGACGCCTCGGTCGTTCTCGCCCAAATCCAAACCGACCATATCCACCATGCGGAGTTTTCGCAGCGGCATTTGATCCCAGCAACCGGTCAATAGTACAAGCGACAAGAAGACGAGAATGGCTTTTGTCATCTGGTTACCGTCCTCTCCGTATTCTCGAAACAATTAGCAGGATGGTTGGAATCAAGACAATTGCGATGGCTGTAGACGTGTTATGGTAATTGGCGAATTGAAGCATACGATGGCGGTCCGAACCCCAGAATCCCGCGGCAAAGCAAAGGAAAGCCAAAATCCAAACAAGAAGAGTATGCTTTTGAATTTCTTTGGTTCCGACGAAAGCAAGATAACGTGCGGCCATGAACAAATAAACGTAAGCCGTCACCAACGTTACCGAGAGCCATAGCATCATGAATAGAATATCGAGGTTTTGCACAACCGGCCATTTGAATTGACGCAAAATGAAAACCATCGGTTCAGGAACGAATCTGAGCTGATTCTCGCTAAGGCTGTATAACACAATCACCGATATCAATAAGTAAAACAAGGTTGTGACTCCGTTGGCGGCCGACAGGGCAATCAGAACATCTCTTTTTTTTCGGTACTTTACATAAGGGAAAACATAAAGGAGAAGTTCATATCCCGCATACGCCCAGAATGCCCGAAAGGAATCCAACATTATCGACCCAGCACCATGAGCGCCGATCGGCAGAAAATGACGGAAGTCTCCTTCTTCCAGTCCACCGCTGAATATCACAATGGCGCATCCGATCAGAAACATCACCATTATGGTTTGGGAGACAACGGCCAGTGAGCGAAGGGAGGACGATGCAATATAGGCCGCGATGAATAACATGAACCCAAATATGACAAACCAGGGCGTCGTAAACAATACCCACCGGTTGATCACGTCCGTGTAAGAGACCGTTACCAAGAGGCTTGACTCCAAGAAATAAACCGCAAGTAGGATATTGAGGATGGATGCCAATGGCTTGCCGACGATCGAGGACAAGTATCGGGGAAACGGCTGATCGGCATAATTCTTACCGAGCGCATAAATAATCAGTATGGCGGCTTGAGCGATCGCTCCCCCGACCAGCACGGATATCCATGCATCGTACCCCGATTTACGGGATTCTTCATACGGTATCGACAAAACGTGAACGCCAATTTGAGTCAACACAACGAGGACAAATAGTCTTGTTAGGGAAATTTGTTTTAGATGAATCATTCAGTCCAACCCCTTGGATCTTTAAGTCTGGTGTTGTCCTGCGCCAAGCTTTCCTTGGAACGTTTAGTCAAACTCCAGATTGGAGCCCGTAAGAAAGTATCCTTAATCGGCGCGCTTCCCAGCGCCGGGTAAAAGTAGGGAATACCCATGGTTTGTAACCGCGCCAGGTGAGCCAACGTCAGCAAAAAGGCGAATTCTAGCCCAATGAGCCCAAAAATCGCCGCCAAGGCGATAAACGCATAGGATAGTTGCCGGGCCGAACTGCTCATTTCGTAAGAAGGAATGATATAGGAAGCGACACCGGTAAAAGCCACCACGAAGACCATCATATTGGAAATTAAGTTAGATTGAACCACTACGGTCCCGATAACGATACCGCCGACGATCCCGATGGTCTGCCCGATGGGGCTTGCGAGTCGGACTGCCGCCTCCCTCAATATTTCAAGTACAACCAGCATTGTAACCGCTTCAAGAACCGGAGGCATGGCGATATATTGCATGGAGCTCTGCAAAGTAAGGGCGATTTCATACGGAAGAATGCGGGGGTCAAAAGTGACAAGCGCGACATAAGCGCCGGGTAAGCTGATGGCCATGATAAAACAAATAATTCGGAGTAATCGGAACATGCTTCCGAGTATCCATCCGATCTGGTAATCATCCGGACTTTGAAAGAACGCCCAGAATGATACGGGGACAATCAAGCAATCAGGAGAGCCGTCAGTCAATATCGCGATTTTCCCGTCCATCAAGTAAGACCTGACCCGGTCCGGTCTTTCCGTCACTAGTATTTGGGGAAATAACGAGAATCTTTGATCTTGAATCAACTCCTGAAGAAATCCGGGGGCTTCGACGTAATCAATGTTTATGCTCCGGATCCTTTTATCGAATTCCTTAAGGATATCCTGATTCGCAAGTGAACCCATATATAGTACAGTAACATTCGTATTGGATTTAACTCCGACAACATATGACTTTACGACGAGGTCAGGGGTCGCGACGAGTTTGCGCATGAGGTTGAGGTTGGTTTGCAGGTTTTCGATCAATCCCTCTTGGGATCCCCGCAGCACCCGTTCATTCACTGGAATATTTAACGAACGTTCTTTATTGAGTGAAGTGTCGAGCAAATAAAAAGTTGCTTTTCCGTGGATTTGAACGACCGTCTTCCCCTCGACCAACGCTTTTGCCGCATCCGTAAGCAAATCTGTTTCTTGATAGTCCAAAACCGAAACGGCATCGCGGACAGGGACATCCTTGTAGCGAAGCAAGGGGCGAATCACATGCTCTTGTACGACTTTATCATCCACCATCGTCTTTAAGTAAAATAGACGGAATGAGCTCTGACCAGATTTGATATCACTCGTGTTGAAGTCGGAACTGTTTGAGAACAATTTTAGAAGTTCATGCTTGTTAGTTTCAATGGATGAGTTAGCCTTCACGGGGAAATCCTCTCAGTCTTAAGGGTTTCACCTATTATCCCCAGGGATACCAGCATTATTCAATCCTAGGCATTTCCTTCCTTCGTCACATCTAGCTAAGGTTTGGTGGTGGGTCTTTCTAACCGGAATTTTTTACTACTAGGTTTAAAGAGGGGATCCCTTGCAGATAAAGGGTCGGAATTGTTTAATGTCCACAAAGACGTAATGAGAGGTCCATAAGAGGGGGGACGTGTCCGTAGAAGCGGGAAGTTGTAAAAAGGGGATGACAAATAATGTGATAGAAAGAATAGGTCCGTACCTAGCTCCTCCTTGAGCTCCCGGATGCCGTCGCTGACGTTTTCCCCCGCCTCGAGATGGCCGGCGGCGGTGATGTCGAACAGGCCCGGGTAGGTGTCCTTGCCGGGGTGCCTCCGCTGAAGGAGCAGACAGGGCTCCCCTTGCTCCCCTGTCATCCCGGGTGACGATCCTGCATGGAAAGTTTGGTGCCAGTACCCCTTGCGGTGAACTTCTTCCCGAGGGGCTTTTCCTATGGGGCGCCGGGCTTCGTCATAAATATCGAACCATTAGACGGACATGATGGGTTTCTTCCTCCTTTTTCTTTCATTCGGTTTTACGGCTCCGCACGCTTAGATCTTGGGAACAGGACCTCCACCCGGGTTCCGTGGTCCGGCTGGGAATCCAGCTGAATGCTCCCGCCATGCTCCTCAACAATCCATTTGGCAATGGACAAGCCCAGTCCCGTTCCTCCTTCGGCCCGCGAGCGGGCTTTGTCTCCCCGGTAAAAGCGTTCAAACACATGAGGGAGGTCTTCCTCCGAAATGCCCGAGCCGTTATCGGTGACGCGGATATAAACAGAATGGCCCCGGTATCCGCCGGCTACTTCGATTTTCCCGGATGAGGGGGTGTACTTCATCGCGTTATCGAGCAGGATGGCCAGGAGCTGCCGGATGCGCGCTTCCTCTCCCCATATGGAGATGAACCGAGGGGGGCTTTCTCGAGGGATACCGGCCGTCGGCCATCTTCGGGTTCTCGCATCTAAGCGAAGCCGAACTGGCCGAGGCCGCCGAAATCATGGCGCGGACAGGAAGCGCTCTACTCCTTCGAAAACCGTCCGGTAGTACCGGTCCGAGTGGGGCACGAGATCCGTCCTGACGAGCTCATGCGAGAAGGACCGGAGTACCCCGTCCGGGCCGGCTTCCACTCCCGGGGCCGTCAGCTTCTCCCGTGTTCCTTCCCACAGCTCCGTAAGCTCCCGGAGCTTTACCCGGATCAGGCCGGTCACCTCCTCGGGCTGCAGCCGGTAGGCCTCCATCGTCTGATCGCAGGCGTACAGGAAGACATGGCAAAACTCCCGGTCCGTGAGCCCGGGGCGGATGAAGCTTTCCTCGGCCAGGCAGCCGAGCGGAACCAGATCCCCGAAAGCGGCGGCGAGTCCAAGCTCTTCCTCGAGCTCCCGGATTCCGTCGCTGACGTCTTCTCCCGCCTCGAGATGACCGGCGGCGGTGATGTCGAACAGGCCCGGGTAAGTGTCCTTGCCGGGGTGTCTCCGCTGAAGCAGCAGGCAGGGCTCCCCTTGCTTTCCGTCTTCCCGGGTTAGGATCCAGCATTGAAAGGTTTGGTGCCAGTACCCCTCGCGGTGAACCTCCTCCCGCGGGGCTTTTCCTATGGGGCGCCGGGCTTCGTCATAAATATCGAACCATTCGACGGACATGGTGGTTTCTTCCTCCTTTTTCCTTCCTTCGGCTTTACGGCTCCGCACGCTTCGATCTTGGGAACAGCACTTCCACCCGGGTTCCGTTGTCCGGTAGGGAAACCAGCTGAATGCTCCCTCCATGCTCCTCTACAATCCATTTGGCAATGGACAAGCCCAGTCCCGTCCCTCCTTCGGCCCGAGTACGGGCTTTGTCTCCCCGGTAAAAGCGTTCAAACACATGAGGGAGGTCTTCCTCCGAAATGCCGCTGCCGTTATCGGTGACGCGGATATAGACGGCATGGCCCCGGTACCCGCCGGCTACTTCGATTCTCCCGGAGGGCGGGGTGTATTTCAGCGCATTATCGAGCAGGATGGCCATGAGCTGCCGGATGCGCGCTTCCTCTCCCCATAGAGACAGGGGAGTCTCGACGGCGGTTGTCATCTCGATGTCCTTGATGCCGGCCAGCAGCCGGAACGCCTCCGTCACCTCCCCCAGCAGGGACGCGAGATCAAGCGCCGACGGATGAATCTGAAGCTGATTGGAATCGGAGCGGGCCAAGGTCAGCAGGTCGTCCAGAAGCTTGCCCATCCTCTTGCTTTCCTGCAGCACCAGAGCGATCCGCGGGCTCTCTTCCTCGATGGAGCGGTCGGGATGCCGCAGCAGCATTTCGGTTTGGGCATGGATAACGGCCGTCGGGGTTCTCAGCTCATGGGAGGCATCCGCCACGAAGCGCTGCTGCTTCTCCCAGGAAAGCCGGATAGGAACGAGCGCGCGGCCTGCAAGAAACAGGCCGGCGAGAACGGAAACGACCCCTCCGGCGGTAATGCCGGCGGCTATATCCCACAGGAGAGCTCGGAGCGTGTTGTGCACATCCTCCAGATTCCGGACAAGGCTGACAGCCGCAATCGAGCTGGTGCCCGGATGGGACGCTTCGAACGCGAGCAGACGGTACTCTTTGCCGTCTATGGCCAGGGTGGAAGGGGTATCCTTATCGGACTGCCGAAAGGATGCGGTTTTCTCCGCCGGGAAGGAAAGCTTGGGCTGCTGCCCGATGAGCTCTCCCTTGGCATTCCAGAATAAGTAAACCGTGTTCTCGTCCTGTCCCGGATCGAGATGATCGCCCCGCAGGAATTCGGACGGATTGCGCAGCGATTCCAGTCTCTCCTTCGCCTTGCCGAGAATCTCGTCGGTTTCGTGGAACAGCCGGTAACGCATGTGAACGTACAGCCACGAGCTGAACACCGTGAGGATTAGAAGGAAGACGGCGGCATTCAGAAGAACCAGCCGGCGCCGGGTCCTAGCAAACATGGGAGTCTCCCCGGAACCGGTAGCCTACCCCCCGTACCGTCTGGAGGAGGGAGCCGGCGTCATGGGCCGAAAGCTTCTTGCGCAGATGATGGACATACACATCAACCGCCGACGTGGCGGCACCCGACTCGAGGCCCCATACCCGGTCGAAAATCTGCTCCCGGGTGAGAATCTGGTCCTTGTGGCACAGAAAGAACTCCAGCAGGTTGTATTCGGTTGCCGTCAAATGCAGCGGCGTTTCTCCCTGGAACGCATCCCGTGCCGCCGGAACGAGCCGGATGGGACCCCCCGTCAGCTCTCCCTGCGGACCGAGAGCGCCGCGCCCCCTCAGCACCGCCCGGATCCGGGCCATCAGCTCCGCCACGGCGAAGGGCTTCGTTACATAATCGTCCGCCCCGGCATCCAGGCCCGCCACCCGGTCTTCTACCGAATCCTTGGCCGTCAGCAGGATGATGGGGACCCGGACGCCCCGTTCGCGCAGCTGCTTTACAATCTCCACGCCGCTCATGCCGGGCAGCATAACGTCGAGCATGAGGAGATCGTGGATAGCAGGCTCCGCCAGGTAATAGCCGTCGTCGCCCGTTGAAGCGGTGTCGGTCAGGAAGCCCTCACTCTCGAGAAGGTCCCGGATCACTCGAAGCAGGGAAGGGTCATCCTCCACCACAAGTACACGCATGCCGGTTACCGCCTTTCGCCTTAATATGGTGTTCATTGTAGCAGATCCTTTGGTTTTAAGAAAATTTAAAGAATGCTCTCTTATAATGAAGCTTATCGGGGGTTATAAGACAGACAGCAGGAGGGAAAACCAATGGCGAAAATGAACAAAAAATGGGTGGTTCTGTGTTCCGCGGCTCTGGCAGCCGTCTATACGGCCGGCTATGCCGCGACGGAAACGGAGGCTTCCCTGCAGCAGCCGGCGGCCCAGCAGATCCAGCCGTCCCCGCAGGCACAAGGAAGCCCGTCGGCGGGGAGCGGATCCACGGCCGGCAAGAGCACCAAGGCAGGGAGCATCCGTCATACCTACAAGGACGGAA
Source organism: Paenibacillus aurantius (assembly GCF_032268605.1). NCBI lineage: Bacteria > Bacillati > Bacillota > Bacilli > Caryophanales > Paenibacillaceae > Paenibacillus > Paenibacillus aurantius. The sequence goes on from NZ_CP130318.1 coordinate 1,503,640, forward strand.
CCTTTACTGGGATGGGAAGCAACCGAAGAGGCTCCATTCAGGTGGCGGTGACCATAAAGAACGACAAAATCACCGACGTCGAGATCAGCCGGTTCGCCATGCATTACTCGGAAAGCGATGTGGTCGGCCTGCCGGGCGAGGTTCTTCAGAAGCAAAGCGCCGGCGTAGCGAACGTATCGGGAGCGACCTACAGCACCGAAGCCTTCCGGGGGGCTGTCCAGCAAGCCCTTGACCAGGCGAGGAACGCCTGATGAAGACGAGACGAACCAAGTGGTACATGGATACGTTCGTCGATATCCAGGCGGTACCCGGCCGCGGAGTAACCGAGGAGGCGGCGGCCGGCATCGAGCGGGCGTTCGGTGCCTTCCGGAAGGTGGAGCAGGCGTGCAGCCGCTTCAGCCCGGACAGCGAGCTGATGACGATTTGCCGCCTGACACCGGCCGGAACGCCCGTTTCGGTCAGCCCCCTGCTCTATGAGCCGCTGCAATTCGCTCTCGAGCTGGCGGAATGGACGGGAGGGCGGTTTGATCCGTCTCTGGGCGGCCGGATGGAGGGCCTGGGCTTTAACCGGCACTATCTGACCGGAGAAACGATGCGGAGCGCCGTTTCGGGCTCGGCCACCTACCGGGACATCGTGTTAAACGGGGAAGACCGCTCCGTCACCCTGCTTCAGCCGCTGGTTCTCGACCTCGGGGCGGTGGCGAAAGGGTTTGCGATCGACCTGGCTGCCCGGGAGCTTGCCGGGTTGCAAGGCTTCCGGATTAATGCCGGAGGGGACCTGTATGCAGGGGGAGTGAACGAACAGGGACGGCCATGGGAAATCGGCATCCGGCATCCCTTCAAGCAAGAGAGCACGATCTGGGAGATGACCTTGTCGGATCAGGCCGTCTGCACCTCCGGAGGCTATGAGCGTCCAAGTCCGCTTCAGCCCGGCACCCACCACCTGATCGATCCCCCCACGGGGCGGTCGCCCGGGGAATGGGCCAGCTGCTCGATTATCGCCCCTTATGCCATGATGGCGGATGCGCTGGCTACGGCCGTCTTCGTTATGGGGAGGGAGGGGCTGGGGCTCGTGGAGGAGGCGGAAGCCGCCGCGGTCCTCGTTACCTCGGACGGATCAATCGTACAAGCAGGAAGGGGATTATCATGACGCTCAACCAATGGATTCGATCACCAAAAGGATATGTCACTGCCGCCTTATCGGCCTGTCTCCTTTTCGCTTCCCTCGGTTCGGGGGAAGCGAAAGGGATCGGAAACGCCATCGCGGCCGTCGGCTTAGCGGTGCTCGCGGATCTGGTGCTGCGCAGGCTGACCCGCAAGAAGCCCGTGCCTCCGGACGGTGCGGCCATCACCGGCCTTATTATCGCTTTGGTTCTGAGCACGACTGCCTCCTGGGCGGTGACCGCCGTTACGGCGGTTCTTGCGATAGGGTCCAAGCATTTTCTTACCTATAAGAACAAGCCTGTCTTTAATCCCGCCGCCTTCGGGCTTCTGCTGTCCATCATCTTATTCGGAACGGGGCAGAGCTGGTGGGGGGCGTTCGGGGATCTTCCGGCGTGGACCGTTATCGTTCTCCTTGCAGGAGGCTATGCGGTCACCGACCGGGTGAACAAGTACCCGCAGGTGTTTGCGTTCTTCGGAACGTACTTCGTGCTCCTGCTGCTGATGGGGCTGAACGGGACGGGAGACGCGGCTGACGCGCTTCGGCCGCCTTTTATTAACGCCGCCTTGTTCTTCGGCTTGTTTATGCTGACCGACCCTCCGACTTCCCCCGCCAAACCGAAGGAGCAGGTGGTTTTCGGGGTAGTCGCCGCCGGCGCGGGAGCCTTGGTCTATGCCCTATTCGGCGGCTTGATGTACCTGTTTATCGGGCTGCTGCTCGGCAATCTGTATCATTGGAGGAAAGCCCGTTTGAAGGTCACCGGAGTGCGGAAGGAAAATCCGTCCTTCGGGAAGACGGGAAAAGGAACGCTAGGAGAAAGATAGCCCAGAGGACTTTCTGCGGTCCAGCAGGGAAGGTCCGGCAGGCGGAACCGGACCCAAAAAGGACGAAAGCCTGGAATGCCGGCTTTCGTCCTTTTATTTGAGGTCCTTTAGGGGATACTAGTAAGGTCAGCTTTAGAGGCTCCTCACCCCCGCCAAACAGGTCAAAAAACCTTCTTCCGGTCGCGCTCTTCCTTAAGAATCTCGACCGCTTCCCGGAAACGCTGGGAATGGACGATTTCCCTTTCGCGCAAAAATTTGAGGGAGTCGTTCAGGTCGGGATCGTCGGACAGGTTGATGATCCACTGGTACGTGGCGCGGGCTTTCTCCTCGGCGGCGATGTCCTCGTACAGGTCGGCGATCGGATCTCCCTTGGCCGCTATGTAAGAAGCGGTCCACGGCACTCCGGCGGCGTTATGGTAGAACAAGGCGCTGCCGTGCGTCACGTAATGATCCTCGAGACCGGCGTCCCGGATTTGATCGGGAGTGGCGTCCTTGGTCAGCTTGTAGATCATCGCTGCGATCATTTCCAGGTGGGCGAATTCCTCCGTGCCGATATCGGTCAACAGCCCGATTACCTTGTCCGGAATGGTGTACCGCTGATTCAGGTAGCGAAGCGCGGCCGCAAGCTCGCCGTCGGCTCCCCCATACTGCTCGATCAAATATTTTGCCAGCCGGGGATTGCACTTGCTGACCTTAACGGGGTACATCAGTTTCTTCTCATAAACCCACATGGAATCATCAAGCCTCCTATCGGATATGCGTCTCTTTGGTAGGTCTCTCTATGGAAAGGACAGCAGGTGTCTTCTGCTTCAGTCTGAGTCTGCTCGTCGGGATTGGGTTAGATTTGCCACGGCCACGGGGCGCTGTTCCATTCCCAGGAGCTCGTGGAGGACTGCGGTTCGCCTTGGCGCAGCGGGCCGAATTGGGCTTCCACCCGTTCCTTGACTTCCTTGCGCTGCTCGGCCAGCTCATTGTACTGCTTCAGGGCTTCCTCATCATCGGGATGAGTATCCAAGTAAAGGGTAAGCTCGAAAAGCACAAAATCGGTGGACTGCAATTCTTTAAGCAGGTTCAGCGATTTGGTGGAGATGGTAGTGCTCATCATCAGGACTCCTTTGTTTTGGATTTGGTGAAGGGATTGCTGTAGGGGCCGAACAAGGCGGGCCAGAGCGTTCCTTTGTCCAGGGCGTCTTCGGGCTTGTACTGCTCCAATCCGGGTGGCTGGAAGCCCAGGTACAAGTTCGGAGGAGTTTCGTATACCTTCTCCTTCAACGGGGGACAAGGGTCCTGCTTGCTCAAGAAAGGCTTGAAGGTCTTGCGGTCGGTGGACATGCCGTATTCCTCCTTTGACGTTCGGTTCGTTACGATCAGCCGGCAGCACAAAAACAGCACAAGACAAGCGAGATGCCGTTCTTATCGGAACAAGCACTTGCCGTCAGCAATAAGTAAGGGCTTTCTTTTTGGCCCATCCCTCATTCTTACCCTCTCGGGAAAGGACTCAAACACAATTATTGGAATGGAAAAGGGGACGGGCGTTTCGGGCGGGAAGGCCGGTTATTTGCCCGTTCCTCGGCGGTTATGCTACCATTTGCGTACAGATTAGACGGACGGCCGAACGACCCCCGGCTGCCGCCTGCAAAGGAGATTGCTTTGTGCATTTGAAAATCATGACCTTCAACATACACCGGGCGGAAGGGATGGACGGAAGAACGGATCTCGGACGCATTGCCGAGGTGATCCGCCGCTCCGGAGCCGATGTGGCGGCGCTGCAGGAAGTGGACCGGTACCAGCCCCGCAGCGGATGGAAGGACCAGATCAAGCTTCTCGCCCGGGAGCTAGGCATGCAGTCCGCCTTCGCCCCGAGCCTTAACTTGAGGTTCCTACAGTACGGCAACGGCCTGTTGTCCCGCTTCCCGATTCTGGAGCAGTCCTTCTCTTTCATGCCCGGCTTGACGGAGAGAAGGAGCGTCCTGAAAGTAAGACTGTCGGTAGAGGGAAGAGAACTGACGGTGGTCAATACCCACCTGGGGGTGGCGGAGCGGGAGAGACGCAAGCAGGTCCCTTTGCTGATGAGGAGCCTGGAGGAGGTTAAAGGCCCGGCCGTGCTGCTCGGCGACTTCAACATGGGGGCCGGCAACCGGCTTATGAAGCCGATTGAGGAGCATTGGGCCAAAGTTCATCTGCAGCGTCAGATGAAGACGCTCGTTTACGGAGGCGAGATCGACCATGTGCTCGTCACTCCCGGCATCACCGCGAAAGCCTGGGTAACCGAGACGGATGCGTCCGATCATTACCCTGTCACGGCGGAGATGGTGGTTCACCGCCAAGGATAATCAGGAACGGCGGGGACGTCTCGGGATAAACAAGACTTCCTTGCGCAAGGAGCCGGTCCGGCTCGTGAAGATGACTTGGCCCGTCCGCCGGCCCCGGGTGACGGTGCGGGCTCTCCGTTTGCCGGAGGGAGCTTGGCCCGGCTTGATGGCGAACAGGGACAGCACGGCAGAGATGAGGCACATGGCGGCAATAGCGAAGAACATCAGTGCCGGAGAGAAGCGGTCGGACAGGATGGACGCGGCGGGCGGCCCGGCGGCTACCCCGGCGAACCGGATGCTGCTGTAGATGGACGTGATCGTGCCGCGCTGCTCCTTCTTGATTCCTTCTGTAAGGAAGGCGTCCAGACAGGGGAGGGCGAGTCCGATTCCGATCCCGGACAGGCAGAGAAGGCCGATCAGCACATAGAGCGAAGGATGAAAAAAGCCGCAGGCCGACACGGCCGCCGTCAGGAACAGCATCCCGAGGAAGGTCAGCCACTTCATCCTCTTCTTGTTCCGGCCGATAGCCCGGCCGGTGAAGTAGGAAGTCAGGCTGAGGGCAGCCAGCGGAATGGCAAGGATGCTTCCCTTCCGAATTCCGTCGACGCCGTACTGCTCCTCGAGCATGCCCGACAGAAAGAACAGCGTGGCGAAGACCACGAACATGCAGATTCCGCCTATGAAGAAGATCGCGTACAGCCAGCGGCCCTTTTGCTTGAAGATGGCCTTCAAATGCTTCCAGAACCTTCCCATGCTGACCGGCGGCGCTTCGCGGTCCTTGGGGGTTCGGACCAGGAAGAGGACCATAAGAATGGAGATCAGGCAGAAGACGGGAATGGCCCAGAAGGGCAGGAACCAGATCCAGGAGGCAAGGAGGGAGCCGAGAATGGGGCTGATGACCTTCCCGGCCGTATTGGACGTCTCGATAAGCCCCAGGCCGCTGCTCACATCCCTTTGGCGGTGGAACATGTCGCCTACGAGCGGCATGACGATCGGTGCCGCCCCGGCGGCGCCTACTCCCTGAAGGACCCGTCCTATCAGGATGTACAGATAAGCGTTATTGAGCTTCCAGGCGGCGTATCCGGAAAGGGCTCCTCCCAGACCCGCGATGATCAGACTCGGGACAATCACCTTTTTGCGGCCCAGGCGGTCGGACAGAATTCCGGCAATAGGAATGAGAGGGATCGCGACCAAAGAGTATACCGTTATAATCAGGCTTACCTGCAGGGAGGTAACCGTGAGCGTCTTGCGGATGCCCGGCAGAATCGGGATGAGCATGGAGTTTCCGAGCGTCATGATAAGAGGAATCGAGGCAAGGGAGATCAGGTCCCATTTTTTTCCGGCTTCCATGTACTCCTCAACTCCTTCTTAAGAATGGCTTGGCGGGCATCAAAAAGCCGTGAGAATGCTTCTCTAATATGCAACGTGAGGGGAAGGCCTATACTTCTTCCATAGGGAGAAAAAACAATTGACGGCATGGGTGCAAGATGCTAATATAACGTTAATACCAAGTAAGACAATAGGAATTATAGGTTAAGGACAGGGCCAACTCCCTCTCCTGCATCTATCGAAAGGAGATCCCTATGGAACAGCAAGCTGTCATTGCCTCCCCTAACGGAAAGCTGGCCGCCACCATTCACCGACCCCCTGCTGAGGGGAATCAAACTCCTGCCCGTAAGCCGCTTGTGATCATCTGTCACGGCTTCCTCGGCAACCGCATTGGGGTGGACCGTCTCTTCGTGAAGACGGCGAGAGCCCTCAGCTCCAGCGGGTTCCTGGTGATCCGTTTCGATTATGCCGGCTGCGGGGAAAGCGAGGGTGACTACGGCCGCGGCGGACTTCATGAACTGATTGCGGAGACGAGATCCGTCATCGACTTCGGTCTTTCCTTACCGGATGCTGACCCGGACCGGGTTATTCTTCTCGGGCACAGTCTGGGCGGCGCGGCGGCAATCCACACGGCGGTCGAAGACAACCGGGTCAACAAGCTCGTGCTGTGGTCGCCGGTAGCCAATCCGTTTAACGACATCGTCCGCATTGTGGGACGGCCTCTCTATGAGGAAGTCCTCGGGAAAGGCAGAGCCGACTATTACGGCTACGGCCTGACCGCCGGTTTCTTCGAATCCCTGTCCAAGCATCATCCGTTTCAAGAGGTGAAGAAATTCCCTGGGGACGTTCTTCTTGCGCATGGAACCAGCGACGAGGTCATTCCCGTCGACTACAGCTTTCTGTACCAGAAGGTCCTCCGGATCCGGCCTGCCGGCCACTGCGACAAGGAAATCATTTACCGCGCGGATCATACTTATTCCTCAGAAGACAGCGTCAAACAGCTGATCGGCAAAACCATCGAATGGCTCGGCTTCACGATGGCTCCGCAGAGCTATTTTATTTGATTCAAATCCGCCTAAACGGATGGGGATAATCATAATTAGCTTTGCCGTTTAGGCTAAACACTATTCAGGGTGGAGGAAAAAGCATGGCAAAGCCTCTGGAGATCGACGATCTGTGGAAGAGCCGCATTGTGAAAAGCTTATCCGGGATGGAGTACGGTTCCGTTCAGATCATCGTCCATGAAGGGCGGATCGTGCAGATTGAGAGAACGGAGCGTAAGCGGTTTGATGCCGTCAGCGCCTCCAGGCAGGACGTTTCCGGCCGTACCGCCGGCCAATAGCGCCTTATTAACCGAATAATTCCGTCTACCGGACAGCCGGAGACCTGCCGCCTTAAGCTTGAAGCTTAGGGAAGTAGGTCTTTTTTTATGGCCGTCTGCCGTAAGTGACAATCGGGAGGAGATCAACCATGGGAAAAGTGATACTGATTTCAGGAAGTCCGTCTATCTCGTCAAGAACGACGGGGGTGCTGGATTACGCCGAGCGGCTCGTCCGGGAGGCCGGCCACACGGCCCAATGGATCCACGTCCGGGAGCTGCCGGCGGAGGATTTGCTTCATGCGAAATTCGACAGTCCGGCCATCCTGGAGGCCAACCGGCTTGTGGAGGAGGCGGATGCGGTCATCCTCGCAACCCCGGTCTACAAGGCCTCGTATACGGGTGTGCTTAAAGCGTTTCTCGATCTGCTCCCGCAGAAGGGACTGGCCGGCAAAATCGTCCTTCCGCTCGCCGTCGGAGGCACGATCGCCCATCTGCTCGCCATCGATTATGCCCTGAAGCCGGTGCTGTCGGCTTTGGGCTCGCCCACTCTCCTCGGAGGAGTATTCCTCCTGGATTCCCAAATCCAGCGGACGGAGGACGGCTTCGAGCTGAACGGGGAAATCGCCGCCCGGTTGAAGGAGGCTCTCTCCGAATTTAACTCGGAGGTCCACTGGCATACCCGCAAATATTCTGCGGCGGAAAGGAGAGGAAGCAGCGTCGGATAACGGTTTTCAAACGGTGAGCAAAAGGGGAGATCCGTCCAAAAATAAGAGAAGCGGAGGAAGGGGAAGACAAGACGGCGTACAATAACGGAAGCCGGCCCGGCGAGAGAACCCCGGAGGACTAAGTTTACACCTGGGAGCTTGCCCCATGACGCCAACGTGGGTGAGACCGAGCTCGTTCTTGCTGCGGATTACCGCCGGGGACCTGATCCATGGGGGCTGGCGGTCCTAATCCAGCCGATTCGATCCAAGGAGGAAGTCCATGTCCGAGCAGTGGAAATCGTATTTGTTTGCGGCCGCTTGTCTGGTTCTGGGCATCTGCCTGCTCGTTCCGGGCTGCACGAAAGGTCTGCCCTGACCCCTTTAGTGACTTATCCGCAAATGAAGTTCTGCTTTCCTATTGATTATCGTGCGCCCTACAGAAGCTTTCTCGCCAACAAAGTTACCGAATAAGGCACTGGTTCCATCGAAGCAGAGGCTCCGCCGGAAGGCGGGGCTTTTCGGCGTTTCCCGAGAAGAGTAAACGGGTTAGGGGAGGGGGAAAGGTAAGTGGTTAAGTGCGGATTTAAGATTTATGCTATAATAGCAAGTGAAAAAAACGTATAGGACAGGCAGGAGGTAGCAGGACCAGAGAACCAGTGGCCTCCTGTTTTCGGTCTTAGGAAAGAAAAAAAAGCCCACTGTCCATAGAAGGAGGGGGATTCATGTATATTGTTCAATCGATCGTTACCGTTCCGGAAGAAAAAGCCGAAGAGGTGATCGGTCTGTACCAGAACCGGTCCCGCTCGGTCGACCGGCAGCCGGGTTTTCTTTCTTTCCAGCTGCTTCAGAACGAAGCCAAGCCGGAGGAGCTGACCGTGCATATGACCTGGGAGACGAAAGAAGCTTACGTCTCTTGGGTGACCAGTGAAGATTTCAAACGAATTCATGAGCTGGAGAAGAAATACCCGGATCAGGAGCTGGCGAATATTAAGCCGACCGTGCGCCGGTTCCTCGTCCGGGCAGAATAAAGGGGGGAGTGCCGTGGAGAAGACGACTACAGGGAGTGCCCATCAAACCGCTGGGTCGATCATCGCCGAGCGGAAGGAAGAGCTGGCGGATCTCGTTACCCGAATGCAGTATGAGCAGCAGCCGGACCTGATGGTCCGTTTCGGGGAGAACGGCCGCAGGCGCACCCGCCAGGACACGCTATATAACCTGAAATATTTATCCGAAAGCATCCAAATGCAGAGTCCCTTGCTGTTCTCCAGCTACATCAGTTGGCTCAAGACCCTGCTTGCCGGCTATAAGGTGACGTCCGAGGAGCTGGCGGTTAACCTGAGAGCCATGAAGGAGGCGATCCGGGAAATAGTGGACGAAGAGGTATACCTAATCGTACAAGACTATCTAGACCCGGCCATCCGCCAGGTAGAGCTTCCTCTTGGGGAAAGCCCGACCTTTCTGGAGGAAGGCACGCCGCTTCATCAGGAAGCGGAGCTGTACACCCAGATGCTTCTCAAGGGAGACCGGATGGCGGCGAGCGAGCTGATCATGCAGCTGGCCCGCACGAGGACGGTGGAGGAGATCTATCTCCATATCTTTCAACGGTCCCAATATGAGATCGGACGGCTGTGGCAGACCAATCAGATTAATGTCGCCCAGGAGCATTACTGTACGGCGGCTACGCAGATGATCATGTCGCAGCTGTATCCTTATATTTTCGCCACAGCCCGCAAGGGACGGAATCTCGTCGCCGCCTGCGTAGGGGAGGAGCTTCACGAAATCGGCCTGCGCATGGTGTCTGACTTTTTTGAGATGGAAGGCTGGGACACTTATTATTTAGGAGCCAACGTCCCGAAGCGCTCGATTATCCAGAGCATCATCGACAAGAAGGCCGACGTTATGGCGATCTCCGCGACCATGACCTTTCACGTCAACCTGGTAAAGGACCTGATTCAAGAAATCCGCAGCCACGAGGCTTGCCGGGATACGAAAATTATCGTGGGTGGACTGCCGTTTAACATCGACCAGGAGCTTTGGAGAAGCGTTGGGGCGGACGGCTTTGCCCGGGATGCCAAGCAAGCGATTGCCAGCGCAACCGGCCTGATCGGGGCCGCGGGTTAAAGCCATAGGAACGGCTATCGAATGGGAGGTTATTCGTGACAGAAGATCGGGATACCGTTATTTCCCTGCTTTGTGACCATGACGGGCGAATCGCCCATATCATACGGGACGACTTGAACTTGTCCGGCAAGCTGGACCCCACCCGGGGAGTCCATTCGATTATGGACGAGATGAACTCCTTGAAATTCAAGGAATTTCTGAAGGAAGTTAGAGAGAACAAAGCCATTTTCAATTGGGAGCTGAACATTAACTTAGGAGAGCGCACGGAGCTGTTCTATTTTAATGGAGGACTCTTTGAGGAGAACATCCTTGTCGTAGGGTCCCGTTACAATTCGATTTATTCGTATTTCTATGATGAGTTGATGAAGATCAACAACCAGCAGATGGTGTCGCTTAGGGATACCATCAAGAAGCTTTCCCAGGAGATGATCCAGAAGCTAGAGCAGGAGCAGAAGGCCTATGATGAGTTCTCGGCGCTGAACAATGAGCTTGTCTCTCTGCAGAGGCAGCTGGCCAAGACGAACATCGAGCTCAAGCTTTCGAAAGAGAGTGCGGAGCAGGCCAACCAGACGAAGAGCACCTTCCTGGCGACGATGAGCCACGAAATCCGGACCCCGATGAACGGGATCATCGCCATGGCGGAGCTGCTCTATCATTCCACTCTGTCGGATGCGCAGAAGAAGTCGGTATCCATCATACTGGATTCCGGCAACCTGCTGCTGACGATCATCAACGATATTCTCGATCTGTCCAAGATTGAGGCGGGTCAAATGAGGCTCGAAATCAAGGGCTTCCAGCTCAAAACGCTGATCGATCATATCATTCAGCTGATGGAGCCGAGGGCGGACAAGCGTCACAACGCCATCGTTCACCGGATTCATCCCGGCATTGAGAACAACCTGCTCGGGGATTCGGACCGAATCCGGCAAATTCTGCTTAACCTCGTCGGAAATGCAATCAAATTTACCGAGGAGGGGCGGATCGACATCAACGTCGACCTGCTGGCCGATACGGGGGCCAAGCAGCGGCTGCTTTTTGAGGTCAAGGATACGGGAATCGGGATTTCGGAGGAGAACGTCAAGAAGCTGTTCGAGCCGTTCTTCCAGGCGGACAATTCCTTTACCCATAAATACAGCTCGACCGGACTGGGCCTCTCGATTTCAAGACGGCTGCTGGAGCTCATGAACGGCAAAATCGGAGTGAAGAGCAAGCTGGGCAAAGGGTCCACGTTCTGGTTCGAGCTGGAGCTGGAGAAGCATTCCGTCACCTCTACCTACGAAGACCGAAGGGCCGCCGGCGAGGGACCGGACGGACGGAAATTCACCGCCTCCCTGAAAGGCAAGGACCTGAACCTGCCGGTGCTGCTGGCGGAGGATAATCCCATTAACCAGCAGGTCGCCCTGCTGCAGCTGAAGAAGCTGGGGATTCCAAAGGTTATTCCGGTAGGAAACGGGCAGGAAGCGCTGGATGAGATCATGCAGAACAGCTTCGCCCTCGTCCTCATGGACAACCAGATGCCGGTCATGAACGGCTTCGAGGCTACCGGACGGATTCGCGAATGGGAGAAGGAGAACGGCCTGCCTCGTCTTCCCATCATCGCCATGACGGCAAATGCCATGCAGGGTGACCGGGACCGCTGTATTCAGGCGGGAATGGATGACTACATGACGAAGCCGGTCAACCTGGAGAAGATGAAGGAAGTCCTCTCCCGCTGGATGCCGGGCGAGGCCGTTGTCAAGGAGGAAGCCTCTCCCGAGCCGAATGCCGCTCCGGTGCTTGACCTGCAGATCATTGAGGAGATCATCGCCCTGAACGAAGACCAGGACCGTTCCATCCTGGGCGCCCTCTTCGAGCTGTACTGCCAGGATACGCCTAACAAGATCGATCAGCTGAAGAAGGCGGTCGGGGAGCAGGACAGTGAGCAGGCACGTGCCCTCGCCCATGACCTGAAATCCTCCAGCGCGAGCCTGGGGCTGAAATCGCTCGCCAACTACTTCGAGCGCTTGGAGCTGGCAGGCCGAAGCGGAGACTTGTCTCCGGCCGGGCATCTGCTCGAAGAGGTGGACGAGCATTACCCGGAAGCATGCAAGGAGTTTACCAAGATTCTTCAAGGGTAACGACCAAGCCGGGACACCAGCTTAAGCGGAAGGCTCTTATGGCAAGTCATGAAGACGGTTCTCCGGAAGGAGGCCGTCTTTCTTTATGCCGGTCGGCTTCTACCGGCACCAGGAGCCGACGGTACAGGCGGAGGAAAAGCTCGCCCATGATAAGGCGGACAGGAGCTGGCGGTCTTCGGGATAGGCCGAACGGAAGGCCTGAATAAGCTCATCGTCGACCTGATAGGGTGTGACGGCGGTTAGAAGAGCAAGCCGTGCGGCCGTCCGGGAGGAACCGGTCAGGTGCCCGGTGGGGGAATCGACCCATCGGCGGCTCATCCCGGGATCCTGCCCGCTCCATTGCTCCAGATAAGCTTGAACGGCGGCGCGTGCGGATTCGTCAAGAACGCTTTCCCCCGCTTCTTGAACGGACGCGGCGAAGCACGCGAACGCCCGGGAGACCGTAGGGTGAGGCGCCGCCCAGTCCAGCTTCCCGGGGAGAGGCACTTCCCGATCCGGCAAGAAGGAGAGGGACTCCCCCGGCTGCTTGCCTCTTCTCACCGTGGACGCCAACAGAACGGCGCCAGCTCGGAACAAGGCGCTGCGGACCAGCTTATTCTTCAGGAGGATGGCTTGGTTGAGCAGCACATCCATCATCTTGTTGATGTAATGGTTGATGACGACGGTTCCGATCATTTCCGGTGCGAGTTCGCGGGAAAAAGGAGGATTCCGGAGCCGAAGGGAACCGGGCGACCGTGTCGCCAGCGCCCACTCCACCGATTCGCGCAGCCGATCATCGGAAATAAGCTCTGTTTGGCTGTGTAGGATTCTAGCCGCCGTCTCTTTATCTCCCGAGGCGGTCAGCATCGCGCTGTGCGCATCCACGCAGAAGGGGCACCGATTGATATGGGAGACGGCGACCGCTACGGCTTCCTTGAGCTTCCTTGGAACGTCTCCGACCAGCTGCGTTTCCCTCAGCGCCGCCCATAGTCCGGCAAGCAGGGGAGGGGAGGGAGAGTGCATTTTGAAAATATCCCCGACAAGTCCGAAATCCCGTTGAATCTGATTGTATATCGGCTTGAAAGCAGCATCCTTGACCGGTTGGATATAGCGGATCATGGAAGGACCTCTCCTTGTTCGATATTTGTATGAATACAAATAATGTATTGTGTTAAGTATGAGGGCAACTCCTCCTCGCTGTCAATCCCTACAAAAGGCAATTGTTGCATCTTTACATCTTTACGCCGTACAATAAGGGAATATCCACCATCCAACCAAACCAGGTGATCCCGATGAATCCGGCTCTATTGGGCGAGTTTTTCAATGAAGTATTAATCAAATCGACGGTGCTTGTTTCGAATAGGTCCTTCGTGGAAGGGCTGACGCCCAAGCAGGTCCATATCGTCATGGAAATTGGGGAGAACGTTTTCCGGCATGGGGAGCTGGCAGGCAGACTGGGGGTTGAAACCTCCACGCTGACGCGAACGCTGGACCCGCTTGTGAAGAACGGGTATGTCGACCGCCAGTTGAACCCGGATAACCGGCGCGAGGTGCTCATTCGCCTGTCGGACACGGGCCGCACCCTGCTGGAGCAGATCCGCGGCAAGATGATCCAAGGGTCAGCCGTCATCCTGCAGCAGGTTCCCGAAGAGCAGAGGGAGCAGGTAGAAGCCAGCATCCGTCTGCTGCTGACCATCATGAGGAAGATGCACTTCCCGCACGAATAAGAACAAGTCCTCCGGAGAGGACTTGTTTTTTTATATAAACCGATTGACAAAACAATTGTGCATAACTAATATTTGTATTAATACAAATATTGAATGAACGAAAGGAGCCGCTGATCAGGATGACAAAGAAGCTGTTTAAAGGACTGGCTTGGCTGTTTGCGATCGGTCTTGTCCTTCAAGCTTGGCTGGCCGGTCTGGCCTTATTTCACCATGCGGGCTACTGGAGTACCCATGGAAGGTTCGCCGAAGGCATCTCCGTCCTTCCTTTCTTAATGCTGCTGATCTCCTTCGCCGCCCGCCTACCCCACAACATCCGGACGCAAACCGGGATGCTCGCCGGGATGGTGCTTCTGATCGCTCTAAGCGCCATGCTGCCAGGGGAGGTCGGTTGGCTGGCCGCGTTTCATCCGGTGATCGCGCTGTTTCTGTTCTTTCGCACCATGGCGATCCTTCGCGTGATTCATGAGCCCGCCTGAACCAAAAACAAAGAGCGGGGGGACCCTAGCGTTCAACCCAAAAGAACCCGTCTCCGGCTGTCAGCCGGGGCGGGTTCTTGGGATTGGAAATCGGCCGTTACTCTCCCGACCATTCCTTCAGCTTCTTATCCGAAGGGAGGAAGAAGGTCATCAGGCCGATCAACGGCAGGAAGCTGCACGCCTTCATGACGAAGGGCAGGGACGTCCAGTCAATCAGGTTGCCGATGAAGACCGAGCCGATGGCGCCGAGGCCGAAGGCAAGGCCGGTGATCAGGCCGGAGACCGTCCCGATTTTGCCCGGAATGAGCTCTTGGGCATAGACGACGGCCACCGAGAAGCTCGAGAGCAGAATGAAGCCCATGACGAGCAGCAGCACGAAGGCTATGACGGGAGGAGCGTACGGCAGCACCAGGGCAAAAGGCGCGGCTCCGAGCATGGACAGGAACAGGATGTTCCGGCGTCCGAACCGGTCGGCGAGAGGGCCTCCGAAGAACGTTCCGGCGGCACCGGCGGCGAGGAAGCTGAAGATGAACAGCTGCGCGTTCTGCTCCGACAGCCCCCAGTGTTCATGTAAATAGAAGAGATAGAAGTTCGAGATGCAGGCATGGTACCACGAGCGGGCAAAAACAAGAAAGACCAGCAGCGTGACCGCCACGGCCAGCTTGGTACCGGTGCCGGACGTCCGGGGACGGGCCGCTCCCTTGGCACGCGGGTTCACCCGCAGCTGCTCCCCGTACCATTTGGCGATCTGCAGCTGCACGAAGATCGCGGCGGCCGCCACGATCATGAAGAGGAAGGCTCCGTGCTGGCCGAGCGGGTAGAACACGAACACGGCGAGAATCGGGGCGAGCGCCTGCCCGGCATTGCCCCCTACCTGGAAGATGGACTGGGCCAGGCCCCTCCGGCTTCCGGCGGCCATATAAGAAACGCGTGAGCCCTCGGGGTGAAAGACGGCCGAGCCGATGCCCACGAAGACAACGGCAAGCAGCACAAGCGGGTAGCTCGGCGCGAAGCCAAGCAGAAGCATCCCGATAAAGGTGGAACCCATCCCGAGCGGCAGCAGATAAGGCGAAGGCCGGGCATCCGTATACATGCCGACAACGGGCTGCATGAGGGAGGCGGTGAAGCTGAGCCCGAAGCCGATCCAGCCCAGTTGGCCGTAGCTCAAGCTCATGGAATCCTTCAGAATGGGATAAATGGCGGTAATAACGGATTGAATGGAATCATTGAACAAATGTACCAGGCCGATGGCAAAAAGGATCCGGTAAAGCGTGGGCTTGGCGGCCGGCTGGACGTTCGCGGCAAGTGACATGCGGATTTCCCTCCTGAATTTAGAAAAAAGGGAGTGAGCGCCCTCATCCCCTTGAGATTAACCTTATAAAATGAAGCCTTATTCCTTCGCGTGCAGGCGGCCGAGCGCTTCGCCCATGCGCACCTTGCTGCCGACATCCAGATCGTCCCGGGCATCGAATGTGCCGTTCTCCATCAGAAGGACGACGGTGGAGCCGAATTCAAAATAGGCGAGATCGTCCCCGATCTGCAGGGTATCCCCGAGACCTTCGACGTATTGAATGCTGCTTACATTCATCGCCCCGACTTTGACTACGGCCGTTTCGCCGAATTCGTTGTGCAGGTAGGTTACGAGTCGTTCGTTGCGGCTCAGCACCCGCTTCATATGGCGCAGGCCGAACTCGTTGACGGGATATACCTTCCCGGGGATATGCTCCTTCTCGATAATCCGGCCCGTCACCGGAGAATGAATCCGGTGGTAATCCGTGGGGCTCAAATAGAGCACGAAATAAAAGCCGTCCTTATAATTAACGGTGCGGGGGGATTGGTTGAGCAGCTCATCGACTGTATAATCCTGCCCCTTGATATTAAACAGCTGGCCTGTCCGGATTTCGCCCATGCCGGTAATGAGGGCATCCACCGGACTGACGAGCACGGAGGCGGTCAGGTCGATCGGACGGAGCCCCTGCTTCAGGCGCCGGGTGAAAAAGTCGTTAAGCGACTTGTATTCGGAAACCGGCTTTTCGGCATCTTCGATCCGAATTCCGTATGTCTTGGCAAACCAGGGGATAAGGCGCCGGCTGGCTCCGGATTTGGCGAAGACCCCGGTCAATTGGGAAACCGATTTGCGTGAGGACAGCTCGGTCAGCAGCCGAAAAAAACGCTTGGCCATGTAGTCAGTTCTCCTGTTCCGTCTGTAAATGAAAGGTCTATCGAATATCTTGACACAGAACCGCCGCCAAATCAACAAAAACGGCAATTCTTTAGCCCTTTTCGCAGAAGGAAATAAGCGGGAGGACGCAGTCGGCTACCCCCGGTGAACCGGACGGGATGCAAAATCTCCTTGCGTACCAGGGGGAGATTGGTGTATGGTGATATCAAATGAATAGGGAATGCGGGGGCTTGATGAAGTCAGGCTGAGAGTGCGACCGGGTGTCGCTGACCGTTAATCTGAACTGGATAATGCCAGCGTAGAGAATTCGACGTGTGCCTGCACATGCCTTGTGGTCTGCGATTATCCGCGGGCCTTTTTTGCATTGGCCTGCATGTGAACCTCGCCTTTCGGCTGTTCATTACTATACGTCAGGGGGAACCGCGAATGGAGAACTTTACGGACAGGCTGTACGCCGCAGCCCGGCCCATCTGGCAGGAAAGCCATCACCATGCCTTCCTGTATGAACTAAGAGAAGGGACCCTGGCTCCGGACCGGTTCGCCTTCTACCTGTGCCAGGATTATGTGTATCTGCTGGACTATGCGAAGCTTTTTGCCCTCGGGATCGTGAAGGCGGAGGAGGAAGCGGACATGGCCTGGTTCGCCGAGCTGGTGCACTCGACCCTGCACGGGGAGATGGATGCCCACCGCCGGCTGGCTTCCTCCTTCGGTATAACACGGGCGAAGCTCGAGAACACGAAGCCTTCGGCGGTTACGCTCGGCTACACCGGGTATATGCTGGGGGTGGCGGAGAAGGGCTCCCTCGCCGACCTGGTGGCGGTCTTATTGCCCTGCATGTGGAGCTACCGGGAAGTGGGCGTCCTGTTCAAGGACTATCCCGGGGCCCTGGATCATCCTCTCTATGGAGAATGGATTCTAACCTACGCTTCCGAGGAGTTCGGCAAGATCACGGACTGGCTTATCGACCGGATGAATCGGCTGGCCCAGGGGCTGCCTGAACCGGCGCTCCGGAGGTTGGAGGAGCTCTTCGTAACGGCTTCGCGGTATGAATACCGGTTCTGGGACATGGCTTACAAGAAAGAGATGTGGTAACGAATGAAAGAACCGATTCTGTCGGTGGAGGGGGTAAGCTACCGCTTTCCCCCGGCACCGGCGCTGATAGATAACCTCTCGTTCGAGGTGGAGGCCAACGAGTTCGTCTCGCTGCTCGGCCCAAGCGGCACGGGCAAGAGCACCGTGTTCCGCCTCCTCTCCGGCCTGCTTGAGCCGGACAGCGGCGGCATCACGCTCCGCGGCCGCGCGGGCACGGCCATCGCCGGCCCGCCTGCCGCTGGCGGCGCGACCGGGTCCGCCCCGGCGCAGGCTTCCGCCGGGCGGCAGGCGGCCCGCTCGGGTGCCGCTGCGGCACCGCCTGCCGGCCTGCTCGGCCGCGTCGGCTACATGCCGCAGAACGCGGCTCTGCTGCCGTGGCGCACCGTGCTGCAGAACGCGGCGCTCGCGCTCGAGCTGAAGGGCGTCCCGCGCCGGGAGGCGGAACGCCGTGTGCGGGAGCTGCTGCCAGCGTTCGGCCTTGCCGGAACGGAAGGCCGGCTCCCGCACGAGCTCTCGGGCGGCATGCGGCAGCGCGTCGCGTTCCTACGGGCGGTGCTGGGCGGCACCGAGCTGCTTCTGCTCGACGAGCCGTTCAGCGCCCTCGACGCGATGACGCGGGTCGGGATGCAGGAGTGGCTCCTCGCCATGTGGGAGAAGCACCGGCAGACGGTGCTGTTCATCACCCACGATATCGAGGAGGCGCTGCTCCTGTCCGACCGCGTGCTGCTCGTCGAGGAGACGCCGATCCGGCGTCTGCACGAGGTGCGGGTGCCGCTGCCGCGTCCGCGCACCTACGAGACGACGCTCGACCCGGCCTTCGTCGAGCTTAAGAAGCAGGTGCTGCAGCGGCTTCGCGGCACCGGGCCGGACGGCGTCGGCTCCGGCAGCCAGCCGGTCCGCTCGGGCACCGAAGGAGGCGAAGACCGATGATCCGGCGCAACGGACCGGCCCTGCTCTTCCTCGTGCTGCTAGCGTTGGCGTGGGAGGCGGCGGCCGTCGTCTTCCGCATCCCGCACTTCATCCTGCCCCGGCCCTCCGGCGTTCTCGCCGCCCTGTGGGACCAGCGGGACGTGCTCCTTAAGCATTCCGTGGTCACCCTTCGGGAGGCGCTCGCGGGTCTCGCCCTCTCCGTCCTCTTCGGAGTGACGGTGGCGGCCTGGATTCACAGCTCCAAGCTGGCCCGGCGGGCCGTCTACCCGCTCGTGGTCATCTCCCAGACGATTCCGATCGTGGCGTTGTCGCCCGTCATGGTGATGTGGTTCGGCTACACGATCTGGAGCAAAATCGCCGTCGTCATCCTCTTCACCTTCTTCCCGGTCACCGTCAATACGGTGGACGGCTTGCGGACGGTCGATCCGGACCTCCGCGATCTGATGAAGACGATGGGGGCGCGAAAGCGGGACCTGTTCCTGAAGCTGCAGGTTCCTTCGGCCCTGCCGGGCTTCTTCACCGGGTTCAAAATGGCCGCCGCCTTCAGCGTAGTCGGAGCGACCATCGGGGAGTGGCTCGGAGCCGAGGCGGGACTCGGCATGTTCAGCAAGCGGGCGTCCAATATGCTGCGGGCGGAGCAGGTGTTTGCGGCCATTCTCCTGCTCTCCGTCATGGGGCTGCTGCTCTTCCTTCTCGCCTGGGCGCTGGAGGCCCGGCTGACGAAGCGTATGCGGCGTTAGAATCAGCGGAATACGGCAAAGACAATAGAAACCATACAAAGTGGAGGGTTACCCATGAGAAAAAATTTACAAAAAGCAGGCTCGCTCCTGCTGGCCGGCGTGCTGGCCTTAGGCCTGGCGGCCTGCGCCAAGAAGGAGGAGCCGGCGGCTTCCGGAACGCCTGCCGGAAAGCCGGCCGATAAGCCGCTGACGGAGCTGACGGTCCTGCTCGACTGGTATCCGAATGCGGTTCACAGCTTCCTGTTTGCGGCGGAGGAGCAGGGCTACTTCAAGGAAGCCGGACTGAAGGTTAACCTGCAGACCCCGGCCGACACGAACGATGCGCTTAAGCTGCTCGCTGCCGACAAGGCCGATCTTGCCATCAGCTACCAGATGCAGGTGGCGCTGTCGCGCGCCGAGGGCATTCCGATCGTCTCCGTCGCCTCCATCGTCCGCCATCCGCTGAATCAGGTATTCGCAAGCGAGAAGAGCGGGATCAAGTCCGCCAAGGACCTGGCCGGGCATAAAGTCGGCTACCCGTCCTTCCCGATTGACCAGGATAAAGTGACCACCATGGTGAAGGCGGACGGGGGAGACCCGTCCAAGGTTCAATTCATCGACGTGGGCTACGACCTCATCCCGGCCATGACCACCGGCAAGGTTGACGCCATTATCGGCGGCTACATCAACCATGAGAAGCTGCTCCTCGAGAAAGAGGGCATCAAGCTGGTGGCCCTCGACCCGGCCAAGTTCGGGGTGCCGGACTATTACGAGCTTGTGCTCACGGCGAGCGAGAATGGGCTCAAATCCAAGGGCGATGCCATCAAGGCTTTCTGGCAGGCGGCCCGCAAAGGGCAGGAGTACACGGCCAAAAATCCGGACAAAGCCCTAAAGACCGTGCTCGACAAGCAAAACAAGGAATTCGAGCTGGATCCCGAGATCGAGAAGAAGAGCCTCCAGGTGCTTCTTCCGCTTATGGACAACGGCAAGGACAAATTCGGCTCCCAGACCGAAGCCTCCTGGCAGTCGGTCATCGACTGGATGAAGAAGAACGGCAGCCTGAAGGGGGACGTGAAGGCAGCCGACGCCTTCCGCAATTTGGAATAGTATTAAACGTGTCAGAAGCCGGAGGCCCGCAAGGGGTTCCGGTTTTTTTGTTTTTCCCATAGGTAATTGCCCAGGCATGCCCATTTTGGAGTCGGTTAGACAGACCTACAGGTCGTTCTTGTGCCTTTGCCATATCATAATGGACGGAGGTACTATTCCTTAATGCACAGCGGGGTGAGTAACATGAGAAAGGTCGTCCTTACCGGGGCCGCCGGTTTTTTGGGCTATCATTTGGCGGTGCAGCTGCTTAAGGAAGGCTGCGTTGTGATCGGGTTGGATAATCTGTCTACCGGACAAAAAGACAATATCAAGAAATTAAAAAGATCGGAACGGTTTCTGTTTATTCAGGGGGACGCCGCCTCGCCTATGGTTATGGATCTGCCGGAGCTTCAACGGGCTGATGAAATTTATCATCTGGCGTCTCCGGCATCGCCGAAGTTCTACCAAAGCCATCCCCTGGAAACGATCGAGGTGAATACGAGGGGAACCTTCCATATGCTGGAGCTGTGCCGTAGAAACAAGGCAAAGCTATTGTATACCAGTACCAGTGAAGCTTACGGAGACCCGGCCGTTCATCCCCAATCCGAAACCTATCGGGGAAACGTCAATACGTGGGGACCCCGGGCCTGCTACGACGAAGCCAAAAGACTGGGAGAGACCTACTGCTACGAGTACTTTACGAAGTTCGGGGTACCGGTCAAGGTGGCAAGAATTTTTAACACTTATTCGGCAGGGCTTCGCAATGACGACGGAAGAGTCATTTCCAATTTCGTCACCCAGGCTTTAACCGGACAGGATATCACGGTGTATGGGGACGGGTCTCAGACCCGGTCCTTCTGCTATGTGGATGACACGGTAAGGGGGCTGATGCTCATGATGAGGGAATCCAAGGCCGACGGTGAAATCCTAAACATCGGCAATCCGGAAGAATACACCATCCTGGAGGTTGCCCGGAAAGTCAAACAGGTAAGCGGCTCGGAAAGCCGTATTGTTTATCAGGACCTGCCTAAAGATGACCCCATGCAGCGGCGTCCCGATATAACGAAGGCCCGGCAGGTGCTTGGCTGGAGCCCTCTTGTCCCTTTGGAGGAAGGATTGAAGCGGACGATCCAGGCTTATTCCCAACTCCTTCGAGGAAAAAGGCAGGGGGAGCTATGAACATCGTTTGTATCGGCGCAGGCTACGTGGGAAGCGTCACCGCCGCCGCTTTCGCTGTTCTGGGCCATACCGTCACCGTTATCGACTTGGACCCCCGGAAGATAGAGGCCATACGTGCCGGAACGAGCCCGATTTATGAGCCGGGTCTGCAGGAGCTTCTGCATGAATGCGCGGGAACGACCTTGTTTGCGTCTCACGATTACGACGCGGTAGGCCGTGCCTCGGTTGTGTTCATCTGCGTCGGAACCCCATCCAAAGCCGATTTAACGGCGGATTTGAGCTACGTCAAGGAAGCGGCCAGGACCATAGGCAGACATTTGAATCCGGATCATTACACGGTAATTGTTAACAAGTCAACCGTGCCGGTGGGAACAGCCGACCTGGTAAGTTCTCTTATCGAAGAGACGTCAGGGCTGACATCCGGAAAGGACTTCGATGTCGTGAGCAATCCGGAATTTTTACGGGAAGGGTATGCCGTGGAGGATGTTTTTTACCCCGACCGGATCATCATTGGCACCGATAGCAGCAGGGCCAAGACGGTCATGAGGTCGCTTTATGGACCCGTCCTGAATAGGGAAGGGTATGAAATGCTGAGAGGAGCGGTCCCTGCACCGGGTACCCGTCCTCCCGCAGTATGGTTCGAATCGGGCACCAAAAGCGCCGAGCTCATCAAATATGCCTCCAATGCCTTCCTGGCCGTCAAGATCAGCTACATCAACGAAATGGCGCGTTTATGTGAAACCTTGGGTGCCGATGTCACGGACGTCGCGAAAGGAATGGGGCTGGACAGCCGGATCGGACATAAATTTCTTGAGGTTTCCAGCGGCTGGAGCGGAAGCTGCTTTCCGAAGGATACAGCCGAGCTTCTTGCCACAAGCCGCAAATACGGATGCGAGCAATCGATCACAGCGGCTGCCGTGGAAGCCAATGACCGCATGCTTCTTTACTGCGTAAGCAAGGTTCAGTCCCGGTTGAAATCCCTGCCGGGTAAAACGGTCGGCCTTCTCGGCCTTACGTTCAAGCCGAATACGGATGATGCCCGGCAGACGCAGGCTCAGGTCATGGCCCGGCAGCTGGAGAGCTTGGGGGCCAGGGTCAAAGTCCATGATCCCCAGGGGATGGAAATGTTCAGAAGGCTCAATCCGGATCTCGCCGTGGAATACTGCGAAAGCCCGGAGCAGGTCTTGGCAGGCGCGGACGCCGCCGTCCTTCTCACCCACTGGGATTGTTACCTGGCGATGGACTGGGAATCGGCCCGGCCGGCGATGAAGGTTCCCTATTTGCTGGATACCCGAAATGTTCTGGATTCCCGGAAAATGCTTCAATGGGGTTATGTATATGAAGGGCTCGGGAAGTAACAAGAGGTAATGAGATTGCTTGGTTCGGCATGTAACTCAAAAAAATGGCTCGGAGTTTCCTCCAAGCCATTTTTTCTTTTTATTTTCGTATAAGCGGGGCCATGCCGATTCTGATCTATAGACGAAGGAGGATACCGAAAACAGCCGCCAGCTGCTTATAGTCCCCTGTACGGCTTAACGCTTTTCTTTCAGCGCTCAGCTTCTCCAGAAGCTTAGGTTTTTTTTTGTTGGAGAACAACAGGGAGCCCGTCACCTTACGGCCCCGGGCTCTTTTAATAAGCAGGGTATGGAGAGCCCGGACAAAACGGTCCCTGAATAAGCGGAAGGAATCCGGGAACCGGTCTTTCAAATGGTAATATTCCTGTATCGTCCGGTTGATCTCAAAATAATTTATTTTTCCCATTTGATGAAGGGCGATCAGGGCGATTCCTAGGTCATGGTGCTTCTCATAAAATTTCAATAAATTTCCGGTAAGCTGGGCCTTGCGGGCGGACTCCGAAAAAGGATGCTCCTGGTGGTAACACACGATCCCTTCACCGGCATAGAAGCGGGCGCCGTTCTGGAATAGACGGAAGCCGAGCTCCCAGTCCTCAAAGCCATAGCCCTGGAAATTCTCATCGAAATAACCGGCTTTCTCCACTAATGCTTTCTTTACCGAAATGTTCCCTGTAAGAAAACCGATCCAAGGCAGATGAAAACCTTTTAACTCCGGACCAAAATGGGCGAGGACATGCTTTTTGTAGTAGAACGACTTCTCGAACGACAATTTTTTATACTGCCCGGAATCGATATGCGCGAGCCTGACCAGCTGTTTGGGCCGGCCACTTCGCTTTATATATCGCTTCAAAGTACGGGCGGTCGTGCAGTGCTTCCGAATCGATGGCCATTTCCGTACTATCCGTCTGCAGTGTTTGAACTGGCTATACTTGAAAGAAGGGGAAAGAATGGAGTAAAGGCCTCGGAAGCCGGTAAACACACCCGTTACGACCAGGTTATCGGCTCCCTCCTGATATTTCATATGATTGGCGACAAAATCCGGCTCCACAATCATTTCGGCGTCCAGGAAGATGAGCAGGGGAGCGCTTGCCGCATGAATTCCCCGGTTTCGGGAGGCGGAGCGTCCGGTATTGGAGTCGCTGCGGAGACACTGCAAAAAATAGGCAGGGTAATAGCCTTGCAGACTCTCTAACGTTCCATCGGTTGACCCGTCATCGACCAGAATAACCTCCATTCTGGAAAGGTCGAAGGTTTGCTTCTCGAGAGAATGCAGGGTTAACCTAACCTCCGTTTTTTTGTTGTAAGTCGGGATGATAATGCTGACGTCGAAGGTCATTCTCTAATCACCTACCTCTCCAATAATTTCTGGAAAGACTTAACCAGACCGGGAAATCGGCCTTCTTCTCTCAGCAGGGAAAGCTCATTTTGGAAAGCCTCATAGGCTCCCGGCTGATCTTCGAAGAGGACATCGCCCAGATTCTTGACCGGCTGTTCGTTTACCAAACGGTCGGCTATCTTCTCAAACAAAGTCATACTCGAATTTAGAAACGCCTGGTACTTCTCCGTCGAATCGGAAGTCATTTCTTTGTACTCGGAGACGAGATCGTTTATGGAAACGAAATCCCTGATGCCGAGCAGAAGCAAAGTATGAAGGCCCACTTCAAAGTCACGGTGCCGCTGGTAAAATTTTCGGTAATTTTTGTAGTTGTCGCTCTTAATGGAGGCGTAGGGTTGAGTGGGATGCTCCTGATGATAAATAGGAGTGCGGCCGTCATCGAGGAACTTAGCCCCATGCTTGTATAACCGGTAGCCGAATTCCCAATCCTCGAATCCCCAGCCCTCGAACCCTTCATAGAAAGGGCCGACCTCCTCATACAGACTTCTCCGGAAAGAAAGACTGTGGGTCACCACACAATACCAAGGCAGATGATACCCTTCGTACCGGCTGCCGAACTTGCGCAGGACCTCCGGCCGGAGCGGGTCGGTAAAGGTATAGCGATGAAATTTCCTGTTCTTAATGGCCTCTTCTTTCAGAAGCCGGACAGGCCGGCTCCTCTTTTGGATTCGAGCCGTCAGCTTCCGGATGTTTCTCCTTCTGCTCCAAGAGGTCAATCTCCATTTTTTGCGAAGAAGAGGGCGTTTGCGGATAAGGGAGTAGAAATGTTTAAACTGCTTTTTGTTAAAGGCCGGGTGAAGGACGGAGAACATTCCGTTGTGGCCCATGCATCCGGTTACTACAAGATTGTCTTCTTGGGAATGGTAGCGGTAATGCCTTTCCACATAACGGCGGTGAACCAGCATTTCGGCATCCAGCATAATGATGATTTTTCCGGAAGCGGCGGCAATGCCGACATTTTTGGCAGCCGATCGGCCCAAATTCTTATCGGAGCGAATGTAACGGAAAGGAAAGGGAGCTTGGAAACGGCTAAGCTTAGGGGTGCGGTCAGACGAAGCGTCATCCACAAAAATAACCTCCATCTTGGAAGGATCGAAGGTTTGGTATTTAAGGGCCATTAAGCTGAATAGATTCATCGGATATTTGTTGTAGGAATTCATGATAATGCTGACCTCGGTACTCAATCCGGAGACCTCCTTTACGTTTCCCTATTTTCAAGCATGGTTAGTTTAGGTTATGGTCCACCCGAACTTTGGACACGGCACTTCACCCGTAGACGGCTGATTAGGGTAAGTGCCTGCGTTACCCCAACCCTATGTCCCACATAAACTAAGGACATAAAGGAGGGGTTCCATTGGCAGTGGCCTTGATTACCGGCGCCTCGGGTTTAATCGGCTCCGAAGCGGTGGAGTATTTCGCGGGACTCGGATTTACCGTTGTCGGAATAGATAATGATATGAGGAAGACCTTTTTCGGGGATTCAGGATCTACCCTATGGAACCGGCGGCGTTTGGAGTCCTTGTTAGGGAAGAGCTATGTTCACTATTCTTCCGACATTCGGGATAAGGAAGCGGTGGACCAAATCTTTCAGAAGTACGGTTCCGCGATTGACTTAATCATTCATACGGCGGCTCAGCCTTCCCACGATTGGGCGGCGCGGGATCCGGTCGTCGATTTCGATGTGAATGCGAAGGGAACCCTTCATTTACTGGAGGCCATGAGGCAGCATTGTCCGGAAGCGGTCTTTGTCTTCACCTCGACTAATAAGGTATACGGGGATAATCCCAACCGGCTGCCTCTTGTAGAACAGAAGCTCCGTTGGGAAATCGATCCCGCCCATCCCTATCAAATGGGTATTCCGGAACACCTGAGTGTGGATGGATGCATGCATTCGTTATTCGGCGCATCCAAGCTTTCTGCGGATTTGCTGGTACAGGAATATGGGAAGTATTTTAATTTCAAAACGGTTTGTTTCCGGGGAGGCGTGCTGACCGGGTTTCGTCAAGCCGGCGTGGAGCTCCATGGATTTGTCAATTATCTAATGAAATGCGCGGTTACCGGAACCCCCTATACCATCTATGGCTATAAAGGAAAGCAGGTGAGGGACGTCATTCATTCCCGTGACGTGGTAAGGGCGTTCCACGCTTTCTACAGCAGCCCGAGACGCGGGGGAGAAGTCTATAATTTAGGAGGGGGAAGAGAATCCAACGTCTCCCTGCTGGAAGCCATTCAGCTGGCGGAGAAGATTTCGGGTAACCCCATGGCTTATCAATATTCCGATTCCAGCCGGCAAGGAGATCACATGTGGTATGTAACGGATTTATCTAAATTTAAAGCCCATTATCCGGATTGGAAGCTAACGTATGGAATCACCGGCATAATGGAAGAGATGGCCGATCAGAATAAGGAACGGTGGCTGGCACCCTAACCGGAAAAAGAAACAGCATCCCGCTTGCGCCCGACAGAAGGAGAAGGCCTTCCGTTCGGGCGTTTTTTGAGGTATGCTGTGAAACGTAAAATGACTAACTTAAGGAGCCATGCTCTTCAGAAAGGTTTGAACCTACACCATGTCGGCTTCCCAATCCCTACCTCTACCCGACGACAGAGAGCGTGCCCGCTCACGCCGTACTTGGATGGCGATCCTGCTCGGCTCGCTGTCGGCGTTCGGTCCCCTGTCGCTCGACCTGTACCTGCCCGCTCTGCCGGCACTCGAACAAGAACTTCATGCCGGAACCTCGATCATCCAGCTGACCTTGACCGCCTGCCTGCTCGGCCTGTCGGTGGGGCAGCTCTTCGCCGGGTCGATCAGCGATGTCCGCGGCCGAAAGGGGCCCCTTATCACAGGCCTCGTCGTCTATGCCGCCGCGTCGCTCCTCTGTGCCCTGAGCCCGTCGGTCGGCCTGCTGATCGTGCTCCGTTTCCTGCAGGGCTTCGCCGGCGCCGCGGGGATCGTCATCTCGCGGGCGGTCGTCCGCGACCTGTATGAAGGCCCGGAGCTGACAAAGTTCTTCTCGCTCCTCATGCTGGTGAACGGAGCCGCGCCAATTCTGGCGCCTATTGCCGGGGGCCAGTTGCTGAAGCTGATTCCGTGGCAGGGCCTGTTCGTCGTTCTCTCTGTCATCTCCCTCTTGATGCTGGCCGGCGTGCTGCTGGGCCTGCCCGAAACCCTGCCGGCCGGGCTTCGCTCGGAGGCCGGACTCGGCAACACGCTGCGCACCTTCGGCACCCTCGTGAAGGACCGGGTGTTCATGGGCTACGCGCTCGCCCAAGGGCTCGTGACGGCGGCCATGTTCGCCTATATTTCCGGATCTCCCTTCGTCATTCAGGAGATCTACGGGGTCTCCGCCCAAGGCTTCAGCCTTCTGTTCGCCATGAACGGGGCGGGCATCATTCTGGCGGGACAGGTCACCGGCCGTCTGGCGGCCAAGGTGGGAGAGAAGCGCCTGCTGATCGCCGGGCTGCTCCTTGCAGCCCTAGGGGGAGTCAGCCTGCTTATCGTTCTGGCCTGGAAAGCCCCGCTGCCCTGGATTCTGCCTCCGTTGTTTCTCGTCGTCTCCTGCGTGGGGATCGTATCGACAGCCGGCTTCTCGCTGGCCATGCAGAATCATGGCCGTACCGCGGGGAGTGCCTCGGCCCTGCTCGGACTGATGTCCCTGCTGTTCGGAGCGCTGGTCGCTCCGCTGGTGGGGCTCGGAGGGAGCGGGACGGCGCTGCCGATGGGACTGGTCATAGCCGCCGCGGATATCGGCTCGGTGCTCGTCTATGTCTTCCTCATTCATCGCCGTATGGGTTCAAGATCCTAAAGCCCGCGGCTTACCGATACCGGCTTCCCTTTACGAAGGGGGGCCGGTTTTTTGGTGTGTTTAGGAAAGGAAATCCCTCGAAGGCTCTCGGCATAAGGGTCCGTTCAGAAGGAGGGGAAGCCACCCGGAATTCTTTCGGACCTGGAGGCAGGAAGAATAAATGGTAGTTTTGACGATTTGGTGAACGGGAATTATAATGAGGGTGATGGTGGAAGCGCTTACGAAGCTTGTCCGCCGTCCATTCCACTGCTGGAGGTCGTATGCCATGGCTCAAAAAGGAATTGACTTCACCGAGGTTGCCCGGTCGGCTCCCTTCCGGAAGCTGATGAGCAGCAAGAAAAGATTTATCCTGCCGTGGACGCTGTTCTTCTTCGCCTTCTATTTCACGCTGCCGATCCTCACCTCGTACACCACCGTTCTCAACAAGCCGGCCTTCGGTCCCGTCTCGTGGGCATGGGTGTTTGCCTTCGCCCAATTTCTGATGACGTGGGCCTTGTGCGTGCTTTATTCGAGGAAAGCGGCCGAATTCGACCGGATGGTGCAGGACGTCCGGCGCGGAATGGGGAGGTAACCTATGGGATCCATTAACACGACCGCCTTTCTGCTCTTTCTGGCCATTGTTCTGCTGACTATCGTTATTACCTATTTTGCCGCCAAAAAAACAAATTCCACCTCCGACTTCTATACCGCCGGGGGTGGGCTGAAGGGCTACCAGAACGGGCTTGCCATCGCCGGGGATTACATGTCCGCCGCCTCCTTCTTGGGCATTGCGGGGACGATCGCCCTTTCGGGGTTTGACGGTTTCTTCTACAGCATAGGGTTTCTCGTGGCTTATCTGGTGGTGCTCTATCTGGTGGCGGAGCCGCTCAGGAACCTGGGCAAATACACAATGGCGGATATGATCGCCGCCCGTTTCGACGACAAAAAGGTGCGGGGAGTCGCCGCCCTGAACACGGTTACCATCTCGATTTTCTACATGATCGCCCAGCTGGTGGGGGCGGGCTCGCTGATCAAGCTGCTGCTCGGTCTTGACTACCTGACATCCGTGACGATCGTCGGGGTTCTGATGACCCTCTACGTCGTCTTCGGGGGAATGACCGCCACCTCCTGGGTGCAGATCACCAAGGCCGTGCTCCTTATGGGAGGAACGTTTATCATCTCGCTGATCGTGTTTGCGAAGTTTCATTTTTCCGTGACCGAGATGTTCCAGTCGCTCCAGACGGCTACCCCGCTCGGAGAAAAATATTTGAACCCCGGCAACAAATACAAGGTGCCGCTCGACACCTTGTCGCTTAACTTGGCACTGGTGCTGGGCACGGCCGGACTGCCGCACATTCTGACGCGGTTCTTCACCGTCAAGGACGCCCCGACCGCCCGCAGCTCCGTCGTCTATGCGACCTGGCTGATCGGTATCTTCTACGTCATGACGGTATTCCTCGGCTTCGGGGCGGCTCAGTTCGTCGGCGCGAAGGAGATCACCGCGGCCGATCCGGGCGGCAACATGGCGGCTCCGCTGCTCGCCAAGGCGCTTGGCGGCGACTTCCTCTTCGCGTTCATCTCGGCCGTCGCCTTCGCCACCATTCTAGCGGTGGTGACCGGCCTCGTGCTCTCCGCGGCTTCGGCGTTCGCCCATGATTTCTACACGCACATCGTCCGCCGCGGGAACGCAACGGAGAAGGAGCAGATGACCGCCGCCCGCTGGGCATCCGTAGCGGTCTCCGTCATCTCGATCCTTCTGGCGCTCGCCGCCCAGAAGCTGAACGTGGCGTTCCTCGTTTCCCTCGCGTTCGCGGTGGCGGCCAGCGCGAATCTGCCGGTCATTCTCTTCACGATCTTCTGGCGCCGCTTCAATACCGCCGGAGCCGTGACCGGGATGCTGACGGGGCTGATCAGCGCCATCGTGCTGGTGGCCGTAAGCCCGAGCGTCTGGAGCCCGGCGGGCAAGGCGATTTTCACGGGGGATCCGCTCATTACGCTGACGAACCCGGGCATCATTTCCATTCCGCTCGGCTTCCTCGGGGCCATCGTCGGAACCCTGCTCTCCAGCCGTCCGTCCTCCAGCGCCAAATTCGATGAAATTCTGGTGAAGGCGAATACGGGGTACCGGGAGATGTAAGGGGGGAGGGCGTGTGCCCTTCCCTTCGTTACGGGACCTTCGATGGCTGAACGGGTGG
Organism: Paenibacillus aurantius; assembly: GCF_032268605.1. Classification (NCBI taxonomy): domain Bacteria; kingdom Bacillati; phylum Bacillota; class Bacilli; order Caryophanales; family Paenibacillaceae; genus Paenibacillus; species Paenibacillus aurantius. The sequence continues at coordinate 1,533,628 of NZ_CP130318.1, forward strand.
TCGGGAGAGGTCAGGAGGGAGGCTTTCCTGGTGTCTAACCGTTGAATGAGCTTCCTCATCCCACGCCCCCCGCATACAGTTAGTAAGGCTTGAGCCGTCCCGCCCGTCGTTGAACGGGGGACGGTTTTTTTGATGGGCAGAGGCGGTGGTTATCGCGATTGCCCTTCCTTGGGAGTCGGATTCATAAGACGAACGGAGCCGGGAAGATTAGGAAAGAACGAAAATGGGTTAATCTATAACCATAGATTGGCATGGCCAATCGCTCGAAAGGGAGGGAAGGGAATGAGCCTATTGCTTGCCGTGGGAGTCGTGCTCGGGCCGGTTCTGCTGCTTGCCGCGGAGTGGATAGCGGGGAGGTACCGCTGGCTGTCCGACGCCCTGGCTTGGGTCGCCGCCGTGGTTTTCGGCATCATCGCGGCTCAGGCGGTCTACGAAATCCGCCGGGATGGAACCGTTTTTATGACCAACGTACATAAGGTATTCGAGAATGAGCTTTTCCTGCTGGCCGGGGCTTATTTGGGTCTCTACGGCATCGCCCGGATTCTGCACGGGCTGCTTCTACGGCTTCGGGAGGAGTAGGGAGGGAATATTTTGCAGGAAAGGTGGAACTCTTTAAGGTAGACTAACGTTAAGGAGAGTGTCACCGATTATGCCGAACAACCTCACGGAAGAGAAGGTAGGGGCGTACAAAATAGGAGTAGGCCATCTGCAGGAGCATGCTCCGGGAATGGTCGAAGCCTACAACCGGTTTACCGGGGAATGCTTCGCGGAAGGGGCCGTCGACGCCAAAACCAAGCAGCTGATCGCCCTGGGCATCAGCCTGTTCGCCAACAATGAAGTCTGCACGCTTGTGCATGTGAACGAAGCGCTCCAGGAAGGAGCCAGCTCCGAGGAGATTATGGAAACCGTGGCGGTGGCGGCTGCGGTCGGAGGCGGGCATGCCATGTCCCAGGGAGTAACCCGGGTCCAGCAGGCGCTTTCCTCGGCAGAGTCCACTTCCTCTTCCCACTAAGGCAGTCCGGTGGCCGATAGGAGGAATACCATGACCAAGCTTAATCCCACGAATCATACTTACAAAAGGAACGCAGCCAGAGCCTGGAGAAGGGCCGCCGGCTGCGTTCTTCTGGCCGGCCTTCTTGCGGCCGGAGGCTGCGGGCCGAAAGGAGGAGGGCAGGGGGCCGGAGCGGCTTCGGCGTCTCCGCCTCCCGTATCATCGCCCGGGACCACCGCCTCCGTCACGAGCACCCCGTCCGCGGCCTCGACGCCGCCTGCGGGGCCGACCCCGACAGCGGCTGCCGTTTCGCCGACTCCGCCGCCTGATGCCATCCGGGAGAAGCTCCGGGCCATGACGCGGGAGGAGAAGGTCGGCCAGCTCGTGCTGGTTGGCATGGACGGGAGGGAGACCAATGCGCAGACGAAGGAGCTCATCCGCACCTATAAGGTGGGCGGCTTCATCTTCTTCAAGGTCAACCTGACCGGCACGGACCAGGCTCTTCGCCTGTTTACGTCCCTGAAGGATACAAACCGGGCCTCGAGCTCCATCCCGTTGTGGATGAGCGTAGATGAGGAGGGAGGCCGGGTGACGCGGCTTCCGGACGAATTCGAGAAATTTCCGAGCATGGGGAGCCTCGGGAAGAAGAACAGCAGTGACCTCACCCGCCAGGTCGGGAAGCTGATCGGCCGGGAGTTGGCCGGCTTCGGGCTTAATACCGACTTCGCCCCCGTGCTCGATGTGAACAGCAACCCGGATAACCCGGTCATCGGCGACCGATCCTTCGGAAGCAGTGCCGAACGGGTATCCCGGCTCGGCGTGGCGGAGATGAAAGGGCTGCAGAGCGAAGGGATTCTGTCCGTGGTGAAGCACTTCCCCGGCCACGGCGATACGTCGGTGGATTCGCACATCGGCCTTCCCGTCGTCCCGTATGACATGGACCGGCTGAAGAAGCTGGAGCTCGTGCCCTTTGCCGAGGCGGTCAAGAACGGGGCCGACGCCGTAATGGTGGCCCACCTGCTTCTTCCGAAGCTGGATAGCAAGCATCCCGCCTCGTTCTCGAAGGCGGTCATCACCGACGTTCTCCGCAAGCAGCTCGGCTTCGGCGGAGTGGTCTTTACGGATGACATGACGATGGGGGCGGTCGTCAAAAACTATTCCATCGGGCAGGCGGCGGTTCAAGCCATTCTGGCCGGAGGGGACATTGTCCTTGTCGGGCATGATTTCGAGAAGCAGACTACCGTCATCCAGGCCCTGCGAAAAGCCGCAGCGGACGGGACCCTCTCGGAGGAAAGGCTGGACGAATCCGTCTACCGGATTCTGAAGCTGAAGGCCAAGTATGGGGTTACCGACGCCCGCCCTTCCGGACCGGACGTGAAGGCGATCAATGCCGACATCCGGAAGCTACTGGCTCCCTAGGGAGCGATTTCCGCCTCAAGAAGAGAAACGTTAGTTCAGCGATCCAGGGAGCAGCTTGCCGCCACGGCAGCTGCTCCTTCTGTCGTTGCTAAAGGGCAGTAAATGGCAGTCTATTTTCCCCGAAAAAGATTTCTTGACTCTAAGAGAAGAAGCCTTTACATTGAAACTATTCAAGTAATTAATTGAATAGTTGAGGTGTTATTACATGTACATACAACGTCAATGGAGGGACCGGCTTTATCAGGAATTTGCCCGGATCGGGAAGTGCCTATCCAGCCCAAAACGGTTGGAACTGATCGACATCCTCTCTCAAGGGCCTAAGTCGGTCGACCAACTGTCCAAGATGACGGGAATGAGTATCGCCAATGTGTCACAGCACCTGCAAACCCTGCATGAATCCAGGCTAGTTCGATTTCAAAAGAAAGGGAACTACGTCATTTATGAAATCGCCGAACCGGCCGTGGCGGATTTTATGGTCTCCCTGCACCGGTTCAGCGAAGATCAGCTCGTCGAGATTCAGCGGCTGAAGACCGAAATTCTCCAGAATTACAGGGATGTGGAACCCATCGGCTTTGATGCTCTAATGGAACGGATGGACAAAGGGGAGGTTGTCCTGTTGGACGTCCGTCCCGAGGAAGAATACAGAGTGGGTCATATTCCGGGAGCCATTTCCGTACCAATGGAAGAACTGGAGCACCATTTATCCTCTTTGCCCAGCGACAAGGAAATGGTGGCGTACTGCCGTGGGCCCTACTGTTTCTTGTCGCTTCAAGCGGTCGAGCTTCTCAGAAGCAAGGGCATAAACGCCTCTCGATTGGAAGAAGGTGTGCATGAGTGGAAGCAGTACGCAGCGTCCCATGCCAACTGAAGGAGCTCCCCTCGAGGTTAGGCGACTGAGCGGCAATGGGTTCAAAACAATCAGAGAGGTGGTTCTAGGCGATGACGCAGGAACCTCGGAATGAGGACAATCCACTTCAAGATTATGTCCACTCTCAGGAGATGCAGCAAAAACTGTACAGGCGTTCTTTGTTCATTGTCGTTCTTTCCCAAATTTTTGGAGGTGCAGGTCTTGCCGCGGGAGTAACGGTGGGTGCGCTTCTTGCGCAGGATATGTTGGGATCGGAAAGCTACGCAGGTGTTCCGGCCGCCTTGCTCACGCTTGGTTCCGCCGCAGCCGCTTGGTTGGTCGGCGGTTTTTCCCAGCGTCACGGCAGACGCTTGGGACTCGCTGCGGGCTTTCTATCAGGTGGTATGGGCGCTATTGGCGTAGTAGGGTCTGCCGTCATTCAAAGCATTCCTCTTCTCTTTGCTTCGCTCCTCCTGTATGGAGCCGGCAGCGCGACCAACCTGCAGGCACGCTATGCCGGTACAGACTTGGCTAAGCCCGGACAGCGGGCAACCGCCATCAGTATTGCGATGGTTTCGACGACCTTCGGCGCAGTGGCCGGACCCAACCTGGTCGGGGTGATGGGACGCTTTGCGGTATCGATCGGCGTCCCGGCCTTGGCCGGACCGTTCCTCCTTGGAGCCGCCGCTTATATACTGGCCGGCATCGTCATATTGCTCTTCCTTAAGCCGGACCCCCTCCTTGTTGCAAAAGCGGTTAATGTCCACTCCTTCTCGACTCAACCGTCAGCAGCCTCGGCTAAGACAAATAACACCCGGGGCTTGCTGGTCGGGGCCACCGTCATGATTTTGACGCAGATCGTGATGATTGCCATTATGACGATGACGCCGGTCCAGATGAAACATCATGGCCACAGCCTGGGCGATGTAGGATTGGTAATCGGTATCCATATTGGCGCTATGTATTTGCCTTCGCTTGTGACAGGCCTCCTTGTCGATAAGATCGGTCGGACAGCAATGTCAATCGCATCGGGTGCTGTTTTGCTGATTGCCGGGCTTGTTGCGGCCGCTGCGCCTGGAGATTCCATGCTTCTTCTCACGGCAGCACTTGCCCTGCTGGGTCTCGGCTGGAACCTTGGACTGATTAGCGGCACGGCGATAATCGTAGATGCAACGGGGCCTGCCACGCGGGCAAGAACCCAAGGGAGGATCGATGTGCTGATCGCGTTGGCCGGCGCATCGGGCGGGGCGCTGTCCGGTATGGTCGTCGCTCATTCAAGTTATTCCACTCTGTCGCTTGCCGGAGGGGGCCTTGCCCTTTTGCTTATACCTGTCGTTATGTGGACTCGAAGAAAATCAAATGTATCATTGTCGGCACAAGATAAAACGCTGAACTCCCAGACTTAACCCAACCGACACGATATCGTAACGACAACAAGCGGCCGACATCATCGGCCGCTTGTTCCGTTAACGGGCCTATTTCTCTATAACCTATTGATGTTGAATATTTGTCCCATATAAAAGCTGCTGCTGGAAATTGAACTTACCCCCGTCAAGTAGACAGTAAATATCAAGCCACTAAGCGACCTTGGTCCGGTATTCAACCGGACTAAGGTTGTTTAGTTTCTGTTGAAAACGTTCGTTATTGTAAAAGTGAATATAGCTTCCAATGGCCTCTGTTAGTTCATCTTCAGATGCAAAGGATTGTAGGCGAACACACTCCGACTTGAGGTGCCCGAAGAAGCTTTCAATGCAGGCATTGTCCCAACAGTTGCCCTTGCGCGACATACTTGGCTTTATCTTCTTGCGCTTCAACAGCGTATGGTAATGCTTGTGGGTGTATTGAAACCCTTGATCGCTGTGAAGCAAAAGCTTCTTCACATTGCGCTTGTGTACAGCTGCTTCGACGGTATCCAGTACAAGCTTTAAGTTGTTGTGGCGGCCGATTTGGTAGGACACCACTTCGTTGTTATAGAGATCAAAAATAACCGATAGGTATAGGAATCGGGAACCGATCGGCAGATAGGTAACATCGGTTGCCCACTTTTGGTTCGGGGCTGCTGCGCTGAACTTCCGGTTAAGCACGTTCTTAGACACAACGGTGGCTTCCCGGGAGCCGAAGTAGGGCTTCTTGCGCCTAATCCGTGATCGGATGCCGAGTTCCCTCATGAGCCGGTAAACTCGCTTGTGATTGACTTGGAGATTATAGGTCTTCTTCAGCCATGTGCGAACACGGGGATACCCGTAGATCCCCTTTACATGCGTGTGGCATTCCATGATCTTCGCCTTCAGCTCGTCGTCCTGGATCTGTTTGGCTGTAGGGTGTTGCTTGCGCGCTGCCCACTTGTAGTAACTGCTTCGGGCTACGCCTGCCAGCCGGCAAAGCAGCGTGATCGGATAGGACGGAGCTAGTTCCTCAATGGCTTGGTACGTTTGACGTTGTTCTTCTCTTCCCCCCTTTGCAGTTCGATAAGCTTTTTTAGCAACGCATTCTCCGCTCGGAGCTGCAATAGTTCTTCTTCCACCGTTGCCGGTTTCTTGGGTCTCCCTGTACTTGATGTGCCTCTTTTTTCCTTAAGCCCCTCGAGTCCTTCTCGTTCATAATGCGATACCCATCTTCGAACCATTTTGTCGTTGATGCTCAAAGCCTTTGCTACGGTTTTGTAGCCCATACCCTCTACAACGAACATTTCCACTGCTCGCCGTTTGAATTCTATGTCATACGTCTTCCGAATTTCGCCCAAGAAAAATCCCCTCCAAGTAAACCATAGTGTGCTTTTTCCACACTGTCTACTTAAAGGGGATAATATCAAAATGATCGGCAGCTTCTTTATAAATTCCTCTCTAACAAAATCCCCACTTGCTCTGCCATAACATGAGGGGAATAAGGCATTCCATTCGCTATCCACCATTCCACCATGCCTACATAGGACGTCACAATAAATTGAAGAATAACATCTGCGTTTAATCCGCGATTTTTTCCTCCTTTTACATTGACTTCATCTTGGAACTCCTCGATTAGAAATTCCAGGAACTGACTGCGAAAAGAAGGTGCCCCTTTACTCTTTAGCATGGTTGAAAAGAATAAATGATTTTTTTCAAGATATTCGAACCAAGGAAGATTCGCATCTTTATATTCCATGTCCGATGTCGATTCACAAATATCCCGCATTTCCTTAATATGCTCAGCAATTAATCTGTCCAATAGATCGAATTTATCCTGATAATGAAGATAGATGGTTCCTCTACTCACATTAGCTCTGTCGGAAATATCTTGTATCGTAATATCATCGAATTCTTTTTCAGACATTAGTTCTATAATGGCTTTCTTTAACGCTTCTTGAGTTTTCTGTATTCTTCTATCCACTTTAGACATTAAAGTAGTCACCCTGGCTTTCAAAAAATAGTAAACAGCTATCAAGCATTTGTTCAGTAATTGACGAATTAAGCGAATCTAACCATTGCCTACTTTCTGGATTGCTTTATAATTATAGACATGAGTACAGTAATTGATCAATGTCTTTTATTCTTTTGCCGAATAAGTCGGGAAAGACGTTGGTTAAAATAACCTGATTAAATAGCCAAGGCCATATCAGCCAATTATCGCGGCAAAAGAATAAAACACATCAAGAAAGGATCTGTTACCTTATATGTCCGATATCCAAGGCAAAGTTGTCATAATTACAGGTGCATCAAGCGGGATCGGAGAAGCTACTGCCAAAGAACTTGCTTCAAAAGGCGCCATATTGGTCCTGGCAGCCCGGCGTGAAGATCGATTAAAGCAACTGCAGGAAGAAATTCAAAACGGCGGTGGTCAAGCCATTTATAAAGTGACTGACGTGACGTCGAACGAACAAATGGAAGAGCTAGCCGAATTTACTCTTAAGTCTTTTGGGAAAATCGATGTTTTGGTTAACAATGCCGGAGTCATGCCTCATTCGTTTCTTTATAAGAAAGAAATTGATGATTGGAACAAAATGATTGACGTCAACATCAAAGGTGTTCTGTATGGCATCGCGGCTGTGCTGCCTTCCATGAGGGAACGAAAAGAAGGGCACATCATTAACGTTTCCTCTGTTGCAGGACACGTTGTCGGCGCTGGAAGCACCGTGTATGCGTCAACGAAGCACGCCGTACGTGCCATATCGGAAGGATTGCGCAAAGAAGAGCTTATTAACAACATCCGCTCAACCATCATCTCGCCAGGAGCCGTTACGAGCGAATTGATCGAAGGCGTTACCGATCCTGATTTAGTGCCGGTGATCGAAAAACTGTATGAAATGGCTATCGGAGCCGATAGCATCGCTCGTGCGATTGCGTTTGCTATGGAAGAACCGGCTGACGTCGCGATTAATGAGATGATCATTCGTCCGACGCGTCAAGAACGATAAGAATGGATTGGCACGGCGAATTTGGCAAGGGGGACAGGCAATGAAAGAAGTGATCCTTTGGACCGGTGCTGGACAGATTGGCATGGCGATAGCTAGAAGAATTGGTTTCGGTAAGAAAATTATGGTTGGTGACAAGAACCTAGATAATAGCGAGGCTATTGCAAAAATTATGAAAGAAGCCGGATTTGATGTGGAGCCTGTCGAAACGGACATTTCATCCAGAGAATCTATTATAAATTTGATTGCAGAAGGACAGAAGTATGGTGAAATCACTGCTCTTATCAATGCAGCGGGCGTGTCACCTAGTCAGGCACCTATTGAAATGATTTTGAAAGTGGATTTATACGGAACCGCAGTATTGCTGGAGGAAGTAGGTAAGGTCATAGCTCCTGGGGGGGTTGGTGTGACCATTTCCAGTCAATCTGGACACCGAATGCCTCCATTGGGAGTTGAAATGGATGAACAGCTGGCAACGACACCAACGGAAGATCTCCTTAGTTTGGAAGTCCTTCGTCCAGAAAATATCAAGGATACGCTGCACGCTTATCAAATGGCGAAACGGTGCAATGTGAAGCGCGTTATGTATGAATCAATACGTTGGGGGGAAAGAGACGCCCGTCTCAATTCCATTTCTCCAGGGATTATCGTAACGCCATTGGCCTTAGACGAATTCAATGGTCCAAGAGGAGATTTCTATAAAAATATGTTTGCCAAATGCCCTGCCGGTCGTCCAGGAACAGCGGATGAGGTTGCCAATGTGGCTGAGCTGCTGATGATGCCGCAGGGGGCTTTCATCACAGGGTCTGATTTCCTAATTGACGGCGGAGCCACGGCTTCTTATTTTTACGGACCACTTAAACGAGCAGAATAAGGAGCGAATGGATGATGGAGTATACGAAACTTGGAAACACCGGCTTGGATGTTTCTCGAATTTGCCTTGGCTGCATGGGTTTTGGTGTAGCAGAGCGTTGGACGCACCCATGGGTTATCAACGAAGAACAGAGCCGCCCGATTATTAAACAGGCACTTGAACTGGGGATCAACTTTTTTGATACGGCGAACGTCTACTCCGACGGAACAAGCGAAGAAATTGTTGGACGGGCGCTAAAGGACTACGCCAACCGGGATCAAATCGTTCTTGCCACCAAGGTTTGGGGACGCATGAACAAAGGGCCAAATGGCGCTGGGTTGTCCCGGAAAGCGATCATGAGTGAGATTGACAAGAGCCTCAAAAGGCTGGGCACTGATTACGTCGATTTGTACCAAATTCATCGGTGGGATTACGACACGCCGATCGAAGAGACGATGGAAGCCATGCATGACGTGGTGAAGGCTGGTAAGGCGAGATACATTGGTGCTTCGGCGATGTTTGCGTGGCAATTTCTAAAAGCACTGAATGTCGCCGATAAAAAGGGATGGACTCGCTTTGTATCCATGCAGAACCACATGAACCTTATATACCGTGAAGAGGAACGTGAGATGTTGCCTCTTTGTAGGGAAGAAGGAATCGGCGTGATTCCTTATAGCCCGCTTGCTTCAGGGAGACTCACGCATGATCGAGGAGAAACGACACATCGTTCTGAAACCGACCAAGTTCAAAAGAGAAAATACGATGTGATGGCAGATGCCGATCAATCGATTGTGGATCGTGTGGCAGAACTTGCTGAAAAACATGGCGCTCCCCGCGCTCAAATCGCATTAGCGTGGTTGTTGCAGAAACAACCGGTCACAGCGCCGATAGTCGGGGCTACGAAAACGTCTCATCTTGAAGTTGCGGCCGGTGCTCTTTCTGTGAAGCTAGCACCTGAAGAAATTGCGTATGTGGAAGAACCTTATGTGCCGCACCCAGTCGTTGGTGCTCAGTGAGGATAGGCGTGGCAGTGTTAAATCCTGCCTGTTTCGTGCTGCAGCCCGGATATAACAAGTCCGCTCCTCTTTTATGGAGCGGACTTTGTTTGTTGGGGATTGCCGTTTAAGTAGAGGATAACCGGACGGGTACGGGGCCTTATCTAAGCCGGCTGGCCCAGACAGTCTGCACCGCCATGAACGCGATTACCCGCGGTCGCGCAAATCCAGCCAGCGGATTTCGTCCGGCGTCAAGGTGACGCGGGCTCCTTCCACGCTCGAATTCAGCTCTGCCGTGTTCTGCGGCCCGATGAGGGCGCAGGCCGGGAACGGCTGATTGAGCACGTAGGCGAGCGCGATCTGGATCGTGCTGAGCCCCTTGTCCTTGCCGAGCTGCTCGGCGCGGCGCAGGCGCTCCCAGTTGTCGTCGCTGTAGAAGACGCGAACGAGATCGGCGTTCGAGCGGTCTTCCGGGCCGAACCGGCCGGTAAAGAATCCTCTTGCCTGTGAGGACCAGGAGAGAAGCGGGAAGCGGTTGGCCTCGTGCCAGTCGAGCGTTTCTTCGTCGGCCGACACGCAGCCGGCCCAGAACGGCTCGTTCGCCTTGGCCAGGCTCAGGTTCGGGGAGCTGAACGAGAATCCGGTCAGCCCGTGGGCCGCCGCGTACTCGTTGGCTTCCTGAAGACGGCGGGTGGTCCAGTTCGAGCCGCCGACCGCCCGGATCGTGCCCTTCTCGATGTGACGGTTGAGTGCTTCCACGATCGGGCCGACCGGAACCTCCGGGTTGTCCCGGTGAAGAGCGTAGAGATCGATGTAATCGGTTCGGAGCCGCTCCAGGCTCACCGCCAGGTCGGAGTCAATCGCCTCCCGGGTCACCCTCGGGCCTTTGGAATCGTGATGGGCGCCTTTCGTGAAGATGACGACCTGGTCGCGGTTGCCGCGCTCGGCCATCCAGCGGCCGATGGCCTGCTCGCTTTCTCCGCCGCTGTAGATGTGGGCGGTGTCGATGGTGTTGCCGCCTACCTCGAAGTAGGCATCCAGCATTTCGTGAACCTTCTCCGTGTTGCGGAGATTGAAATAGTCCGATCCCATGATCAACTGGGAAACTCCGCGGTCCAGGCCGGGGATTTGAATCGTTTTCAAAGTGGTTTCCTCCTTGGAGTGGGAGATTTGGTGAAGCCGTTCCTATCGTTGACCTTGGCTTACAGGGTAATGCGCACCCGCTCGTTGGCCGATTTCAGGCAGGCATCCAGCACCTTCATGTTCCGTATGGCATCCTCAGCGGGGTAGGGCAGGTCGGCCTCTCCCCAGATGGCACGCGCCATGGTGTCTGCCTGCAGGGCATACTGGTTGAGCTGCGGGAATTCTTCCTCCCGTTCCCCGTCGCGCGTGAAGACCTTAAAGTTCGCCGGTCCGATAAAAGCGGAGGGAACCTCGATGCGGCCGTCGGTGCCGACCACCTCCAGCGTGTTGCGGAAAGCCGCCCACATGCCGCAGTCGAAGGTCAGCGCGACGCCCTTCGAGAACTCCAGCAGCCCGGAGGCCATCATGTCCACCTCATCGTGCTCGGGCGAGAGCAGGGCGTGAACGGTAGCGGCCTGGGGCTCCTCACCCAGAATCAGCCTGGCGGCGCTGATCGGGTAGCAGCCCACGTCATACAGCGAGCCTCCGCCCATGTACCGCTTGTAACGCACGTTGTTCGCGTCCTTTGCGTTATTGAACGTGAAGGTGCCGTGGATGCCGCGGATTTCCCCGATCTCTCCGGCCTGGATGATTTCCTTCAGGCGGGTGTAGCGCGGGTGATACCGGTACATGAAGGCTTCGGCCAGCACCACGCCTGCTTTGGCGCACGCCTCCGCCATTTCCTCCGCTTCTTTGGCCGTCAAGGCCATCGGCTTCTCGCACAACACATGCTTGCCGGCCTCGGCCGCCCGGATCGTCCATTCCTTGTGAAGGTGGTTGGGCAGCGGGATATACACGGCGTCGATGCTGCTGTCGGCGAGCAGCTCCTCGTAACTTCCATAAGACACGGGGATATTCAGCTCCTCCGCCGTCCGTTTGGCCTTCTCGGCGTCCCGGCTCGCTAAGGCGGCGGTAACGCCCGTCTCCGATTCTTGAATGCCGGGAATGACGGCCCGTTTGGCGATGCCGGCGGCCCCTAGAATGCCCCATCTTATTTGACGTTCAGCGCTCATTCACATCTCGCTCCTTTGTCGGGTTTGGGTTTGATGCCATTATATAAGGCATGTCCGAAGATGGATATAACAATATTTTCAGCGGGATATAAGCATTTTTGAAAGGGGACCGCTTAGGCGCACAAAAAAAGGGACCTGCAGCATCGGGCTGCAGGTCCAAAGTATATGTTTTAAAAGGGGGGTCATGATTAGTATAGGCGACGAACATTAACGGGGGATTAACGGTTCATTACCGTTGTGTTACATTTTGTGCGAAGCTGCCCGGATAAGCCGACGGAATCGTAAAGCTGAACATCGTGCCGTCTCCCGGGTGGGACGAGGCGGATATGGTGCCGCCCATGAGCTCCACGAGCGTTTTGCAGATGGACAAGCCCAACCCGGTTCCGCCGAATCGATGGGAGGGGGAATTGATCTGCGTGAAGGGCTGGAAGAGGTAGCCCATCTTATCCTCTGGAATGCCGATCCCGGAATCTTCGACGACGAATTCGAGATCGAAGGCCGGGCCGGCTTCGTACCGTTGGTAGACATACACCTTCACGCCGCCGGCTTCGGTAAATTTGATCGCGTTGCCGATCAGATTGTTCAGCACCTGCCGGAGCTTGTTCGGGTCCCCCATGACCGTTTGCGGAACGGCCGGATCGAGGTATGTCTCCAGGCTGATGCCGCGTTCCCTCGCCAGTGCCCGGAACAGGTCGACCGTTTCCTTCAGGCACAGCTCGAGCTCGAACGGCTCCCGGTCCAGCTCCATTTTGCCCGCTTCCAGCTTCGAATAATCGAGAATATGATTGATGATCGACAACAGACCGCGCCCGCTCGTATGAATGATCTCGGCCGTTTCGCGGTCCTCTTCCTTCATCTCGGATTCCATCAGCATATCGGACATGGCCAGAATGCCGTTGAGCGGGGTCCGGATTTCGTGGCTCATCATGGCGAGGAAGCTCGTTTTGATTCGGGAAGCGATCTCCGCGGTTTCCTTCATTTGCGTAAGCACGCGGTTCGCTTCCTCGAGCTCCTGCGTGCGCTCCTCCAGCTGCGCCGTCTTAAGCTGAAGCTCCTTGCGCGCCCGGTAGAGCCGGACGAAGCCTTCGATCTTGCTTCTCAGAATTTCCGGATGGAAGGGCTTCGTCAAGTAGTCGATGGCCCCCGAGGAATAAGCCATCATGTAATCCTCCAGCTCCGAGGTCAAGGACGTGAGGAAAATGATCGGGATGTCCTGTGACTTCTTGCGCATCTTGATGCGCCGTGCCGTCTCAAAGCCGTTCATGTCGGGCATCAGCACATCCATGATGATCAGGGCCACTTCATTCTCGAGAAGGAGCTTCAGCGCCGACATTCCCGAGGTGGCGCCTATGAGCTCGTAAGGGGTGTTGGCAAGCACCGCTTGGATCGAGGTGTATTCATCGGGCCGGTCGTCCACCAGCAGGATTTTGATCGGATAATCCATGGAATTCCCGTCCCTTCTTGAGGCTACTTGATCAGCCATGCCTTCAGCATGGTGACCAGCTGCGTGGTGTTAATCGGCTTAGGAATATAATCGGAGGCGCCGGCCTGAAGGCACTTGACCCGGTCTTCCTCCATCGCACGTGCGGTGAGGGCGATGATCACGACATTCTCGTATTCCGGGCGGCGGCGGATTTCGCGCATCGTTTCGTAGCCATCCATTTCGGGCATCATGATGTCCATGAAGATGAGCTCGATCTCTTTCTCCTCATCCAGAATGGACAGCGCTTCTCGTCCGTTCTGGGCGAAGCGAATTTCCATGTTATACCCTTCGAGCACACTCGACAGGGCAAAGATGTTGCGCATGTCGTCATCGACAAGCAGAATGCGTCTTCCTTCGAACGCCGATTCCGGGTTATGGAGCTTCTCGATCAGGCGCTGTTTATCGGGAGGCAAATCCGCCGTCCTCCGGTGCAGGTACAAGGCGGTCTCGTCATAGAGCCTTTCCATGGACCTCACATTCTTGATGACGATGCTTTCCGCGTAATGCTTCAGACGCTGCTCGTCGTGCTTGCTCAGCTCCTTGCCGGTATAAATGATCACGGGCAGGGTCTGCAGCTTGCGGTTGGTTTTGATTTGCTCGAGCAGATCGAAGCCGGGCAGGTCCGACAGGCCAAGATCGAGCACCATGCAGTCAAAATGCTGGACGGTCAGCTGCTCGAGCGCTTCCCGGCCGGTGGCGACGGCGGTGATGCGCACGTCGGGATGGGCGATGAAGGCCACCAGGCTCTTGCGGAGATCCGGATGGTCCTCGACAATGAGCAGGTTTTTGGTCTGGCGGCGGATATAGCTTTCAATCTGCAGGAAGGCGGCTTCCAGCTCCTCGTGATCGCTCGGCTTTTTCCAGAAGGAGAGGGCCCCGAGGGAAAGGGTGTGGGGATCCGTCTCTTCAGTGGAAATGACGTGAACCGGGATATGCCGGAGCTCCGGACGGCTCTTCAGCCGGCTGATGATGGCCCATCCGTCCAGCACGGGAAGATCGGTATCGAGCAGGATGGCGTCGGGCTTGTAGGCATGGGCCAGAGCGAGGCCCTGGTCGCCCTGGAAGGCGACGATCGCTTTGAAGCCGCGGCGACGCGCGAGTTCAAGAAGGATGGAGGCGAAGTCCTTTTCGTCTTCTATGATGAGCAGAACCGTATCCTCCGGCTGGAGGTCGGCACGGTCGTCCTCCATTTCCGAGAACTGAAGCAGCTTAGGGTTGGAAATGGAGATGTCCGGTATAAACGATTCCATAAAGGAAGCTTTGTCCTTGGATGCATGCTCGGCCGCCGCGGCGATAGACAAGGACTCGGTTTCGGCCTGCTCGGCGGCTTCCACGGGGACGGCGGGGAGAACGAGGGAGAAGACGCTCCCGCCGCCTTCCTCGGAGTAAACCTCGATCCGTCCCCCGAGCAGACCGGCCAGCTCCCGGCTGATCGTAAGCCCAAGCCCGGTTCCTCCGTATTTGCGGCTTGTCGTGCCGTCCGCCTGCTGAAAGGCTTCAAAGATCGCTTCCAGCTTGTCGGACGGGATCCCGATCCCGGTGTCGGTGACCGCGAAGACAATGTCGCCGGCCGCGGCCGGCTGCCGGAGCCGGGTTGCCTTGTTTCCGCGCAGGATCTCCAGCGAGACAGAGCCTGTCTCCGTAAATTTCAGGGCGTTCGCGATCAGGTTGCGGAGAACCTGGCGCAGGCGGTGGCCGTCGGTGATGATGCTTTCGGGCAGGGTGCGGTCCATGCGGACATCGAACGTCAGGCTTCTCTTCTGCGCCTGGTGCTCAAAGCTGCGGTACAGGGAATCGGCCAGCTCGTGAAGCTCCGTCGGTTCCAGGACAGGGAGCATTTTGCCGGTTTCCAGCTTGGCCAAATCCAGAATTTCGTCGATAAGCTGAAGCAGATCCTTCCCCGCGGAGAAGATGGTATGAACGTACTCCAGCTGCTTCGCCTGGAGATTCCCCTCCTTATTCTCCGCCAGAATCTGGGAGAGAATAAGCAAGCTGTTAAGCGGCGTTCTCAGCTCATGCGAAACATTGGCCAGGAACTCCGACTTATGCTGGGCGGCCAGGTAGATTTCATCCGCCTGGGCTTTGATTTCGAGCTTCTGCCGCTCGGTAATTTCCATCTGGCGGAGCAGATTCTCGTTGGTGTCCGCGAGCTCCTCCGTTTGAACCTGAAGCTCGTCCGCCTGGGATTGAAGCTCCTCGGCCTGCGCCAGCACCTCGTCCGCCTGCGCCGCGATTTCTTCTTTCTGGCGTTCCGTGAGGGCGATTTGCTCCTTCAGCTGCTCATTGGAGGCCAAGATTTCATCCGCCTGCTCCTTCAGCTCCCGAGCCTGCCGCTCGATCTCTTCCTTCTGCTTCGCCGTCCGTTCGAATTCGGCGGCGAGCTGTTCGTTGGAAAGGCGCAAACTATCGGCTTGGGTCTTCAGCTCCAAAGCCTGCCGCTCAATCTCTTCCTTCTGCCGGACCGCCATCTCCATGGAGACGCGAAGCTCCTCGGCCTGCGTCTGGAGTTCCTCCGCTTGGGCGTGCACTTCCTCGTTCTGCTGCTGAAGCTCTTCTTTTTGACGGGCGGTCAATTCCATCTCACGTTTAAGACGCCCATTGGAGGACGCGAGTTCTTGGGCTTGCTCCTGCAGCTCCTCTGTCTGGGCGTGCAGCTCCTCCGTCTGGGCATGCAGCTCGTCGGTCTGGGCCAGCAGCTCTTCGGTTTGGGCTTCGAGCTCTTCCTTCTGGTTCTGCGTCTCTCTTAACAGCTCATCGATGCGGGCCACGTCGGCCAGCGTATGGAGCAGGACGCCGAGGTTGCGGCTGACCCGGTCAATAAGCTGCCGTTCTTTATCCGGATAGGGAAGGAAAGAAGCCAGCTCCAATACCGCCACCAGTTCCTCTTCATAGAGAACAGGGATGATGGTCAGGCTCGCAGGAGAGGCTTCCCCGAGAGCGGAGGATACTTTGATGTATCCCTCGGGCAAATGATGCCGTTCCAGAATCTCCTTCTCCAGGGCGCATTGGCCGACAAGGCCGCTGCCCATGGGGATCGGTTCCAAGGAACGGGTCGGCTCCCCGCAGGCATACCCCGCAGCAAAATGAAGAACCTGCCCGCTGCGGACATAGAGGACGCCATAGCTTGCCTGTACGGCGGCGGCCAGTTTATTCAGGAAAATGGCGGAAGCGGCTTCCACCTTAACGGATCCCTGAAGCAGAATGGCCATTTCCGAAACCTGCTGGTTGATCCAGGCTTGTTCTTCGGCCTCCAGTCGAAGCTTATGCTCCTGCCCGGAGCGTGCGCGGAATTGCGCCGACAACGAATGAAAGGCGAGCACCAGCTCGTCCCATTCATCCTGTATACGTATAGGCCGGGTATCGGTGGGGGTTCCTTCCTTCATCCCCTCGGCTATGGCCGTTAAATGCGCCAGCCGGGTCTGCATCCGGAGGGCTGTCCGGTAAGAAGCGAGGCACGCGGCGGCCATCCCGGTGAAGGCCAATCCGAGGGAACAAGCGAGGGCGGGTCCCTTTAGTAAGAATAAAGACAGGACGGAATACAGCAGAGCCATAACAATCGTGACGGCCGCATTCCGCCAAATTCGGTTTTTTATGTTCATCGGTTCACCCTTGTCTCAAAAATTCGTCCAATACCTTATTATAGCGGGGAACCCTCGGTGTGAACAGCTGGACCGACAAGACTTGGGGACAGGGGAGGCGGAAGCTAAAGGCAGCTCGATTGAAAGCCGGCGGACGGCGGTACCGCTTGCTGCTCCAGAAGCTGCCGGAATTCGGCTGCGGGAACGGGAGGACTGTAGCAGTAGCCCTGTACCTGAACACAGCCCAGCGACGCGAGCAGCTCCGCCTGCTCCAGCGTCTCGACGCCTTCTGCGATAACCTGAAGCGACAGCAGCCGGGCCATGCTGATGATCGTTTCCACGATCGCCCGGCTTCCTGTCTCCAGCTGGCGAACGAAGGATTGGTCGATCTTCAAGATGTCGATCGGCAGCTTGGTCAAGTAGCTTAAGGAGCTGTAGCCCGTGCCAAAGTCGTCCATGCTGATGGAAAGACCGAGCAGTTTGAACTGATGCAGCCTTAGGATCGAACGCTCCTCGTTATGCATCATCATGCTTTCGGTGACCTCCAGCTCGAGATAGCGGGCCTCGAGCCCGCTTTTGCCCAGAGCTTCCGTAACGGTGGTAATAATGGTGCTTTGCGACAGATGGGAGGGAGACAGGTTGACGGAGATCGGAATAGCGGGAAGCCCTTCCTCCTGCCACCGCTTGTTCTGGCGGCAGGCCTCCTCCATTATCCAACGCTCCAGCTCGACGATTACCCCGGTCTCCTCGGCTACCGGAATGAAGCGGGCGGGAGAAACAAGCCCAAGCCGGGGATGACGCCAGCGCAGCAGCGCTTCGCCTCCTATTACCGCGGAGGTGCTGTGATCGACCTTCGGCTGGTAGTAGGCTTCGATTTCCCCGCGCTCCAAGGCCCTTCTCAAGTCGTTTTCCAGCAAAATGTCCGCGAGATCGGCGGCTTTCATCGTGTTCTCATAGAAATGGAAGTGCTGGGCCCCGTTCCGCTTGGATTCGTACATGGCGAGGTCCGCCTTCTTCATGAGCTCGTCGGGCTCCGTTCCGTCCTTTGGAAAAAACGCAACCCCGAGGCTGGCCGACAAGATAACCTCCTGCCCCATGACGAGGAGAGGCTGTCCGAACAACCCCACAATCTTCCTTAATAGAGGCTGAAGAAGCATCTTGTCCGCCGTACCGTCCGCCAGAATGACGAACTCGTCCCCGCCGAGCCGGGCCAGAATGCTGCTCTTGGGGAGAAGCTGCCGCAGCTTGGAGGCGGCATCCGTAATCAGCTGGTCGCCGAAGCTGTGGCCGAAGAGGTCGTTGACCTTTTTGAACCGGTCGAGGTCGACATAGATCACGGCGAAGCCGGTCAGCGCTTCGGCGGCGCGGGCGGCCAATTCATTCATAAAATAACGGCGGTTCGGCAGCCCGGTCAGCTCGTCGTGGTAGGCGAGATGGTGAATGCGGTTCTGGTAGGCTTTGGCATCCTCGATGTCTTTGACCACCGCGTACACACCGGCTACCTTGTTATCCATAATGATCGGAATGGTCGTCACCCGGACGGAGAACGCCGTCCCTGATTTTTTCCGCAGCCAGGTTTCGTACGTGTCGTCCTGCAGCAGCGTCGCCGCGTGAACGTCCTCCGGAAGCGTTAAGCAGACGCCCGGGAGAAGCGCGGAGAGGGACTGTCCGACGAGCTCGGCTTCCTCGTATCCCGACATCCCTGCCGAAGAAGTGTTGGCTTGAAGAATGAGGCCTTCCCGGTTCAAGGCGAGGACTCCGTCCGGGTTGTGGCGGAACAGGGAATGATAATACCGCTCCGTTTCTTCGCGTTTCTCGATTTCCCGCAGCCGGACCTTCTCGCCGTATGTGTCGGGAACGAGCAGCAGAGCCACCCAGCAGGCCGCCTGAAGGGAGAAGGGGATCAGGGAGAAGTTGAAATTCAAGGGAAGGTCCGCCGCCTGCGGATCGATCATCGATATGGTGATGAGCAGCGGATTGATGGTGAGGGCCACCCCGATAAAGAAAGCCCCCGCGTACAGCCAATTCCGGTATCTCGGCTCGGACGATTCCCGGCTCAGCAGAATAAGAAGCCTCAAGGCGGAGAAGGAGATGCCGAGCGACAAGCTGATCGTCAGCACAAAAGCGGAAAGATTAAGGGAAAGCTGGCTTTCCCTGTCGAAGATAAGCAAGTGATACAGAATTTCAAAGGCAACGAAATATACCGCAGCCAAGCTGCCTTTGCGCAGGAACAGGCCGGTGTGGAACGTTTGGATGGTAAACAGGCGGCGGATATATTTCTTGGTTCCGTATGCCTCTGTCACGGCCAGAAGGATCAGAAAGAGGTGTTTCCACGGTGGGAGGGAGGAGTTTACACCCAAAGCAAACAGAAAGTGATAGCTCCAGAAGGAAAACGTAAGAAAGAACAGCAGAAGGAGATTATGGAAGCGGTCGTCCAATTTGCCGGTCTTGTGCAGATAACGGACATACATAGGCGCGATAAGGGCTCCGAAGACGGAGTTGAAATAGGCTGTGATGAAGAAATTCCAGTTCATGTCCACCCTCTTTTCCGAGCCGGCCAGTGAAAGAGTCTTATAAGGGGCCGCAGCTGGGTCCTTTTTTACCGGTCTGGGACTATTGTACTATGAGGGGCGGCTGGAATCTATCGAAAATTTTGAAGAAGCTGGAAGTTCGGACACCAGCTTCCTTGCCCGGACGGAGGGAAGCCTAATCCGCTCTCCCGTATTTCTCCCGGTACTGGCCGGGGGTCATGTCCTCCTGTTTGCGGAAGGAACGGATGAAGTTCTGGGAGTTGAGGTACTGGAGCCGCTCCGCGATTTCCTTGATGGTCATGTCCGTTTCCTTCAGCCATTTCTTGGCCATGTGGAGCCGGTAGGAAAGAAGGTATTCGCTGAACGTCTGGTTGGTTTCCTTGCGGAAGACCCCGCTCAAATAATTGGCGTTGTAATGAAGCTCCGCCGCACACGACTCGATGGTCAAATTCGTATCATAATGGTTGACGATCCTGTCGATGACCTGCTCGGAGATGTTGCGGTACTGCGAGTTCCGGCGTTCCCGGAAGATAGCAATAAGGGGAAGCAGCAGGCGTTTCCGGAACCAGGCCTCCATCTCGTCGGCGAGCTGAATGCGGTTAAGCTCCTCATAGAGCGAGCTGCCGCCGGTATCCAGCTGGTGCAGGGAAATGCCGGATTCCTGCATGACTCCGAGCAGCTTGTTGAGCAGGCGGTTGACCGACACCTGGTATTCCTGCAAGGTGAGCTCGTGCCGGAAAACCGCCTGCATGAACCGGCTGAGGAGGACAAGGGCGGGTTCTTCCTCCGCCAGCGTAATCGCGTCCACGAGCTCGCTCTCCAAGCCGCTTGGGTAGTCGATGGCGAGCCGGTGGCGTCCGCTGTTGACGTCCGCATACTGGATGATGACGCTGCTGCCGAGCTGAATGCGCTGCTTGAGCGCCTCGTGTCCTTCCCGGTAGGCGATGGAAGCGGCCCGTACCTCCTCGAACGGAAGACTGAGGCCGATGCTGATCCCGAGTTTCAGCACCTCGCGCACCTTTTGCTGAATGGATTCGGTCGTCCGGTACAAATAGTCGGCGAAGGCTTCCTTGTCCGGCTCCGCCGTTCCGATGAGGGTCACCTGCGTCTGCTCGATGAAGATAGGCGGGAACCGGGTTTCCGGAGGAATGAGCTCCTCGATCATATTGTTGATCGCAAAGAGCAGCAGATCGGAATCCTCTTTGCCGTAATGGGTCTTCTCCAGCGAATCGATCTGAAGCGTCAGCACGGCCATGTACGTCCAGCTTCCGGCTTTCTCGCCGAGACCGAACAGCTCCAGCTTCTCGGTCAGGTCGCTTCGTCTTACCGAGCCTTGGTAAAGGCGGAGCAGGAAGAAGGTCCGGGCCTGCTGCAGATGGTGCTGCACCTCATGCTCCAGTGCCGAATTGGATTGATACAGCGCCTGCATGCGGTCTCCGATGATTTCGAATTCGTTCGCTTTCCTGCCGTTCTCCTTGCCCGGAAGCCTTTCGGCGAGCTGGTTCATCAACCGGCCGATGGGAGAATACATGCGCCTCGATCCGATCAGCGTGACGCCGACAAAGGCCAGGATGATGAGGACGCAGACCAGAATCGTATAGTTGGCGATTTTCTTAGTGTCCATCAGCAGGCGGTCCAGGGAGATCACGGACACATAAATCCAGCCGTTAAAATCGCTTTTCAAATAAGTCGCGGTATAACGTTCCCCGTTCCGGCTTGTCTCGAATTGTCCCGAGGCATGGGAGAGGACGCTCATGTCGGGAAGGAAGCCCGTATCCGCCGCATAGTGGCCGATCAGGGCCGGATTGGAATGATACTGCAGCTGCCCCCGCTCGTCCAGGATCATGACGGTTTCCGACGGCTGCGGGGTATAGTGGAGAATATCCGCGATTCCGCACGCCGACAGGTTGGCATAGGCGAGCCCGTCCTTCTCCAGCGCCTTCACGGGGAGCTTCTTGATCAGGCTGATCGTGTAGGGACAAGAGATGGCGTTGGCTTTCTCTTCGCTGTAGAACCACACTGTGGGATTCAGCATCCAGGTAGTCTCCCGGGGCATGAGCCTCTCCCCGTAAATCTGGGCATGGTGGAGATATTCGTCGAACCGGTAATAGCCGGAATTTTTGATCATCCAATTCTTCTGAAAGTTGACGATCACGACATCGTCGAGCTTCGTATAGAAGGACTGGGTGCTGCTGATTTCCTTGCGGAGGCTGTTGTACATCTCAAAATGGTCCGGAGCGTAGGGCTCGTTTAAGGCTTTGGCCATCGTATTCGAATTGATCAGCTGATTGAGGGCGTGGTTGATCGTCAGCAGGGTCTCCTCCACCTTGGAATTCATCTGGCCGAGCAGCTGGGCCTGGCTCCGGTTCACTTGTTTCTGAAACTCCTTGGCCGATTGCTGGTAAGAAATGAACCCGAGGAAGAGGACGGGCAGTGTGCAGAGGATACAGCCGAACACGATCATTTTGGTAAAGAAGCTGATAGGACGCATCCGTGTCCCCTTTCCCGTTGAGATATCGCTTACATTGTAACAAGAGTAAGGGGTTGGGGCAACGCGGAACTTGAGGTATAATGCGTAATATCAAACGGCCAATGGAGAAGGAGGCGGGGGATGGCATGAGGGCAGGAGCGGCTCTGGGTGCAGCGGGAAAGGTGGCGATCGGGCTTCTTGCCTTGGCTTTGAGCGGCTGCACCGGGGAAGAACGAACCCATCCCGAGCGGACGGATGCCTTACCCATCAGCCTGATGGTAACGCTGCATCAACCAAGCGAGCCTTCTCGTGAGATGCTCGATATCTTCAACCGGATGATCGGAGCGGAGCTGCAGATCGATTGGGTGCCGAGCGACATTTACCGGGAGAAGCTGCTCAATGCGGTGGAGACGAATACGCTGAAGAAGGTGACCGGGGTCAACGAATCCGATTATTATCTTCTCAAAAATGCCATTCGCTCCGAAATGTTCTGGGAAATCGGCCCGTTCCTGGACGCTTACCCCAATCTCAGCAAGCTGGACCCGAAGGTGCTCCGGCAGACGGCGGTAGACGGGAAGCTCTACGGATTGTATTCGGAGAGGTGGCCTTCCCGGCAGGGCCTCATCATCCGAAAGGACTGGATGGATAAGCTTGGGCTCCGCCCTCCCGAGACGACGGACGAGCTGTATACGCTGCTGAGCCGGTTTACGAAGGACGATCCGGACGGCAACGGCAAGGCGGACACCTATGGGCTTACGGACCGGAACGACCTGATCTATGGGGCGTTCAAAACCTTCTCCTCGTACTTCGGGACCCCCAACAACTGGACCTTGTCCAATGGACGGCCGCAGCCGGATTTCATGACGGGGGCTTACCTCGATACGATGGATTACATGAAGAAGCTGTACGACGAGGGCTTGATCAACCGGGATTTTGCCGTGACGAGCAAGCAGATTCAGCGGTACCGTTTCCTGACGGGCCAATCGGGGGTCATGGTTGGGGCCATGGATGACGCTCCCCGGCTGCAGGACGAGCTGAAGCGCATCCAGCCCAACGCCGAGCTCGCGCTCGTCAACCGCATCGAAGGGCCCCAAGGCTTCGGCATCTGGTCCATTCCGGATTACAGCGGCATCTTCCTCTTCTCCAAGCGGGCCATCCCGACGGAGAGCGAGCTCAAGCGCATCCTGGCTGTCTATGACCGGATGCTGGAGCCCGGGCCGACCAATTTCCTCCGGTATGGCATTCAAGACAAGCATTACAAGGTCATCGAAGGCAAGGTCGCTCCCGAACCAGGCATGAACGAGGACCGGAACGCCAACGTGCTGCCGTTCTACTCCCTGATGATTCAGAACATCAGCAATCCCGGCTTGCTCCGGCTCAGCGATAAAGGACAGCAGCCGCTTGTCGTATTGGCCCAGAGGCTGACCGACGACAATGGAAAGCATCTGATCCGCGATCCGATGCTCGGGCTCTCTTCTCCTACGTATGATGCGAAAGGGACGGAATTATCGGACATCATCACGAATGCCACGTATCATTACATTCTCGGCCAGCTGGACCGCAAGGGCTTCGAGGAGCAAGTGAAGCTGTGGCGCCAGGCTGGCGGAGACAAGGTCATGGAAGAGCTGGCGCAGGCTCATGCGGCCAAGCCCGGGGAAGCCACTAAATAAAGCAAGCCGCCGATCTCGCGGATCGGCGGCTTTTTTCATGGCATCACAGGCATAATCATTACCTCAGATCGCTTAGAAAACCGCGGAACGGAGGGCTTTGCTGCCCTTCTGCTGAGGGAATGATTGTTTACGTCATCCACGCCGGGACGTAGGCTCAAAGGGTAAGGTTCACATTACCCAAAGGGGGAAACGAGCAATGGTATCAACCAACCGGCTGGTTAAATGGACAAGTACGGCAAGTGCCATCGTCTTGGCCGCTTCGGCCTTGGCAGGCTGCGGGAGCAAGGAAACAGGCGGCGCCTCCGGATCGGGCACAAGCCCCAATCCATCGGATAATGCGCCCCTCAAGATCACCATGATGGCCGATCTTCATACGCCCGAGGTGCCTTCCGACGAAGTGCTTAAAGCTCTGGAAGAGAAAACCAATGCGAAATTCACCGTTCAATGGGTGCCGGACGGCAACTACGACGAGAAGTTCCAGGCGGCGCTCGCCACCGGATCGCTTCCGCAGGTGGCGTGGCTGAAGAACGCCGCTTCCGTGGCGCTTGTGCGCAGTGCTATCGAAAGCGGCCAATTCTGGGAAGTCGGCCCGTATTTGAAGGATTACAAAAATTTGAGCAAGCTGAACGGGAACACGCTCAACAATACCAAGATCAACGGCAAAATCTACTCGCTCTACCAGGAGAGGGATTTGGCCCGCTCCGGGGTGATTTACCGGAAGGATTGGGCAGATAAGCTCGGCATCGCCGAGCCGAAGACAACCGACGACCTCTATACCATGCTGAAGAAATTCAAGGAGGCGGATCTGGGCGGAGGCGGAAACACCATCGGGCTCGCCGACAGGAACGATCTCGTCTACGGTTCCTTCAAGGCGCTGAGCTCCTGGTTCGGAACCCCGAACAACTGGGGCGTGGAGAACGGCAAGCTCGTTCCCGACTTCATGACCAAAGGGTACCTGGACACGATGAAATTCCTCAAGAAGCTCTACAGCGAAGGGCTGATCAATAAGGACTTCCCGGTCACGAGCAAGGCGGACCAGCAGAACCTGATGTACACGGGCAAGGCCGGGGTCTACATCGGCAACATGCCGGACGTCAAGACCATGCAGGAGAAGACGGTGAAGAACGTGCCGGGGGCCCAATTTGACGTCACGAATACCATCAACGGCCCGGATGGGAAGCCGGGGCTTTGGTCGCTGCCGGGTTACGGCTCGCTGATGCTGTTCCCGAAATCGTCGGTGAAAACCGAGGCCGACCTGAAGAAGCTGCTGGCGGTGTTCGACAAGTTCTTTGACCCGGAGGTGGCCGACCTTCTCAAGTACGGAATCGAAGGCAAGCATTATACGAAGAAGGACGGGAAGGTGGTTCCGGACAGCGACGTCAAAAAGCTCGAAAAGGAAGCCACCCCGTACCTGGGAATGGCGCTGGCTGACACCACGAACATCACCCCCTCGTTCTATACGCTCCCGGTGATGGAGAAGGCTAATACGCTGGTCAAGGCCGCCGAGAAGTTCGCCATTGCCGATCCGGCCGCTCCGCTTGCTTCTAAGACGGCGATCGAGAAGGGCAACCGGCTGCAGGATATCATCAAGGACGGCACGTATCAGTTCATTCTGGGCAAGATCGATGAGAAGGGCTTCCAGGACGTCATCAAGAAGTGGCAGGACCAAGGTGGGGCCCAGATCATTTCGGAATACAACGCGGAGTATGCCAAGGGCAAATAAGGAGAAGGACGGAGAAAGGAAGGTCCCCGCCGGGCCTTCCCTTCCATCCGAGAGGAGGAGGAATGGGGAATGAAGACCGTGACGGCCGCCAACCGAATCGCCCAAGCCCCCCGTACCCGAAGTGCATGGAAGCGGAGGGTGGTGCGCAACCGGTATATGTATCTCATGATCCTGCCGGGTCTGATTTATTTTCTTGTCTTCAAATATTTGCCGATGTGGGGTCTGATCATCTCCTTTCAAGACTATGTTCCCTTCCAGGGAATTCTGCACAGTCCATGGGTCGGCTTCAAGCAGTTTAACCGGCTCTTTACGGACCCCGATTTCTGGGGGATCTTTCGCAATACGCTCAGTCTCTTTCTGTTAAATATCGTGTTCTATACTCCGGTTCCGATCGTGCTTGCCATCATGCTGAACGAAGTGGCCCATCCTTTCTTCAAGAGAATCGTCCAGACGATCGTCTATATCCCTCATTTTCTGTCGTGGGTGATCGTCGTATCGATCTCGTTCGTTATGCTTACCCTGGACGGGGGCATCGTCAATGAAATGCTGCGCTATTTCGGCTTCGGGGAAATCAATTTCCTGCTCGATTCGGCGTATTCCCGTCCTCTCTATATTCTGCAGACGATCTGGAGGGAAGCCGGCTGGGGAACCATCGTGTACCTCGCGGCGATCGCTTCCATCGATCCCGGGCTGTACGAGGCGGCCCGCATGGACGGCGCCGGTCGGTTCCGGCAAATTTGGCACATCACCTTTCCGGCCATCCGAAGCGTCGTAATCGTGCTGCTTATCCTCCGGATCGGAAGCGTCATGGACCACAGCTTCGAGCACGTTTTTCTGCTAATCAATTCCATGAACCGTCAAGTGATGGATATCTTTGACACGTATGTGTTTACGGCAGGCGTCCAGCAGGGGCAGTACAGCTATACGACGGCGGTCGGCTTCTTCAAATCTTTTATCGGGCTCGCGCTGGTCATGCTTTCCAACTGGCTGGCCCGCCGGTTCGGCGAGGAAGGGGTGTATTGAGATGGTAAAGGACAAAACAGCGGGCAGCCGGCTATTCGACATCTTCAACTATTTGCTGCTTCTGCTCGTCGCTCTTGTGGTCTTTCTTCCGATCATGCACGTAGTCATGAGCTCGTTCGCCACCGTAGAGGAAATGGCAAGGAAGCCGTTTATCCTCATTCCCGAAACTTTTACGCTCGTGGCCTACCGGTACGTGCTCTCCACGGGCGCGGTCTTCAAGGCGCTCGGGGTATCGGCCGGCATTACCATCGTCGGGACGGCGGTCAGCATGTTCACCACCTCCCTGATGGCGTACGGCTTGACGAGACGCGATCTGGACGGCCGCAAGGTCATCAACTTCCTGATCGTCTTCACGATGCTGTTCAGCGGAGGACTGATCCCGACCTTCCTAGTCGTCAAGGAGCTCGGCCTCATCAATTCTTATTGGGCGTTGATCATTCCTAACGCCGTCAGTGCCTTCAACCTGGTGATCATGCGGAGCTTCTTCATGAACCTGCCGGACGGGATCGAGGAATCGGCGCGGATTGACGGATGCAGCGATTTCGGAACCCTGTTCCGCATTGTTCTGCCTCTTTCCATGGCGGTGATTGCCACCATCTCGCTCTTCTACGCGGTTTATTTCTGGAACTCTTACCAGAGCGCGATCCTCTATATTAACGATGCGGAGAAATGGCCGCTGCAGGTGCTGCTCCGCCAGATTGTTCTCGTGGCGAGCGGGATCAGCGCGGATACGGCGAACGATTTCGTCCAGCCGCCGGAGCAGACCGTCAAGATGGCCGTTATCGTCATCGCGACCGTGCCCATTCTGCTGGTTTACCCGTTCCTGCAAAAATATTTTGCCAAAGGAGCCCTCGTCGGTTCTGTGAAAGGATAAAATGGAAGCGTAATCCAAATCAGTCCTCTATTCTTATGAACCCGTATTTCCGCTCCCAAGCGGAGGTCCGGGTTTTTGGCATGGATCGAAAGTCCCGGCAAGGCGGAAGCCTGTTTCGTTTCCCCGCCCTTCTCCTGCGAACGTAATTCCTTGGCGCTGTATACACTATTGGAAACCGATCCTTTTCACTGCCGAATGCCTTCTGTGGTCAGGGGATTCGGAATTGGATTCAGCATTCGCTCCGGGAAGGGAGGAGAAAGACGGATGTCCCATCTAAAGAAGCGGAAATCCGTTTTCAGAACAATCGAACGCGCCTATAGATGGAAAATTCATTCCCTCAAGGCCTACCGCTCCGCTTATCATGGACTGGCCGCTTACCGGGCGGAAACGGAACGGGGCGCTCTGATGATCAAGCCCTTCAAAGGCAGCCGCCGCCGAATCCGGCAGCTCGCCTCCTATTCCGCCCGCTTGGGCAAATTAGGATTCCGCGGCATGCCCCTGTGGAAAAGAACCGTGTCCGGAAAGCTCTGGGTAAGCGCGAAAGGGCGGATGTACTATGTAACGCCATGGGTTCACGGCAGCAAGCTGGACGGACGCCTATCCCACTTGAGGAAGCTTGGCCGGGTGCTGGCCCGGCTTCATACCTTGTCGCGGCGCCTGAATTTGCCGCCGGCCCCTAGATCCCTTCTTAAGGAGATCAGAAGGCAGCACACGTCCTTTGGCCGGAATATGCGGTTCGTCCGGAGCCAGGACCATTCGGCCGGCCGCTGGTTTCGGGAGAACGGCAGCCGCTGCCGGGAACTGGGTCTCCAAGCAATGGCTTGTCTGCAGAAGCAAAAGGTCAAGGCCCTGCTGAGAGGGGAGAGAAAGGCCCCGCCGCTCGTCCACCGGGACGTCACACGCCCCAATGTCATCGTGACAGGAGGAAAGGTCTCGATCATTGACTGGGACTCGATGGAAAGGGGCTCGAGCTACTACGATCTGGTCAAGACCCTCACCAATACCGCAGGCTTTCATCCCGGCCGGATGAAGGCCCTTCTGAAAGGGTACGAGGAGATTCGGCCTTTGAAGAAGACGGAACGCCGGCTGATCAGCGCCCTCTACCGGCTGCCTAGAGAGGCCTGGTATGTTTGTTCGCGCGCCAAAGCAGGCCAACCCGATGCTTCCATGCTGGCCATTCTGGATGCTACCTGGGAGGAGCGGCTGCTGGCGGTGCGATGGCTGGATTATTGGGCCGAAGGATAAGGAGGAAACGGCATGCCGCTGATGTCAGCGTTCCGGAGCGAATTCGGCTTCCGCATCAAGAAGAAGAGAAGGGTAAGGGACGTTTACCGGATCACCGGAACCGATGGAAAGGACTACTGCTACAAGCCATTTTCGTTTCCGGAGGAAGAGGTCGCCTTTCTTGCGCGCATCAATTTGTTTCTTACGGGCAAAGGGTACCGGTACACCCCGCGGCTTGCGGCCCCGGAAGGGGATAAGCTGTGGACGTGTCACCGGGGGAAATACTGGCTTCTGACCAATTGGGTAAAGGGAAGGCATCCGAATTACCGTAATCCCTCCCACTTCCGGAAAGGCTTGCGGA
This sequence comes from Paenibacillus aurantius, assembly GCF_032268605.1. Classification (NCBI taxonomy): domain Bacteria; kingdom Bacillati; phylum Bacillota; class Bacilli; order Caryophanales; family Paenibacillaceae; genus Paenibacillus; species Paenibacillus aurantius. Next base: position 1,562,252 of record NZ_CP130318.1, read on the forward strand.
CGCTGGCCAAGTTTCACAACCAAGCCGAGGGCTATGATGTCGAAGGGGCCCCAAGCAACCGGGTCCGTTACGACCAGATGCTCCGGCTGCCTGCCGAATACCGTAAGGAAATAACCACATATCCGGAGCTCAATGGCTTCCTCCGTTACTGCGAGAGGGGGGAGGAGCTGCTCGCCGACCCTGCAGTCGAACGTTTAATGGCCACGGAGCGGAAAGCGGGGGCGTTCGTTCATGGGGATTACAATTACCCCAATGTTGTATTGGACCGTTCCCGCCGGCTTCATCTCATCGATATGGAGAACGCCTCGCTGAACGTCCGCATAATGGATCTCGCCCATATTCTCCACCGCAACTGCCCGTGGAACGCAGATGGAATGATGACCGCCATAGCGGAGTATGACCGCAAAAGACCGCTCGGTCCTGACGAACGCTTTGTGCTTTATGCGCTCCTGGTTTTGCCGTACCCGCTGGTGCGGGCCATCCGGATGTACGATTGGCGGTATCCCCGCTATGTGGCCCTGCCGTCTTATAAACGCCAGGAGGCATTTGCCCAAGCTCTTCTCGGGATGCTGTAGTAGGCAGCCTTCGCTTTAGCGGCGAAGGTTTTTTGGTTTGGCCGGAGGCGGTGAGCCGGCGGACAAGCCCCCTCGCTCGAAGACGAGACAGAGGGCCGGGCAGGGAAACATTTGGGCTTTCAACTATTTTTGGCTGGGCCGGGACCCGGAACTGGGTGAATGCATATGTTACAAATGACTAGTTTTCTAGGCAGAAAGGGGCAAGCGCATGAAAAAACGCAATGGTTCCCCTGGCGGGTTGAAAAAGAACCGGAACCGGGGCACCTTATACGACGCCAACACGCTGGAATTGAATTGGATTGAGGAAAGAAAAGTGAAGCCAGCCAAGCCGGCCGCACCCGATAGACCCGTATCCAAAGAAGATCCGGTTTCACTGCATCGGATCGAGCTGTCTGAAAGGCCGGCCGCGCCCGAGCCTGACTTGGCCGAGGAGCCTAAGGTTGAGGCAAGCCGGGAAGAAGTCTTCCCTGCCGAACCGGAGGAATCGAAGGCTCCGGAGATTCTGGAGGAACGCCGGGCGGAGCTTGGTCCCGTGGCCGTCATCTTCACGGACGATATCGTGGATGCGGGCATCACGACGGAGAAGCTCGCGCCGTTCGCCGTAGACCGTTCCAAGATCAAGCCCGGAAGCATCGGTCCTAACGAGCTGGATGATTACTCCGTAGAGAAGGAGAAGCTGAAGGACGGAAGCGTGACGGGCAGCAAAATCGCCCCGGGCGCGGTGGAGGAAAGGCACATTGCCGATATTTCGTTTACCGGCGCCAAGCTGAAAGACCGGTCCATAACTGGAGACAAACTGGCCGATAACAGCATTACCTCGGAGAAGCTTGCCGACAAGACCATCGATTCCGTGAAAATCGCCGACGGCTCCATTCTGGCCCGCCATCTGCATCCGGACAGCATATCGAACGAGCTGATTCAGGACCAGGCGGTGAGCGGAGAGAAGATCAAGAGCGGGACGATCCAGTCCCTTCATCTTGGCCAGAATGCCGTAAATTCCGCGAAGCTGACGAATGGAGCGGTCACCTCGGACAAAATCCGCGACGGCGCTGTTACCGGAGAGAAGATCAAGCCGGGGAGCATCGGTCCGGCTCATCTGGAGGAAGAAGCCGTCCAAGGCGAGCATCTCGCGCGTAGAAGTGTAGGAGCCTCGCATTTAACGGGACGCAGCGTGATGCCGGAGCATCTGGCCGATGGAGCGGTCCACTCCCAGCATCTCTCTGCGGGAGCGGTCGGTGCCGAGCATCTGAAGAACGAATCCGTATCCGCCGCCGTTCTTCAGACCGGCTCCGTTACGACGGAGAAGCTGGCCTGGCATTCGGTTACCTCTATGCAGATAGCGGAAGAAGCCGTAGGCAGCGAGCATCTGGCCGAAGGAGGGGTAACCGGCTCCAAGCTGGCCGCGGGTAGCGTTCAAGCGCGCCATCTGGCCAAAGGCTCCGTCACCGCAGGGAAGCTGGCTGACGCTTCTGTCGAATCGGCTGCCCTCGCCCCGGACTCCGTTTCCTCTGAGCACCTGAAGAAAGCTTCGGTCACCGCGGAAAGCCTGTCGGCCAATTCGGTTCAGACGCGGCACCTGGCGGCGCAATCCATAGGCTTTGAGCAGCTTCAGGCCCGGTCGGTCGGACGGGAGAATTTGCGCGATGAAGCCGTGACGGCCGAGAAGCTCGCCCCCGGCTCCGTGACGGGAGAAAAGCTGGCGGAAGAGCTGATTGAAAGCCGGCATATTCTGCCGGAAACGATCCGGGGTTACCATCTGCCGGCCGAGATCATCAAAACCTTTCACTTGGACCGAGGGTCGGTGACGACGGATAAGCTGGCCGAAGGGGCCGTAGCCGGGAGCAAGATCAAGCCGCTCAACGTAGGCAGCCAGCAGCTGGCCGATGGGGCGGTAACCGGGCAGAAGCTCGGTCCTCAGAGCGTGGGAGCCGGGCATCTGTCTCCCGGAGCCGTAGGCTCTAAGCATCTGGCCTCCCAGGCCGTCGGTTCGGAGCAGCTTCAGGACCAGGCGGTCGGCACCCCTCAGCTGAAGGATTCCTCCGTGACGGCACAGAAGCTCGCTCCGGGAAGCGTCAAGAGCGATAAGCTTGACGTGGAGCTGATCACCGGCAAGCACCTCAAGCCGGGGGCTGTCCAAGGAAGGCATATCCAGCCGGGAGCCGTCATGGGTGTCCACATCGGAGTGGGAACCATTGCGCCCGAGCATTTATCCGAATCGTGCCTCGACCGGATGCAGCTGAAGAATGGTGAGGTGAAAACCGACCATCTGGCGATCGGCTCGGTAACGGCCGAGAAGCTGGCGGATCAGGCGGTCAGCGGGGCTCACCTTACGTCTGAGGCTGTCACCTCTCTGCACCTCACCCGCGAGTCCGTGGGGGAGAAGCATCTGGCCGATCAGGCCGTGACCGCCCGGAAGCTTCAAGATGGAGCCGTGACAACCGTTAAGCTGGCGGATGCCTCCATTACAGCCGAGAAGCTGGTCCCCGGTTCGGTGGAAGGGGCTCATCTGGTTCCGGGGGCCATCAGTGCCGTCCATCTTCAACCAGGGATTGTCGGCTCCGATCAGCTGGTCAAAGGCGCTATCACGCTGGAGCATTTGGAAGATCCGACCATCGAGGCCGCCCGGATCCGGGGGCTGATGATCGACAATTCCACCCTGGCGAACGGCTCCGTAACTTCCTCTAAGCTGGCGAACGGGTCAGTAGAGCACGCCCATATCGGCCCGCGGGCCGTCGGGAGCGAGCAGATTGCCCATGAAGTCATCGGCGAGGAGCATATTGAGAATGGGGCCGTGACGGCCGCCAAGCTGGCGAATGCCGCCGTCACCAGTGTTAAACTCGTAGACGCGTCCGTCAAGGAGCCCAAAATCGCCGACTCCGCCGTGACGGAAGCGAAGCTGGCCGACGGGTCCGTAACCGAAGGGAAGCTGGGAGACGGTGCCGTGACGTCCGTTAAGCTTCAGGACGGCGCCGTGGACAGCAGCAAGCTAGCCGATGGTTCGGTCACGAGCGGCAAGCTGGCCGATGGAGAGATCTCCTCGGAGAAGCTCGCGGACGAAGCCGTGACGGAGGAGAAACTTGGGGAAGCCTCCGTAACGGAGACGAAGCTGGCCGATGGGTCGGTGACCCGGAAGAAGCTGGCGGATGCGTCGGTAACGGCACCCGCCCTTGCTGACGGATCGGTCACCGATGCCAAGCTTGTGAACGGCTCCGTTCTGGAAAACAAACTCGCCGACAGCTCGGTAACGGCAGGAAAACTTGCCGATGGAGCCGTCATTGCCTCCAAGCTGGCGGAGGAATGCATTGATTCTTCCAAGCTGGCGGAAGGCTCCGTGACCGAAGAGAAGCTGGCCGAAGCTTCGGTCACCACGGAGAAGCTGGCGGATGCGTCGGTAACGGCCATCAAGCTGGCCGATGACTCGATCACCGGCGTAAAGCTGGTTGATGCGTCGGTAGAAGCCTCCAAGCTGGCCGACAGCGCGGTAACCAGCGGGAAAATAGCGGATGGGTCCGTTACCGAGGATAAGCTTGCCGACGGGCAGGTGTCGGAAGCAAAGCTGGCGGATTTCTCCGTGACCACCAATAAGCTTGACAACGGCTCTGTCACTTCACCTAAGCTGGCGGATCTCTCCATCAACACGGATAAGCTGGCTGCGGTTTCCGTTACCTCGGAGAAGCTCGCCGACGAGGCCGTTCAGGCCGCTAAGCTGGCAAGTGCCTCGGTGGGAACCGATAAGCTTCAAGATATGGCCGTGACGGCCGACAAGCTGGCGGATAACTCCGTGACGGGCGATAAGATTGGAAAGCGTTCCGTTGACACGTCCAAACTGGCCGATCAGTCTGTCACTGTTAGTAAGCTGGCCGATGGCTCAGTTATAGCCTCCAAACTGGCGGACGGCTCGGTGACCGAAGCGAAGCTCGAGGATCAGTCCGTGACGGCCTCGAAGCTGGCTTTCGGCTCCGTCACGGAATCCGCTATATCCGACGATTCCGTGACGGCTTCCAAGCTGGCGGATGGCTCGGTTTCCGAAGCCAAGCTGGTTGACGGGGCCGTAACGGAAGAAAAGCTTGCGTATCAGTCCGTTTCTGAGACGAAGCTGACGGATGCCTCCGTGACCACAATCAAGCTGGCCGATGGCTCGGTTATAGCCTCCAAACTGGCGGACGGATCGGTAACCGAAGCGAAGCTCGAGGATCAGTCCGTGACGGCCTCGAAGCTGGCTTTAGGCTCCGTAACGGAATCCGCTATATCCGACGATTCCGTGACGGCTTCCAAGCTGACGGATGGCTCGGTTTCCGAAGCCAAGCTGGTTGACGGGGCCGTAACGGAAGAAAAGCTTGCGTATCAGTCCGTTTCCGAGACGAAGCTGACGGATGCCGCCGTGACCACAATTAAGCTGGCCGATGGCTCAGTTATAGCCTCCAAGCTGGCGGACGGATCGGTAACCGAAGCGAAGCTCGAGGATCAGTCCGTGACGGCCACGAAGCTGGCATGGGGTTCCGTTACGGAAGCTGCTCTGGCTGAGGCCTCAGTGACCGCCTCGAAGCTGGCCGACCAGTCGGTAACCGAAGAGAAGCTTGCCGATGCGTTGATCAGCGAATCCAAGCTGGCAGACGGATCGGTCACCGAAGCGAAGCTGGCGGAAAAGTCCGTAACGGCCGCGAAGCTGGCATCGGGTTCTGTAACGGAAGCCGCTCTGGCAAAGGCTTCGGTGACGGCCGCGAAGCTGGCATCGGGCTCCGTAATGGAAGCCGCTCTGGCGAAGGCTTCGGTAACGGCCACGAAGCTGGCATCGGGTTCCGTTACGGAAGCTGCTCTGGCTGAGGCCTCGGTGACCGCCACGAAGCTGGCCCCTGGATCGGTGACCGAAGCCGCATTGTCCGACGCTTCGATTACGGCCGCGAAGCTGGCCGACTCTGCGGTCGGCTCCCGCCAGCTGGCGCCGGGCTCGATCCAGGCGCATCATCTGGCCCCCGAGCTTCTGGTTCGGCCGCAGGCAGAGCCTGCAGCGCGGCCGTCGAAAGCCTCGGCTAAAGCTCTAGCCGCCGCGGTAAGGACCATCGATGCACAGGCGGGCAGCCTGCAGCAGTTCGGCGTTCAGCCGTTCCGTTTTCTGGCACAGGACGAGAGGATCGAAATCGCTATTCCGTTCGGAAAGGCTTATCCCGATGCGGAGTATGCCATTACAGCGATGACGAGCCACCCTTCCTGCTATGCCGTCCTCAAAGCCCGCGAGCCGGAGAGAGCGATCATTGAAGTCATCCGCGCCCGGTTTAGTCCGGATTTTGAAGCCATCCTGACCTGGATCTCCATCGGGGTGTCCCCCGGCAAATAACCATCAGGCGGGATTGCCCGACTCCTTCTCCCTCCTCCCTTTGTAAGGAATACAATTGGTTTCGCATTCCATCCCATCCTAAGGAAACGACGCCTGCCCAAGCAGGCGTTTTTCCCGTTTTTCCATTCTAGCCCGGATGACCTGTACGAATGCCGTTGCACATAGGGCTCCGGTACATACAATGGGTTAAACCAAGGCACAAATCCGGGAGGTGGTAAATATGGCGTTACCGCGCACAAGCAGGAGTAATAAGGCCCGGACCGACCTGACGAATCCCTCCAAGCCCAAGGTTTCCGTCATCATTCCCGTCATGAATGAGGCCCGGACGCTGGCTTCCGTTATCCGGGAAGCCCGCAAGGTGAACAAGAATACCGAGGTCATCGTCGTCTTAAACGGATCAACCGACGGCTCGGGCCGTTTGGCGCGAAAGATGGGGGCCCGGGTTATTACGTTTGACAAGCCGCTTGGCCACGATGTGGGACGGAGCATTGGGGCTAAAGAAGCCAAGGGAGACATTCTGCTTTTTACGGATGGGGATATCTTGCTGCCGGGTTCTTCCCTGCGTCATCTGGTTCGGGCTGTAGAGAAGGGGACGGATGTTGCTTTAAACAAATACAACGGCCCGAGAGGAAGGAAAAAAGTGCACGGGGTCATTCTTGCCAAGCATGCCTTGAATGCCTTTTTGTCCATGCCCAAGCTGAAGGGGGCTTCTCTGACGGCCATTCCGCACGCAATGAGCCGCAAGGCGGCCGAAACGATAGGCTTCGAACATCTGGCGGTCCCGCCCAAAGCCCAGGCCATTGCCGCGCATAAAGGGTTGACCATTCGGGCGGTCCGATATTATGACGTAGGAAAGACCAATCCGCGCAAATCGAGAGGCCGTAAAGATCCGCTGACTGCCCTTATTATCGGGGACCATCTGGAAGCCATTGATTACCTGCTTCGCCATACGAACCCGCGGGGAGATTTGACCGATCTGAATCGGCTGAGGGAGATGGTGAAATGAAGGGGAGCAGCGGGAAGGTGAGGAGGAGATCCTCTGGGGGAAGGGGCAGAAGAAAGCTTTCGATGGCTGTCCGCGCTTACCGGGCAGGCCGGCGCTACGGGGCCAAATTCATAAAGGAACGGCTCGGCCATGAAACCCCGAAGGCGGTCATGAACCGCTATTGGAACGAATGGAAGGGAAGGAGAACCCGAACGTTGTCAAGAGAGTCGTCCCGACAACTGGCGCGAAGATTCTTCCGTGGCTTCTGCAAGGAGAGTGGAGAACGGTACCGTCCCTGGCTTCCTTTTCCGGGTAGAGGCAAGGTCGGGATCGTGCTATGCATACGAAATGAAAAAAAAACGGTGGAGCGGGTACTAAACGAACTGGACCGGCTGCCCTTTCATGAAATCATCGCCGTCGTAAACGGAAGCACCGACGGAAGTTTCGAGAAGATCAGGAAGCACCGTGCCGGGGTAACGATTCTTCATTATGAAGAGCCCTTGGGTCATGATGTGGGCCGGGCTATAGGGGCAAGGGTATCCACGTCGGATATTTTGCTTTTTGCAGACGGGGACTTGCCGATTCGTGCGGAGAAGCTGCTGCACTTCGTCGAAGAGATTGAAAAAGGAGCGGATGTGGCCCTTAACGACATTACGCCGTACCTCCGGCCATTTAGCCGCAGGGACGCCGTTTCCACGGTAAAGGAATTTGTGAACCGCGCCCTCGGTCGTCCGGACCTTATGGCCAATTCCCTCACCGCCGTCCCCCATGCGCTTTCCCGAAAGGCGCTGGAACGAATCGGAGCGGCTGCTTTGGCTGTACCTCCCTTGGCCCAGGTAATCGCCATACAGTCCGGTCTTCGAATTAAAGCTCCGGCCAGCGTCAACATTATCCGGGGAAACCGGAGAAGAGCCTCCAATTCCGGTCATCTTAATCCCGTGTCCCGGCTTATTGCCGGCGATCACCTGGAGGCCCTGCATCGGGCCCTTCATAAGAGCGGGAGCCGTCTGCACTACAAAGACCACATGAGAAGACGCGAATATGCGGAGGTGGGGAGATGACGGATTTACCGAAGACGAGCATTATCATCCCGACCTATAACGGACTGGAGCTATTGATCGAATGCATAACGGCTATAAGGGCTTATACCCCGGAGCCATACGAGTTAATCGTAGTCGATAACGGCTCTGAAGACGGCACGGTAAAGTTTTGCCGCCAGGAGAAGATCCGGTTCGTCTCCCTGCCCGTGAACAAAGGCTTCCCTGCCGCCTGCAATCTGGGACTGCGAATAGCAACGGGGGACGCTCTGCTTCTCCTGAATAACGACATTGTGGTGACGCACCATTGGCTTGAGAACATGCTGGCCTGCTTGTACAGCGACGAAACGATCGGCATCGTCGGGCCCTGCTCCAACATCGTGAGCGGGATTCAGCAGCGGCCCGCCGACTATGCGGATCTGGAGCAGTATCATGCGCTGGCGGCGGCCCGCGCTTCCGACCCCGGGCAATGGCAGCAGGTGGAGCGTCTCGTCGGCCTGTGCCTTTTGTTCAAGCGGGAGCTGATGGAGAAGATCGGAGTGCTTGACGAGCGATTCTCTCCCGGACATTACGAGGATGATGATTATTGCTACCGCGCCAGAAGAGCCGGCTACCGGTTAATGCTGGCGGGGGATGTGTCGGTCCACCATCACGGAAGCGCGAGCTTCTCTAAGCTGGACAAGAAAAGGCTCGGTCAAATCGTACATCGGAACCGCGATGCGTTCATCAAAAAGTGGGATCTGGATCCGCGCCAATTCATACAGAAAGAAGGGTAGTCCATTGAAAGGAGTCATACTGGCTGGAGGGAAGGGAACCAGGCTGCACCCCGCGACTAGCCTGCTCAACAAGCATTTGCTGCCTGTGGGGAAATATCCGATGATCCATTACGGCATCCGGAAGCTGGCGGAAGCCGGGATTAAGGAAATCATCCTCGTGATCGGCAAACACAGCGCCGGCCGGTTCATCGATTACTTGGGAACGGGCTCGGAGTGGGGGGTAAGCCTTACCTACCGGATCCAGGAGGAAGCGGGCGGGATTGCCCAGGCCCTTTCCCTGGCGGACGGCTTCATCCGGCCGGGGGAGAACTTCGTCGTCCTTCTCGGGGATAACCTCTTTGAAGACTCTTTGAAGGATCAGCTCTCGGAATACGAAAGGCAGGGCGGAGGAGCCCGCGTCATGCTGAAGGAGGTCGACAATCCCCGCCGGTACGGCGTCCCGGTCCTGTTGAACGGTCAGATTCTTTTTATAGAAGAGAAGCCCAAAACCCCCAAAAGCCGTTACTCCGTCACCGGTATTTATATGTATGATTACGGGGTGTTTGACGTGATTAAGCGGATTCGGCCATCCGACCGGGGAGAGCTCGAAATTACGGATGTCAACAATATTTACGCAGTGGAAGGTACGCTCCACTACGGCGTTCTAAACGGATGGTGGACCGATGCCGGAACCCACCGTTCCATTCACGAAGCGGCGGCCCGTCTGTTAGACATAGACCAATAGGAGGTGAGCCCATGCCCTTGGCCAAAAGGCAGGGAGCGACAGCCGTCCGAAAGACATCCTCAAGAGGCTCCCGTACCAAAAGCCGATCGCGCGGCTCGTCAGGCGGGCGGGGGAAACTGCAGGCCCGGTTTAAGAAAATGCAGAGGAAATATGCGAAGCTGAAGAAAAAGTACCGGCTTATCCGGTCCATTCCGCCCGGAACGACGGATCGTTATATGTACGAGGCCACCGTGTTTGCCCATGCTTACGACTTTACTCCTGACGAGCTGAGGGCGAGCCTGGCGGCCGGCTCCCAGGCGCCGCATGGACCTTACCGGACCGCCTTGTGGTTCCTGCCCTACTTCGAAACCCCCTTCTATGGAGGGATGCATACCATCCTCCGGTTTGCCGACTTCCTTCAAAAAAGGTACGGCATCCGCAGCTCCTTTGCGATCGTAGGAACGAAGGACACCAGCCCGATTGCGGCATCCATCCAAAAAGCGTTCCCGGGCCTTGCCGGCAATCCCGTCTATCCGCTGCCGAATATTTACCGGTTCGACGGACTGCCCGACCATGATCTCGGAATCTGTACGCTGTGGACCACCGCCTATTCTCTGCTCAAATTCAACCGGGTCCGCCGGAAGCTGTACTTTATGCAGGACTACGAACCTTATTTCTACCCTTCCGGCTCCACCAGCTCCCAGGTGATGGCCACCTACCGGTTCGGCTTTGACGGCATCTGCAACACCCCAGCACTTCTGGCAAGCTACGAGGAGCACGGCGGCCGGGGGGCGGCCTTTACTCCGGCGGTGAACCGGGCGATTTTCTACCCGGATCCGGCGCTCCGGGAGGCGCAGTCCCCGGGCCGGCTGTTCTTCTATGCCCGTCCCGGTACCGCGCGAAACTGCTTCGAGCTGGCGGCGGCCGCCTTGAGGAAGCTGAAGGAAACCTTAGGGGGGAAGGTCGACATCGTGAGCGCGGGGGCCGAATGGGACGTTACCCGGTATGGTCTTCAGGGCATTGTCCGCCATCTGGGTATGCTTCCTTACGAGCAGACCGGTCAGCTGTACCGGACCTGCCGGGCCGGTCTCGCTCTGATGTCCACCCGGCATCCCTCCTATCCGCCCCTGGAGCTGATGGCTTGCGGAAGCCTGGTGGTGACGAACAACAACGAGTGGAACCATTGGCTGTTCCGGCACGGGGAGAACTGCCTTCTCTCGGAGCCGACCGCCACCTGCCTGTATGAATCGCTATATCATGCCGTTACCAATCGGGAACTGCGCGAAAGAATTACGACACGAGCGTTGGAGTACATCCGGCAGGAACATTCCGATTGGGATGGCGAGCTTCAGAGGACCGCCGAGGCCCTGTCGATCCACTAACCGCAAGGAGGGAGACCGATGAACGCCATACGCCATCAATGGAAGCGGGGGCGCCGGCACGGAAGGAGAGCAGGCCGTGCCGACGGGTTCCGTCTCGGCCGCTGCGAAGGAGCTCTCACCCACATCCCCGAAACGCCGGTGAATGGCCGGGATGTCCATGTGCTGTATGTCCGGGAAGGCTTCGAGGCGATCGACAGCGGAATAGAGGCGGCGCTGCGCCGGTTGGTCCGGGACGTCACGTCGGTGAGCGCGACGGAAGAGATCGCCGGGCTTGCTACCCGCCTACGTCCCGACCTGGTGCTGGTGCTGAACGCAACCCGCTTCCCGGTGGAGCAGGCTGATCGCCTCCGGGACATGGGGATTCTTACCGCCGTATGGTTTCTCGACGATCCTTACCGGATGGATTGGGATGTGCAGCTGGCTGCTCATTACGACTACGTGTTTACCAATGAAATCAGCTGTGTCTCCCCTTTTCAGGAGGCGGGATCTCCCCGGGTCTTCTATCTTCCGCTTGCGGTTCATCCGGCCGTCTATTACCCGAGAAGGGTGGAGCCGGCCTACCGGTCGGATGTTTGCTTCATCGGGACGGCGTTTGCGAACCGCCGGGCGTTCTTTGACCGGCTGGCCCCTTACCTGGCGGGGAAGAAAGTGTTCATCTCCGGCTGGTATTGGGATCGCCTGGCGCGCTACGGCCTGCTGAAGAGCAGCATCCGGCAGGATAAGCTGCGGGAAGGCACCTGGCTGTCGGCGGAGGAGACGGCCAAGTATTACAACGGGGCCAAAATCGTCATCAACCTGCACCGGGAGGACAGCGCGGAAGAAACGATCAACAGCCGGGGAATTCCCGCCTTGTCGATCAATCCGCGGACGTTCGAAATCAGCGGCTGCGGGGTGCTGCAGCTGACTGACGACCGGGAGGAGCTTCACCGGATGTATACCGGCGGCCAGGACCTGGTCACCTACCGCAATCCGGAGGATTTGGCGGCGAAGCTGGACTACTACCTGTCCCGGGATGAGGAGCGGCTCGAGCTTGCCGTCCGGGGCTTGGTCCGGACGCGCTCCCGGCATACGTATCTTCACCGCATGGCGGAGCTCCTGTTCGCGGTATGGGGAGGCTGAAGCATGGGGAGAAGCAAAGACGGAAGCCGGCAGGTGCGGAGGGCCGCCCGCGCTCATGAGCTCGGCCTAAGGCAGGGGCGGCAGGCGGGAGAGGAGATGGGCAGAAGACTAGCCCGGTTGGAAGCCGTGACTGGACCAATCACTCCGCCAGCCGTCATCCGCTCGGATTGGCGGGTCCTGTACGTCACATCCGGCATGGAAGAACCGTATTCCAGCCTGGATTCCGCCGTCATCGATGCGCTGGGCGGCATGGTGCGGGAGCTCGGTGTTATCGCGCCAAGCCGGGAAACGGCAGCGGAAGCCGTCCGCTTCGGGCCGGATCTTGTGCTCGTTCTAAGCGGGATTAAGCTTCCGGTCAAGCAGGCTGCACTGATGCGAAGCCTCGGCCTGCGGACCGCGGTTTGGTTTACCGACGATCCTTACTATACCGACTGGACCGTCCGTATTGCCCCTCAATACCGCCATGTCTTTACCCAGGATCTGGGCTGTGTCCCTTTCTATCGAGGTCTTGGCTGCGAAGACGTCCGGTATTTGCCGCTCGGCATGAACCCGAAGACGTTTCATCCGAGGAGAAGCGGGGCCCGTCATCATACGGACGTCTGTTTCATCGGCAACGCCTTCTCCAACCGAATCCGCCTGTTCCATAAGCTCGCTCCCCGTCTCGAGGGCAAGCGCTGGCTCATTTCGGGTCTTTGGTGGCGCCGGATGAAGGGATACGGGAAATACCGGGACCACCTGAGAACCGACGGCTGGCTGTCTCCCGAAGAGACGGCCCTTTACTACAGCGGGGCCCGAATGGTCATTAACCAGCACCGGGCCTCCGACGACAAGCGGATCAATTTCAACCGGAGAGGCGTCGAGGCCCTGTCGGTCAATCCCCGTACCTTCGAAATCAGCGGCTGCGGCGTGCTGCAGCTGATCGACCGGAGGGCTGATCTCCCCTCATGCTACACACCAGGCTTGGAGATCGAAACCTACGGATCCGCTGAAGAATTAGGGGATAAAATCCAGTATTACCTGAAGCATGAAGATGAACGGAACGAGATGGCCCGCCGGGCTCTCATCAGGACGCTTCAGGAGCATACGTACGCCAGCCGGCTGCAGCGCCTGCTGGAAGCGGTGGGGGGGTTCTCCGATGAAAGTCAACCGTAAATCAGCCGGACTCACCCGTTACCGGGAAGCAGGGAGGAAGGACGGTCTCCTGGCGGGCCGGGAGCAGGGAATCCGGCTTGGAGGGTGCGCCGCCATTACCCGGGAGCTGGAAGGGAAGGCGTTTCCCCGCCTGAACCTGAAGGTGCTCTACGTCTCGCCCGGAGTAGGCGTGCCTTATACCGCCCTCGACCAGGGGATTGTAGGGGCGCTGCGCGGGCAGGTTCAGGAGGTGCGGGAATGCTCGGCCTTCGGGAATGTGGCGGCAGAAGCCGCGGCCTGGAAGCCGGATCTCCTGTTCGTGCTGAACGGGTTCAACCTTCCCCTTGGCCAGCTTGACGAGATTCGCCGGGGAGGAACCGCCACGGCCGTCTGGTTCGTGGACGATCCGTATTTTACCGACTGGACGGCGGGCCTTGCTCCTCATTACGACTACATCTTTACCCAAGAGCGCAATTGCGTGGAGCTGTACCAGTCGCTCGGCTGCCCGAATGTCCATTTTCTGTCCGTACCGGCCGACCCTTCCGTCTACTATCCGCGCAAGCCGGACATCTCTTATCTTTCGGACGTTTGCTTTATCGGAACGGCCTTCGGGAACCGGCTTGCTTTTATCGATCAGGTGGCGCGTTATCTTTCGACCAAGAATCTGGTTCTCTCCGGCTGGTGGTGGAACCGGCTGAAGAACTACAAGCTGCTGAAGTCCAAAATACGCAAAGATAAGCTGAAACGGGGAAGCTGGCTTTCGCCGGAGGAAACGTCGAGCTATTACAACGGCGCCAAGATCGTCATCAACCTGCACCGGGCGGCTGTCGAGAAGAAGCAGACCTTTAACCACCGGGGCATCCCGGCCTTGTCGGTTAATCCCCGCACGTTTGAAATCGCCGGAACAGGAGCGTTCCAGCTGTCGGACATCCGGGAGGATCTCCCCCAGTACTACCAGGATGGGCAGGAAATCGCCACGTACTCCACCCCGCAAGAGCTCGCCGAGAAGATCGAATACTACCTCACCCATGAGGAGGAACGGAGAAGAGCCGCCCTGAACGGATTCCGGCGCACGATGCTCGAGCATACTTACTCGGATCGGATCCGGACCATACTCGAACGGATCACCCGTTCTTAAGGAGGGATGAAGCGTGGAACGCAAGCGGAGCAGCAAACGGGCGGAACGCCAGGCTAATCAGACTAAACGGAGAACGGGGCTCACGAAGAGTTCGAGCTCTCCCCATGCCGACAGCAAGAAAAGAGACAAGGCAGCCGAGCGCCGCAGGAAACGGCGGACAGAGCGCAAAGCGAGGGAACGCGCACGTGAAAAGGCGAAACGGCGCAAAAAGAAGAAGGAGGCTTACAGCAAAGGCTTTAAAAAAGGCTATGAAGAAGGCTTCCAAATCGGATATGAAGAAGGACACCGGAAGGAACCCGGCCCCGAAGGGCTGGCCGAAGCTTCTTGACCGTAAGGAGCTGAAAGGAGACCGATCCCATTTCGCGGCGAGCCGGAACCACATCCTCCCGCTGCTGCATATAGTGATTATTGGATCGCTATAGCGGTTTATGACAAGACAGTAGAATCCCCCAGGCTGTGAGACAGGAGGAGCAACTATCGTGGAGCATCATCTTACCAAAATCATTCGGCAGTTGGTCGTCTCCCAGCAGCAGCTGGCCCGGCTGCTGGAAGCCGAGCGGCATAAAATAGGCAAAATGGCGGATATGGTTTGCGACATTCCCGGCCACGGGCCCACTCTGGGCGGCTTGGAGGGAATCATCAAGCATTCCGGAGACCATACCAAAAACATCGCGGCTTACTTGAACAGCCTGGCCGACCTGGAGGACGCCATTGCCGACATGCTCGAGCCGGCGATCAAGGAATTGAGAGAGCCCGAAGAACAAGAATAAAGCCTGGCGCCCTGTCCCGGAAGGCGGAGCGGACAGGAGCGCCTGAAGGAGGCCCGGAAGGTGAAAAGGGAGCATGCCTATTTAAAGCTGCTGGAGGCGACGGCCGACATGCAGGCCCATGTCGCCGGCATTCTGGAAGCGAAAGTGATGGAAGCGGAGAAGACGAAGCATTGGCTGAACAGGCACGTGGACCATTCCGGCTTTCAGGACCATGACGGGGTTTCCGCCTTCACGCTCGAATTTCATACTCAATTGATCGAAGTGATAGACGGCATTACCAAGATGGAGCGGGGCTTGGCCCGCAACCTTAAGGTTCTGCTCGAAACGGGCAAGGAATCGGAAGGGGGCTCAAGCGGAGGAGGCTCAGGCGGCATGTTTGATTTCGGAGGCGGCGACAAATGAGCGGGCGGGGCCGGGAGAACCGGATCAAGCTGGACATTCTGGAGTCGCTTGCCGAAAGCCAGAAGGCACTGGCCCGGATTCTGACCAGTGCGGCGGACTGCTCCGCCGCGTCCGATCCGCTTGCCGTTCATATCCGGGACAATCTGGATGCGATCAGCCGGTGCCAGCGTCAGCTGGCTGTTCATTTTTTCGGCCTGACCTTTCGTAAGCTGCGCCGAAGCCGTCCGGGTAAGCCGTGGCTTCATGCCAGGCTGCGGATAATGACCAATCCTTATCGATACCCGGCCGTTTTCCCGGCCAAAAAACGTTAAGGAGGCAGGCGCCGATCTCTGCCTGAAGATCTCGCTTAAGACAGGGGGACCACGATGCACCGTTTTTGGGATTCGCTCATATATCCGTTGTTTAAGCAGTTTACGCCTCGCCACATTGTCGAGATCGGGGCTTTGGCCGGCGATAATACGGTTAAGGTGCTTGATTACTGCAGCGAGGTCGGGGGCACGCTGACCATTATCGATCCGGCGTCCCACTTCGCTTTCGAGAAGCTCAATAAGCGTTACGGTGGACATCACCGGTTTATTCAAGCCCTCAGCCTGGAGGTGCTGCCGGCCCTTCGCGAGGTGGACGCCGTTCTAATCGACGGGGACCATAACTGGTATACCGTGTATCATGAGCTGAAAATCATCGAGAAGCTTCCGCGCTTCCCGCTCGTTCTCCTGCATGATATCGAGTGGCCTTATGGAAGAAGGGACCTCTATTACAATCCTTCCACCATTCCGAGCAAGCACCGCCAGCCGTATTCCACCCTAGGCATTATGCCGGGCCAATCGGAGCTGGTAGAAGGGGGAGTGAACCAGGGGATGAATCATGCCCTGCGGGAAGGAGGGCCGAAGAACGGAGTGCGGACCGCGGTGGAAGATTTCCTTAAGCAGAGCTCCGTTCCCCTTTCCTTTCATGGAGTGGCGTCCCATCACGGGCTGGGGATTCTGGCGCCGGACGATCCCGATGTCAACCGGCTCATCCACCATTTTACCGTGGTTTCGGGATTATAAGCGAAGGGGGAACGAAGGATGAAAGCCATTCCCTGTGCCTTGGAGGGCGTCTTTCTGCTGGAGCCGGTCTGCCATTCCGATTCCCGGGGCTTCTTTATGGAATCCTATCATGCGGCGGCTCTTGCGGCGGTCGCCGGGGACTTCGCCTTCGTGCAGGACAATCACTCCTTGTCGGAAAAGGCCGGAGTATTGAGAGGGCTGCACTTTCAGCTGCCCCCGAAAGCCCAGACCAAGCTTGTCCGGGTGACGGCCGGGGCCGTGTATGACGTGGTCGTCGACTTGCGCCGGTCGTCCCCGACCTTCGGCCGCTGGGCGGGCTTCCTTCTGACCGCTTCCAACAAGCGCCAGCTTCTGGTGCCCAAAGGTTTTGCCCACGGGTTCTGCACCCTTGTTCCCCGGACGGAATTTCTGTATAAAGTAGATGAGTATTACTCCCCGGAGCATGACAGGGGGATCGCTTGGGACGATCCTGACCTGGGGATCGACTGGCCCGTGGCGAACCCGCTCATGTCGGACAAAGACCGGTCCCTTCCGCGTCTGCGGGAGACGGGATTTACATTTTGAATAGGAGCCGTTAAGCCATGAAGCTACTTGTAACGGGAGGAGCCGGATTTATCGGCAGCAACTTCATTCTCTATATGCTGCGCCGGTATCCCGGATACCGGATCGTGAACTACGACCTGTTGACCTATGCCGGCAATCCCGACAACCTGACCGGAGTCCGGGCCCATCAGGGCTATTCCTTTGTCCAAGGGGATATTGCGGATGAGGGGCGGGTGGAAGAGATATTCAGCGGAGGGCTTGATGCGGTCGTGCATTTTGCCGCCGAGTCCCATGTCGACCGCAGCGTCAAGGACCCGGGAGTCTTCGTCCGAACCAATGTTAACGGCACCCAGGTTCTGCTCGAAGCCGCCCGGAAGCACGGGGTGTCCCGCTTCGTCCATGTTTCGACGGATGAGGTGTACGGTTCCCTCGGGGACACGGGACTGTTCACCGAGGAGACGCCGCTCGCCCCGAACAGTCCCTATTCCGCGAGCAAAGCAGGCTCCGATCTGCTCGTCCGGGCTTACGTGGAAACCTTCGGGCTGCCGGCCGTCATCACCCGGTGCTCGAACAACTACGGCCCTTACCAGTTTCCGGAGAAGCTGATCCCGCTTATGATCAGCCGTGCCGTTAAGGGAGAGCCCCTGCCGGTATACGGGGATGGCCTTAACGTCAGGGATTGGCTCTATGTGGAGGACCACTGCAGCGCCATCGATCTGGTTTTGCATGGAGGTAGACCGGGGGAGGTCTATAACGTCGGCGGGAACAACGAGCGCACGAACCTTCAAATCGTCCGCACCATTCTGGAGGAGCTCGGCCGTCCCGAATCGCTGATCACATTCGTGGAGGACCGTCCGGGTCATGACCGCCGGTACGGCATCGATGCTTCCAAGATCCGAAACGAGCTCGGCTGGAGCCCCGCCTATCCTTTCGAGAGGGGCATCCGGGAAACCATCGGCTGGTACCGGTCCCACCCCGAGTGGCTCGAGCGTATCGTTTCCGGGGCTTACCGGGACGACGGCTCCAGCCGGCACGGAGAGGAAGGGGGACCCGCGTGAGGATATTAGTGACGGGAGCGGGCGGCCAGCTCGGCCGGGATTTGGTGGACATTCTGGGGGAAACCCACGAGGTATCCGGCTTGGACCGGGACGGCCTCAACATTACGGACCTGGCCCGCTGCCGGTCGGCCGCCCGGAAGTTCCTTCCCGATGCGGTTGTCCATGCGGCGGCCTATACGGCTGTGGACCAGGCGGAGTCGGACGAAGAGGAGGCCTATCGCGTCAATGTGACGGGAACGGCCAATATGACCATCGCGGCGCGTGAAATCGGAGCCAAGCTGTGCTACATCAGCACGGATTACGTGTTCAGCGGCAACGGAGAGGCCCCGTACAAGGAATATGACGAAACGGGACCGGCGAGCGTATACGGCAAAACAAAGCTGGCCGGCGAGCGCAGCGTCCAGGCCCTGTCGGGACGCTATTTCATCGTCCGAACGTCCTGGGTGTACGGCAGGCACGGCTCGAATTTCGTCAAAACGATGCTCGAGCTCGCGAAAAGCCGTCCCGAGCTGAAGGTCGTCCATGACCAAACCGGTTCGCCGACCTATACGGCCGACCTCGTCCGATTTATCGGAAGCCTGGTGGACTCCGAGCAGTACGGCATCTATCACGCGTCGAATACGGGGGCCTGCACCTGGTACGACCTGGCGAGGGCGGTTTTCGAGGAGGCGGGGCTCCCGACCCGGGTAATTCCCTGCCGAACGGAGGAGTTTCCGCGTCCTGCTCCCCGGCCGGCCTACTCCGTGTTGGATCACCTGGCCATCCGGGCAGGAGGATTTTCCGAGCTGCGCCCCTGGAGGGACGCTCTTAAAGAATTCCTGGCGGATTGGCACAGCAGAGCTTCAATAGAATAAGGAGTAAGCCGTTAGCGGCCTTGGCGTTCTGGCGTCAAGGTTTTTTGGCGTTCGCCAATATCTGTAAAAAATTTTCGCGATTCGACTCGCAAAAAAGAGGAATAAGCGAGAATCCGACGAATTACTTCTATAAAATATTCCAGTCGGGAGAGATTCGATGGTTTTCGACGGCATCCTCATTTCCCTAATCGTCGCTTTGTTCCGGGGCGGGAGTTTCCGTTCCTTCGCCGGTCTGCGTTTGAAATACGGGTGGGTCTTTCCCGGACTGCTTGTCCTGCAGCTGGCCGTCTTCCATTTCCAATCCGGATACGCCTGGGTGGCGGTGATCAGTCCCTATTCGTTTATCGGGGTGTACCTGGTCGGGCTGCTGTTTCTTTGGCTCAACCGGGACCAGCCAGGGTTTATGGTCATTGCGGCCGGCGTCCTCCTGAATTTCATCGTTATCGCGGCAAACGGGGGGAGAATGCCCGTGTCTCTCGAAGCCGCCTCGATTCTCGATCCTTATTTTGTGGAGATTTTGAAGAACGGCGTCCTGTACGGAAAGCATCAGGCGCTGACGGAGGCCACTCATCTCGGCTTCCTGGGAGATATCATCCCGCTGACCAAGCCTTATCCGCGCAGCCAAGTTATCAGTATCGGCGATGTGGTTATGAATATCGGCATTTTCTTCTTCATCCAGCAGCTTCTGCTGCCCAGACATCCTAAGGAAGAACCAACACCAGCAGCAGGTGAGGTCGTAAGCGGATAGGGACATCCGGATATTCCATGAAGGAGGTGATGAAAAATGAAAATCAACGTAAAAGCGGTTCTTTTCAACCTTGTCATCGTTGCTTCCGTCGTCGTTGCTCTTACCTCCGGCTACAAAATCGGCGGCTAGACAGAATGCACTCCTGTATTGCATGATATGGAAGAGTGCCCGCTCTTCCATATCACCCCAGAAAGGTCGAAGGCCATGGATGCACCAGCTGGAACCAAACGGTTCTTATCGCTTAAAGTCAACCACTATATTACCTTCTTATCCGTCCTCGGAACGTTGAGCTTTCTATGGAATATCCGGTGGACCATGCCCGTGAATCCCGAATGGGTGGTCCTCTATTCCATGGTGGGCTCCATTTTGCTTCTGGATCATTTCATGTTCCGGCTTCCTCCCGAAAACAATTCCCAAAGCATGGACTCGGCCCTTTACCTGGCCTGTCTGTTCACTTTTGGTTTAAATATGACCCTGTATGTGCTCGTCTTGAGCGCCGCCCTTTCCCCGTTCTACAAGCGTCTGGAATGGTGGAAGCATGTGGTCAATTTCGCCTGCTACAGCCTGATGATCACGTCGGCCTATCATGTTTTCCGCCTGTCGGGCGGAGCGGTGGGAAGCTTCCAAACGGAGGCGGTTTATTCCTATGTGGCCGCCTTGCTCTCTTATTTCATCGTCAATGTCCTTGCCCTCGGGTTATATTACTACCTGTCGGTAAAAGACCAGTTCTTTCAAATTATCAGAGGCATGTTTCGCGAAAGCCTGGCGGCCTACGTGAGCACGCTCTTGTTATCGCTTATGCTGACGGTCATGTTCCAGACGAACTTCTATTTCAGCCTCTTCCTGTTCCTGGGCATCTGCGTGCTTTTGTCCGCGACCTTCAAGCAGCTCTTCGTTCTGTACCAAGAGGTGTCGGACAAGGCGACCAAGGACCAGCGAACCGGGCTTTACAACCATGGTTATTTTGAGGAGCTGCTCGAGAAGGAGCTTGCCCGTGCCAAAGCCTCGGATATGACCTTTAGCGTGGCGATTCTCGACCTGGATAACTTCAAGAAGTACAACGATTCCTTCGGCCATCTGCAGGGCGACAAGCTGCTGGAGTTTTTCGGGAAGCTTCTTCTGGAGGAATGCGATCGTAACGAGTACATCGTGGCCCGGTACGGGGGAGAGGAATTCACGGTGCTGCTGCCGCAGCGCGGTGAGAGAGAGGCCTTCGCCTTCGTCAATGCACTGCGTAAGAAAGCGAACGATTCCTACTTTGAAGGTGTGGAGATTCTCGCTCATGGGTGCCTTTCGTTCTCGGCCGGGGTGGCGGAATACCGGAAGGAAATCCACGACAAATCCCAGCTTCTCGATAAGGCCGACCAAGCGATGTATTTTGCCAAAGCCCAAGGGAAGAATCTCGTTCACATCTACAATGAACAGTCCATTATTCAGAAAACGTTCGACATCGAGAAGGACATTCAGGAAATCGAGCAGCAGCTCAAAATTTTCCTGTCCAAGGACATCTACACCTTCCAGCACAGCAAAAGGGTATTCAGCTATGCCGTCGACTTCTGCAACTATCTGCCGCTGACGGATCCCGAGAAGAAAACCTTGATCCTGGGCGCTCTGTTCCATGATATCGGCAAGCTGGAGGTTCCCCGATCGATTCTTCAGAAGAAGGAGAAGCTGACGGCCGAGGAATGGGAAGCGGTAAAGAAGCACGTTCTCTGGGGCAAGGAAATCGTTTCGGCCATCGACAAGTACAAGGAGCTTCTGCCGCTAATCGAGCTGCATCACGAGCGCGTGGATGGCAAAGGCTACCCCTACGGGCTGAAGGGAGAGGAAATCCCCAAGCTGGCCAGAATCCTGTGCGTGATCGATTCCTTCGATGCGATGACGACCGAGCGTCCTTACCAGCAGACGAAGACATTCGACGAGGCGATCCGGGAGCTTCAAGTGTGTTCGGGGAAGCAGTTTGACCCGGTGTATGTGGAGTCCTTCATTAAAATGATCCACGGCAAATATCTGTTCAAGCTGAATGAAGCCGCGGCTGCCAAGGAAGCGACGTAATGGGACGCCGAGGCCGATGGAGCGACTGAAAAAAGGGCGGAGAACTCTCTCCGCCCGGTTACTTAGGGAATAGCTGCTGCATGGAAAACCGCCCATCCGGCGGTTTTTTTTATTGGGGTTAGAGCCTTATCGGCAGTTATCCCCAGCGGAGGAGCAGACCGGCCTGAACAAGACCGCCGCCGAAGCCATACAGAAGCAGGCGGTCGCCGGTCTGGATACGACCTTCGCGGAGTCCTTCGTCGAGGGCGAGCGGAATGCTGGCCGCGGAGGTGTTGCCGTTGCGGATCATGCTCACCAGGGTACGCTCGAGCGGGAAGCCGCTTTTCTCGCAGATGGATTCGATCATCCGCAGGTTCGCACTGTGCGGAATGAACCATTCGGCCTCCGTTAGGGCAAGGCCCGCCTGTTCGGCAAGCCGGTGCATGCCGCCAGGGACGGTGCTCACGGCCCATTTGTACACTTCGCGGCCGTTCTGCACGACATAGGGGGCGTTCTCGAGCGGGACGCCTTCCATTGTTTCCGACAGGCCCGCCCGGTACACATGCCGGCCCCCGCTGCCGTCCGAATCCAGGAAGGAGGCGAGGAAGCCGGATTCGCCCTCGGTCCGCTCCACCAGCGCCGCCCCCGCTCCATCCCCGAACAGGATGCAGGTGGACCGGTCTCGGTAGTCCGTAATCTTCGACATCGTATCGGCGCCGATGACCAGGACTTTGCGGTGAAGCCCGGACAGGATCAGGGCGTTCGCCGTATGAAGCCCGTAGACGAAGCCGGCGCAGGTGGCGTTCAGATCCATGGCACCCGCGGCCTTCATCCCAAAATGATTCTGCACCCGGCACGCCGTGCTCGGGAACGGATAGTCCGGGGTGTTGGTGCAGACGATGACCAGATCGACATCCTCCACGGTGCCCGGGTAGCGGGCCAGCATGCGGTTCACGGCTTCGATAGAGAGGTCGCTCGTAAACTGGTCCGGCCCCGCCACCCGGCGCTCCCGAATGCCCGTACGCTGAACGATCCATTCGTCGTTCGTGTCGACCATCTTCTCCAGATCGGCGTTGCTGAGAATGGTATCGGGGACATAAGAACCGACGGCGGTCACTTTGGCTCGGTAGGTCATGAAAGGGTTCCTCCTTATTTATTATCAGGTATTAGTACCTGGTACTAAAAAGGTACCCCATTTTAGCTGAGGTGTCAATGCATACAACAACAATTTCCAATTTTTAAGGAGTAAAGCGATGAATCTTCCAAAGCCTATCGTATCGGCAGGCCCAATTTTAAAATTCGTGGGTATAAAAAAAGATTGAAACTGTACAAAAATATTGATAGTGTAACTTCTAAAGACAATAATTGGTAACGGTTACATTGCGAAGTCCATCCAAGAAAAGAATGATGACTGTTACGAGGGGGGGCTGTGGATGATTAATCTAATCATTATAGATGATGAAGAAACGACAAGAAGCAGTTTAATGGAGCTTGTGCCCTGGTCCGAAGTGGGGGTATCGGAAGTGAGAACCGCGGAGAACGGTGTAGCAGCGCTTGCGCTCGCGGAAAGCTTCAAGCCTTCCATTATACTTACTGATATCCGCATGCCTAAGATGAACGGGATCGAGCTGTCTCAAAATATCCGGAAGCTCTATCCGGAATGCGAGATCATATTTCTCAGCGGTTTCTCGGATAAGGAATACTTAAAATCGGCTATTCAGCTTAACGCGGTCGACTATCTCGATAAGCCGGTCGACTTAGAGGAATTGAAGGTCCTGTTCGTGAAAATCATCCGGAAACTGCGGGATGCCGACAGAAGAAACGGTGTTCTCTACCAACGCCAAGAGATAGTGTTGGATATGATCAGCCAGAATATAGGGTTATCCGAATGGCTGAAGAGATCCGGCCCAGCCGTTGTTCAGCTCTCCGATCAAGGGATGTTCATCGTCTACACGGCTCTATTCAATTGGGCCGCGGCAATGGCTGACGACGAAAGAGCGGTGATCAAGCACAATATTCTTAAGCTGCTTAACGATCAGGAGCCTTTCGTCGATACCCGTCATATCGCCGGGTTCCTTAACGATAACTGCCTGGCCCTGGTTATTAATTCCGTGAACTACAGAGAAGCCAAATGCAAGGAAGTTGCCGAAAGCCTTCTAAACCTGCTGCAGGAGGCAAAGCCTGATGCCTATAGCCTTTCCATTGGGTGCAGTCACCCATCCTTAAGCCCGAATGAGTTCTCCCACCTGTATAAAACCTCACTGGAAGCTGCAAAAAAACAATTTTACTTCGACCCCAATAAAGTGTTTTTCGCCAATAGCGTTACCGGGACTAATTATGATATCGATAAATCTGCCTATACGCGGTTCAAAAAAATGCTCCGAAACGGCTCGGTCGACGATGCGGTCCAGCTGATCCGGCTAACTACGGAGGAAATTGCAAGAACCGGCGATCCCGACACGAATAAGATCCGAAATTTATATTTCAACTTTCTGCGGATCTTGTTCGAGGTGACGATGCAGTGGGATGCCGCCGAGTCGGGCGATGATAAAGAGATGATCTACATGTGGAGGGAAATCGATACTCTCGTTTCACTGAAAGAGCTGGCTCAATTTCTTATTTCGAACATAAAGCTCGTGTTTCCTAATTCGGATAACAAAGCGTCCGCCGTCGAGAAAATCGATGAGATCAAGAAATATATTGCTGTTAACTACTCCAGCAACCAGCTGTCGATTCATAATATCGCCCAGCATACTTTCCTGAGCCATACTTACTTGTGCGCCTATTTCAAGAAATCGACGGGCCGGACGTTAAACGAATACATCACCGAGCTTCGGATCGAGAAGGCGAAGGAGCTGCTTCGGGATCGCAATCATAAGCTATATGAAATCACGAACGAAATCGGACTGACGGACACCAACTATTTCTCCACGCTGTTCAAAAGGTATACAGGTCTGACTCCTTCAGAATATAGGGTGAAGCATTTTTATGATGAGAAGATTGTATAGAGTCTACAACGATCTGAATATGCGCTACAAGCTTTTCATCCAGTACCTGCTCCTGCTTGCTGTGCCTTTCACACTGTTTATTGCGGTGAACTACCGAATTACTTCCAAGGATATGGAAGAGCAGGCCCGCTATTCGTCCCGTCAGGCGTTTGAGCAAAGCCGTTCCTTTATGGAGTACAAGTTGTACATCGTCAAGACCTATTTGAACGTTCTATCCACGAATGGGAAAATGCAGGAAATTCTGCACCGGACCCCGGATTATTACTATAACAATTTAGGGCTGTGGAGCTTCGACATCGACGATATCCGAAAGCAGTTTTATCTTACGAGGCCCAGCAATGACATCATGAAGACAAGCCTATATACCCAAAAAGCGATCACTTACAATAACGAAACGGGGGATGTTCTTCGAACGGACAAAATCATCCATACGTCTTGGTATCAGAACCTGATGAAAAGCAGCTATACGTTCGAAATGTTCCCTAACCAGATACCGGGAGCCGGAAAAGAAGAAGAGAGTACCCGAACGATTACCGTCGTCAGAAGCGTGTCCGACGTTGATAGTCTTCAGGAGATTATTGGTATTTTGCGCGTTGACATCCCGGAAATGACGTTCTCCACGATTCTTGACCGTGTAGCCTTCACGAAGCAATCTTCCGTGTTCCTGATCAACGAGAGCGGCGAAATTATGAGTCAATCCTCCAAGGCGGATCCGTCCCGCATCTCTTTTAGCTCTGACGTTCTCAAGGCCAATACGGCGGATGAACTTAAGAAGGGGATCTGGGGCAGACGTACGATCGGCAGTACCGACTATTTGGTCGGCGTTCAGAGTGTCAATGAATCAGACTGGTACTTAATTAGTCTAATTCCTTATCAGGAAATTTTGGGCTCTCAGTACAAAGTCATGAAGCAGATGCTGCTCATTGCTTTGCTGATCGCCCTTTTTTTGCTCCCGCTTGCGTTCTTCGCTGCTTCCTCAGGCACCCGAAGGATCCGAAGCTTAATTTCCCAAATGAAAAGCGTCAAACAGGGGAACTTCAACGTCTGGATTCTGCATGAAAGCAAAGACGAGATCGGGGAGTTGTCCCGCAATTTCAAGTCGATGATTTCGAAGGTAGGCGAACTGCTTGAGGAGAAGTACGCATTGGGGCAGGAAGTCAAGTCTATGGAGCTTAAAGCGCTGCAAGCCCAGATCAATCCGCACTTTCTCTACAATACGCTGGATCTAATCTACTGGAAAGCGATGCGAATTCATGAGCATGGCATCTACGAGCTCGTCCAATCCCTGTCGAGATTCTATAAGCTCAGCTTGAGCAAAGGCGAAGACATCGTTACGCTGAGGAACGAAATCGAGCATATTAAGGCTTACATCGACATTCAGAACGCCCGTTTTAAGAATGGAATTCGTCTCGAGCTTGACATTCCCGAAGTGCTTTATGATCGCAAAATGCCGAAGATTACGCTGCAGCCCCTAATTGAGAATTCCATTATCCACGGGATTCTTGAAACGGAAAGCGAGACCGGAACGATTGCTATTAAAGGCTTTCTGGAAGACGGCAAGTTCATGCTTGAGGTTAGGGACGATGGGGTCGGGCTATCCGATGAGAAGGTGAACGCTATCTTGAAGCAAAGCACAAACGATCCTTTCCATGGATATGGAGCCAACAACATCAACAAACGGATTAAACTGCTGTACGGCTATGATTATGGCTTGAGTTACAGGAAGAACGATGGTCCGGGAGTGACGGCGATCATTTCGCTGCCGGAGGTAACGGAATAAAGGAAGGAAGGATCATAAGAAAAAAAAGGAATCGTAATTTCCTCTCGTAGCGGCACTTGTGTAAACGCTTTATTATAAGGGAGTACACAATATCGATATGAGGTGCAGCATGGACATTACGAGAAAGAAGGAAGGTTTCCTGTACGAGATAACGAAGAACAAAATTCTTTATTTGATGTTTCTGCCCGTCGGCTTGTACTTTCTGGTGCTGGCTTATCTTCCCATGCCGGGTATTGTCATTGCGTTCAAGGAGTATACCTACAGCGGCGGGATATTTGGCAGCGAATGGAACGGAATGGAGAACTTCCGGTATTTCTTCGAATCTGGCAAGCTCGGGCTCGTAACGAGCAATACGATCATCTATAATCTGGTGTTCCTCACCGCAAGTACGGTTGTCTCTGTGCTCGTTGCTGTGATGATTGCGGAGATGGCAGGCAAGTATTTCAAGAAAATGGCCCAAACGTTCATGTTTCTTCCGTATTTTGTATCCTGGGTGACGGTGTCGGCTTTCTTCTACAACATTTTCAACTTTGACTACGGAACCTTGAACACTCTGCTAAAATCGCTTGGAGCAGAACCGGTCGACATCTATTCCAACCCGACGATTTGGATGTTCCTGCTACCTCTCTTCTATGTCTGGAAAGGAATCGGATTTTCCAGTGTGCTTTATCTCTCTGCCATCATGGGAATCGATCAGGAAAGCTATGAATCGGCGAAAATCGACGGCGCTACCATTTTCCAAAGAATCTGGTATATTACGCTGCCGATGCTGAAGCCGACCGTCATCATACTCGTCCTCCTCGGTCTTTCCCGAATTATGCGGGGGGAGTTCGACATGTTCTACCAGCTGATTGGCGACAACGGATTGCTGGCCGACAAAACGGATATTATCGATACGCTAGTATTCAGATCCCTAATCTTCTCGAATGATTTCGGCATGTCATCGGCTGCGGGTCTCTATCAATCCGTACTCAGCTTTATCCTCATCTATTCTGTGAATTGGGCAGTAAAAAAGTGGAATAGCGATTATGCGTTATATTAGAAACTCGCTGTAGCATAGAAAAGGTGGTTACGCGACGTGAGCAGGGGAAAAGACGTTTTTATTTTTAATATCATCGCATTTATTATTGTTGGCGTCGTTGCAGGAGCAGCGATTATACCGTTTATCATGCTGCTGTCAGGATCATTTGAATCCGAGGAATCCATCTTGCGGCACGGATATTCCCTGATTCCCAGAACCTTTGATCTTGCCGCCTATAAGTTTATTTTTAATCAACCGGAAAAAGTCCTTCACAGCTACGGGGTGACCCTATTTATTACGGTTGTGGGAACGATTCTGTCGCTCTACTTCTCCTCCATGGCGGCTTACGTACTCGCTAGGAAAGATGTAAAATATCGCAATGCCATGGCGTTCTATCTGTTCTTTACGACACTTTTCAGCGCCGGCCTCGTCCCCTACTTCATGCTGATCGCCAATTATTTGCAGCTCAAAAACACGATAACGATTCTGCTTTTGTCCGGGATGTTCAATGTCTTTCATATTTTGATTCTAAGAACCTATATCGCGAACAGCGTCCCCGATTCGATATCGGAATCTGCGAAGATCGACGGAGCAAACGACTTCTCTATCTTCATGAAAATCATCTTGCCCTTGCTCAAGCCTGCCCTTGCTTCTATCGGATTGTTCGTGGCACTTGGTTACTGGAATGATTGGTATACCGCAACCTTATTCATTACGGACGAGAAGCTATTTCCTCTTCAATACACCCTATACAAGATACTAAGCTCCTCCAATTTTGCCAAGCAGCTGCTGGCCGGCAACGGCGCGGTCTCGACGATCGAGCTGCCTCAGCAGACGGTCAAGTTAGCCTTAACCGCCGTTGCGACCGGACCGATCGTACTGGCATACCCCTTCGTTCAGAAATATTTCGTTTCCGGTCTCACGGTCGGTTCCGTCAAAGGCTAAGGTTAACCCCGCTTACAGGCGGTTTAACATAAAACATCGGGAGGTTAGAAAGAGATGAATAAGAAAAACAAAGGACTATGCTTAACCCTTGCACTCCTGCTAATTGTAGGGTTGGTCTTATCCGCCTGTTCGAAGCAGGAAAGTCCCAATTCCAGCAGTTCGCCGGAGGTTAAGTCCAACGCTTCCCCATCAGAGACTTCGAAGGCTAAGCTCGATAAAGTTACGCTGAAATTCGTTCTCCTGGGAGAAGCCCCGAAGGACAATGCTGCGGTCATGGCCGAAGTGAACAAGAAACTCGAAGCAGACATCAATGCGACGATTGAGCTGTCTTATATTCCTTTCGCCGACATCAGCACAAAATATCCGCTCGTTCTAGCTTCTCCACAGGACTGGGATGTTATTTTCGGAAACGTAAACTATGTCTCCAATGCTACCAAAGGTGGTTACCGTGAAATCACGATGGCGGATGTCGAGAAATTTATGCCTTTATCCAACAAGGCAACGACTAAGAGCATGTGGACCGATACTCTCGTAAACGGCAAAATTTATATGATCCCGCAATCTTTCAAAGAGTTGGATGTAGGTACGGCCTTTTATCGGGAAGACCTCAGAAAAAAATACAACGTTCCTGAAATTAAAACATTCAAAGACCTAGGACCCTACCTTCAAGCCATTAAAGATAATGAGAAAGGTATGCTGCCTATAGACGGCACGTCTGACGACATAAAAAACCTGTTCGGCGGAATGCTTCAAGGCTGGGGCTCCTTCAAAGTACAGAATCTCGTCAACTTCAATATCGAGAACAAAGATTACAAAATGATGGGATTGCTTGATCCGGAGTTTGCCGCCATCTATACCGATGCTGCAAAAACAATGAAGGATTGGGCGGATAAAGGGCTGCTTCCGAAAAACGCCTTTACCCAGAAAACGCCTGCCACTGACTTGGGGAAAGTGGGGAAATCCGGTCTCTGGATGACGGCTTTCGAGAATTATGCCCAGTACAGCTCCGATATGGCCGCTAACGGCTGGAGCCTTGGCGCGCTCAACAACCTCCCCCCGGGGGGAACGGCGCTGCTCAGACCCGCTACGGGCAATGGTTTGTCCCTATCCCCGAAAACAAAAAATTATGAAAGAGCTTTAATGGCCATCGACCTGCTGCATCAGGATAAGTCCTACAATATGCTGCTTGCCTTCGGGATCGAAGGGAAGAACTACAAGATGGTGGACGGTAAACTGTCCGTCCTTAATGCCGAGGCAAATCCATACCCGATGTACGGAGCAGGCTGGTGGTCGAACAACCGCGATCAATGGCCGCCTCTCACAAGCTATACTCAGCAATATATCGACACGAAAAAAGCACTGCTTGAGCATGTATCGCCATACTTACTGAGCGGCTTTAACGTAGATGAAACCACTATCAAAACGGAAATGGCTAATATTAGCAACGTATACAAACAATACGCGATTCCAATTGAGCTTGGTATCGTGAAGGACGTGGACGCGGCAGTCGCCGATCTGATTGATAAATACAAAAAGGCCGGCGCACAAAAAGTCGTGGACGAAGTTAAGAAGCAAGCAGCCGATTTTATTAAATCGAAAAAAACCAACTGAATGGGAACGTGACAGAAGGGACTGCTACCGGAAACGGTGCGGTCCTTACTAATAGAACCGGGGGAAATTTGTATTGGAGGGGGAGTCAAACATTGAAAGAGGAATTGATCCGGCCCGAATATCCAAGGCCGCAGTTTATCCGGAACGACTGGCTGAATTTGAACGGAATTTGGCATTTCGCCTTTGACGATGCACGTGCGGGCGAGCGGGATAGGTGGCATATGTCGGAAGAGCCGTTCGATCGGCAGATCCGGGTTCCCTTCTGCTTTGAAAGCAAGCTCAGCGGAATAAGCGACACCTCGATACACGACGTGGTATGGTATCGGCGCACTTTCGCGCTCCCTCCGGAGTTTCAGGGGAAAAGAACGCTGCTTCATTTCGGAGCGGTCGATTACACGGCCAAGGTGTGGGTTAACGGTATTTTCATGGGTTCGCACGAAGGGGGACATACCCCCTTCACCCTGGATATTACCTACGCGCTGCAAGAGGGAGACAACGTCCTGACGGTCCGGGCGGAGGATGATCACCTGGATACGACTTTGCCCCGGGGAAAGCAGTACTGGAAGGAAAAATCCGCCTCTATCTTTTATACCCGTACAACCGGCATCTGGCAGACGGTATGGCTCGAGCCGGTTTCCACCGTCAGCCTGGAGAAAGTGAAATGCACGCCTGACCTCGATCGGAACCGCATCGAATTAAAGGTTTTTCTAAGAGGAGGACGCCTGGACTTCCAAGCCGAAATGGAGCTCTCCGTAAAGATTGGAATGAGGGGACAGCCCGTCACCCAGGCCGTTTACCGCGTAACCCGGGGGATCGAATCTTACACAGTTG
The DNA here is from genome assembly GCF_032268605.1 of Paenibacillus aurantius. Taxonomy (NCBI): domain Bacteria; kingdom Bacillati; phylum Bacillota; class Bacilli; order Caryophanales; family Paenibacillaceae; genus Paenibacillus; species Paenibacillus aurantius. The sequence goes on from NZ_CP130318.1 coordinate 1,593,087, forward strand.
ATCTCAACGACTTTCATGTCCATCAAAGTACGCATGAGCGGTGGTGGTCGCCGGAAACGCCCAATTTGTACGATATTCAATATGAACTTTCGCAGAATGGTGAAACGATCGACAGCGTCTCGAGCTATTTTGGTATGCGGAAAATCTCCATTGTCGATGGGCAAATCTATTTGAATAATTGGCCCTATTATATGAAGCTGGTGCTCGATCAAGGCTATCATCCCGAGGGGATTCTGACGTTTCCGTCCGATGACATCATTCGCCGCGATGTGGAGATGACAAAGGAGATGGGCTTTAACGGAGCACGCAAGCATCAGAAGGTGGAGGATCCTCGCTATTTGTATTGGTGTGACCGGCTGGGTCTCCTGGTATGGGGGGAAATGGCGAACGCCCACGATTCGAACGACGCCAATTTCCACAGATTTACGGCGGAATGGCAAAGCGCGATCGACCGGGATTACAACCACCCGTGCATCGTAGCGTGGGTTCCGCTTAATGAAAGCTGGGGGGTTCCGAATATAGCGAATGACGAAAGGGAGCAAAACTATGCCATGAGTTTGTACTACTTGACCAAATCGATGGATCCGAGCCGATTGGTCATCTCCAATGACGGCTGGGAGCAGATGAAAACGGACCTGATGACCATTCACGACTATTCGTGGGAGGAGAAAGTCCTGGATCAACGATACGGAAGTCTGGAGACGACGCTCTCGTCTCGGCCGGCTGCCAGGCTGCTGCTGGCGCGGGGGCAAACCTACGAAGGACAACCGATTATCATTTCGGAATTTGGAGGCATCAGCTATGATCCGAGCCATGGAGCATTCGGTATTCATTATTCGGCTGCGCAGGATGAAGAGGATTTGCTGCAGAGGCTGGCCGCAGTTATCCGGCCTGTGCTGCGCTCGCCGATCGTAAAGGGCTTCTGCTACACACAGCTGACGGACGTTGAACAGGAAGTGAACGGTCTGCTCACCTGCGACCGCAACCCCAAGGTGCCGCTTGAGAAGATCAGGGCGGTCCTGGAAGGCAAGGGTTAGTTTAATGGAGGGATTACGAGAGTGAAGAAGCCGCAGTTGGAAAATTATTTGACACCCCATAAATATGGAAAGCCGGTATTGACCGGCTCGGGCGTAAGTGGTGCCTTCGACAGCCATTCGGTGGATTGTCCCTTTGTCTTCCGGCATCACAATCAATTTTATATGATGTATATCGGTTTTGACGGATTGGGGTATCAAACCGCTTTAGCCTGCAGTCAGGATCTGCTTCATTGGGAACATCTAGCCGTTATTTTGAAGCGCGAAGAGCAATCAGCCCGCTGGGATAGTATCGGGGCGGCGGGAAATTGGATATTGAAGGAGTCCAACAACTTAAATGACCTGCCCGTTCTCAAGAAAGTACAAGGCCGTTATTGGATGGTCTACCACTCCTATCCCGGGGTTGGATACGAGTCGGGCCCGGCAGAAATCGGTTTGGCTTGGTGCGAAGAGGAAAGCTTGCTGCATTGGAACAGGCTGGAGCATCCCGTTTTTAGTTGGAAGGAAGGAGAAGATTGGGAGAGAGGCGGTTTGTACAAGGCTTGTTTGATTGAACACGAACAACGTTACTACCTGTTTTATAATGCCAAGGACGATATACCCGGACAATGGTCGGAACAGACGGGAGCGGCGGTATCCACGGATCTCATGAATTGGCAGCGCCTCAAGAATAATCCGCTTCTTCCCGTTTCTCCGGGACGGTGGGACAGTTATTTTGTTTCGGATCCTTTCATTGTGCAGGACCAAGGGGTCTGGTTAAATTTTTATTTCGGTTATGACAAGCGGCATGCCCAGGAAGGATTGGCCTACTCTACCGACCTGATTCATTGGCATAAGGTTGAACACCCGATTATCGAACATGGCAACAGAGGAACGTTGGATGAAACGCATGCCCACAAAGCCAGTATCGTTCGCTACGATGGAGTTCTGTATCATTTTTACTGTTCTGTCCGGCCTTACGCCAAAGGCGATATCACCGGTGAAACGACAAATGAATTCAGGTGTATCACGCTGGCCGCTTCCCGTTCTTTATAAATAATAAGAGCTGGAAGCCGAAAAGCTGCCTTTTGATTCGGTTGGCAGCGGTCATTGGGAATTTTTGCTCCATTACTAGTCGGGGAGTGATTGAAAATGAGAACGCCTAGGACCGGATTCTTGTCAGCAAGATATCAGATTGCTTTCGTCCTTATGATTATAGGCTGCTTATTCCTACTGCCAAAAACCGGACATGCCGTGGGTGGCGGTGGCTGGACGAAGCTTTATTCGATTGACGGCACATCGACGGATTCCATGATTTCCGCAGGCCAAACGAGGGGGGAGCAATTTTTTTCTGCTGATTCCTTTAATTCGCTTCGAGTCTTGTGCCCCAGTTATGCGAATAATATTGGAAATCTGACGTTAAAGTTGTATCGGTGGAATGCAGATTACGCAACGACGGTTGCGGGTACGCCCCTTGCTTCCCAAACCTACACGAATTTCTCGGACAATGCCTGGCTGCAGATGAATTTTGCGACCCAAGCCTCGGGCAATTATTTGTGGGTGCTCAGCGATCCGGTCGAAACCGTAGGTGTATGGACCTATACGGCCAGCACACATCCATCGACCGCCTACTTGAATGGAAGCACCGCGGGACTTGCAGGATATGATTATGTCTCTGAAGTCTATGATCTCGGCACGGCCCCGAATGTCGTTCCCAGTTTGCGGGAATGGACAAGCGCCGCAGGAGATTTCAGTCTTGCCGCCGGTTCCCGGATTGCAGTCGACAGTGCCTATAACGCGGCTCTCGCCGATACGGCGAATACGTTACGCGAAGACATCCTGGCGCTGACCGGCCTTGCGCTCAACGTCGTGACGACAACCAGCCCGGCGGCGGGAGACTTCTATCTTACCCTGAACAACACGGATTCCGGTATCGGCAGCGAAGGTTATATCATGCAAGCGGCCGACTACGTGACGATAAAAGCCAACAGCGCGAAGGGAGTATTTTATGGTACGCGTACGGCGCTCCAGATCCTGAATCAAAGCACGGACAAGACCGGCATCCCGAAAGGCACGGCAAGGGATTATCCGGCCTATAAAGAACGCGGATTTATGCTTGACGTTGCGCGTAAATATTTCACGGTTGACAGCATAAAAGACATCATCAAGTTTCTGTCATGGCACAAAATGAATGACTTGCACATCCATTTTACGGATAATGATGCTTTTCGGCTAGTCAGCACGACCTATCCGGGACTAGCGGCGGCCCAAAGTTATTCCCATGCGGATTTGCGGGCTATTCAGGATTTCGCCCGGAAATATCAGGTCACCATTACGCCGGAAATTGATCTGCCCGGACACGCAACGGCCATTACGTCTTATAAGCCCTCCATTGCGAATCAGACTTGGAGCGACGTGATAGACCTCTCCCTTCCGGATACGTTTACTTTTGTAAACAACCTTCTCGATGAATTCGTCCCCTTGTTCGATGCGCCCGATTTCCATCTGGGGACGGACGAAACGCCAAATGATGCCCGGGGTTTCCCCTATTTTGACCGTCACGTTGATACGGATACCCGCACGCATAATTATGCACTCGCCCAAGGGTACTCGACGGCAGGTGAGCTGTACCGCAAATTTATCAATGATTACAACACTGTTCTAAAAAACAAAGGAAAGAAAACGAGAGTATGGGCCTGGTTCGACACTCTTCCGGGCAATATTCCGATCAGCAATGATATCACCTATGACGCCTGGTTGGCGGACGGGATCCAATCCATATCGCAGAGAGGTTTCCAGATTATCAACTCGTCTGCCAAGTATCTTTACAGCGTGCCGGGCACAGGCTGGCAAACCGATAACGTGTTCCTTTATCAAACTTGGAAACCGTATATGTTCGACTCGTTCAACACCTCCAATCTATTGTCCTCCCGGGACCCGAACATCCTCGGAGTTAAATTCAACAATTGGAATGATATCTCGCTTGCCAAGGGCTTTACGGAAAAAGAAATTGCCAAAGTCGTGGCTTCGCCTTTGAGAATTGTTTCCGAACATACATGGGGAGGTCCCCAATCGGTCGAAGGTTATCCGGCGTTCCTGAACCGTGCGGCGCTGGCGGGAGAACCTCCGGGGCTCCTTACCCTGGGAGGGAATGCGCCGATCAATCTGGCTTTGACAAGACCCGTAACAACATCCTCGAATGTGAACGGCGATCTGGAAGGCATGTACGCCGTTGACGGGGCGGCCACGACGCGATGGGCGAGTGCCGAAGGAGCAGATCCCCAGTGGATCTATGTGGATCTCGGAACTTCGTCCAATTTCAACAGAGTGAAGTTAAACTGGGAAACGGCCTACGGAAAAGCTTATACGATCTCGGTTTCCGACGATGCGATAAATTGGCGTACGATTTATTCCACCGCCTCAGGCAACGGAGGGATCGATGAGATCAGCTTTCCCGTGGCAAAAGCAAGATACGTAAAAATTCTCGGCACCCAAAGAGGTACGGACTGGGGTTATTCCCTTTGGGAGTTAGGCGTTTACTATGACTTGCCTCAAGGAAATAATTACGCATTGAACAAGACGGCCGCAGCTTCTTCCGTTTTCCCGTCGTGGACAAATCCATCCAATGTGCTTGATGGAAATGAGTTGACAAGATGGTCCAGCAACGAGGGAACCGATCCCCAATGGATCTCTGTTGATCTGGGCCAGAGCAGAACGATCAACAGGGTAAGATTGAACTGGGAGGCCGCCTACGGCAAGTCCTATAAAATTCAGGTATCAACCGATGCGGTCAACTGGACGGATGTTTATTCCACGTCTGCCGGCAATGGCGGAATCGATGATATCGGATTCCCGGCAACGACGGCAAGATACGTTCGGATGTACGGTACGCAGAGAGGGACCCCGTTCGGGTATTCGTTGTATGAATTGGGCGTTTACTACGATAACCTGAGCCTGACGGATTTGGCATCTGCCAAGCCCGCTTATGCTTCAGGGGTATATCCTTCCGGTAACGTTGCCGGCAATGCAACGGACAACAGCATGACCACCAGATGGTCCAGCCCGGAGGGCATAGATCCCCAATGGATTTACGTGGATTTGGGCTCTTCCAAGAGTTTTAACGAAGTCAGGCTTTACTGGGAAGCCGCCTTCGGCAAGACATACAAAATCGAGGTATCCAATCATGCCGTGAATTGGACGAATATCTACCAGACGGTATCGGGTGATGGCGGGCTGGATGTTATTCCTTTCTCTGACGTGAATGCGAGGTACGTACGAATGTACGGCTTGGAAAGAGGCACGGACTGGGGATATTCCTTGTATAGCTTTCAGGTGTATTCGAACTAAAGGTAGATTTAGGATGGAGCGTATCCTGCATAGGGATACGCTTAATCATCCTGAACAAGACATACTCCTTTGTTGATTAGGAAATGCTCCGGGAACAAAAAAATGATAAAGGTGGTTCGTTTATGCTGAAGCAGACAGGAGTGCGCTTCCGGTTGCGTATGATTCTGATTTGTTTGTGCTGCGCTTTACTCTCTTTTCCCGCCTCCACATACGCCGTTTCCACAGGAAGTACATCAGCGGGGTGGAATATATTTGATCCGTCCGGAGGCGGAAAATACCGGTATGGGCCTTCTATGATTTTGAATGCAGACAATAGCATCGACATGTGGACATGCTCCTATGGCACAGTGGAAGAGTGGGATTATATCCGATACAATCACTCTCCTGATGGCGGCGCTACCTGGGGTACGGAATCGATCGCCCTCCGGCCTACCCCCGGTTCGGTGGACGCTTATTCCGTTTGCGACCCAGGCGTCGTTAAATTCGGCGGCTATTACTATATGGGGTATACTTCCACTCAAAATTCCTTAGGAACGGATAACGATGTGTTTGTCGCTCGTTCGACTAGTGTAACGGGTCCGTGGGAAAAGTGGAACGGCAGCGGGTGGGGAGGGAATCCGCAGCCTTTCATTACCTTTGATGATCCCCTCATCGACAAATATGGAGCGGGGGAACCCAGCTTCGTGGTCAAAGATTCCACGCTCTATATCTACTACACTTGGAGCAGCCGGGATCCGGTGACCGGAAGAAACATCGAGCAAATGAGGGTTCGTACGGCATCCACTTTGAATGCCAATTGGCCGGGGGCAACCGTCTATAAAGGAGTGGCCATCAACAAGGAGCAAGAGGAGGATTCGGCCGACTTTAAATATGTGCCGTCTCTGAACAAGTTTATTGCCGTCAGCACGGCCATGCGTATGGGACCGTTTGCTTATATCAAGTTGCACGAGTCAACGGACGGGATCACATATAAGCCGGCCACCTTACCCAAAAACTATATCAACATCGCCGCACACAATGCCGGCATTACAGGGGATGAACTAGGTCACTTTGATCCAACCAAGAACAACCGGATTGCTTATGCTTATGGAACCAAATGGGCTAATTGGTACACGGCCATGAACCCGTTTACTCTGACCAATGACAATCTTCCTGCGGTCCCCAGGATCCATGCCGTTATTCCCCAAAACGGACAGGTTGAACTCCATTTTCGGACGACAGGCATTTCGGGAGAGACCTACAAGATCAAATATGGGACGGTTAGCGGTTCTTATCCGAATACAATTACAGGGGTGACGGGCAGTCCCTATACCGTAACGGGACTGACGAACGGGACACCGTATTATTTTACCGTCACGGCGTCGAATGCCAACGGGGACAGCGGGAGCTCTTTGCAGGTGGGTGCCGTCCCGCTTGCATACAGTATCTCTCCGCGAATCGGTGTAACCGCCTCATCTCAGTTAAGCGGCTGGGAAGCCGCGAAAGCGATCGACAGCTCTGTTTCAACCGTTTGGTCTTCGGTCGATCATGACACTTCGTTGGCGCAGGAATGGATCACAGTGGATACGGGGGCTAATCGGATGATCAAGCGAACCACTTTGACACCGCGGCTTCCCGAAGAATTCGGATACCCGGGCCCGTTTGCCATTCAGGTAAGTACGGATAATTCCAACTGGGTAACCGCCGATCTGGATATTGGTCAATACAAGGTCGAACCGAATGCCCGGCATGTTTATGAATTCAATGAGCCGTTATATGGCCGGTATGTCCGACTTCTTACCAATAATTTAGGATTTGACCAATATCAGCCGAGGATTCACTACTTTCAGCTTTCCGATATTACCATTGAAGATATCCCGTTCGGCATTTCCGCCTCTTCCTCGCTTTCAGGCTGGGGACCGGAGAGGGCATTGGACGGGCTGAGTACGACGGATTATTCCAGTGTAAATTCGTCTTCTTCCGCCACCGTTCAATGGTTGTCAGAGGATTTGGGGGCGATACAGCCTGTTCAAGGAGTTAGGCTTACTCCTCGTGCGACCGGTTTGGGATTTCCTATTGATTTCAAATTCCAGTCAAGCAGCGACGGGGTTGTCTGGAACGATATAAGCGGGGCCTCTTATGTTTCTTATCCGAATCCGGGTTCCGCTGTACAGACATTTAAATTCGGATCACCGGTTTCTGCCCGCTTTGTGCGGTTGTATGCGACAAAGCTCGGAAACGATAACTATTCGAATTACTATTTGCAGCTCTCGGAGATCAAGGTGGATCTTCTCCCGAAGCGTACGGCCTCCAGTTCTTCCTCTCTTTCCGGTTGGGGGGCGTCCAATGCAGCGGATAATCAGACTGGAACGATATATTCCAGCATCGGGCACTCCTCGAGTAATTCAACCGAGTGGATAGCTATTGATACCGGATCCGTTCAAGCTTGGAGTCAATTGCGGGTCCGTCCGCGAGCCTCATACGGATTTCCTGAGAACTTTAAGATTCAGACCAGTAATGACGGCACCACCTGGTCCGATATCGTGGGACAAAGCTACGTCGATTACTATAATCCGGAAGCGACCACCCAAGTTTTCCCGTTCAGCACGCTTGTGAATGCAAGATACTTCAGGATTTACGCCACCAAACTGAGAGCGGACGATTATGGCGTCTATTATTTGCAAATGGATGAGATCATAGCTGATCATTGAATTCATGTTTCAGCGTCCGGAACCTAAGGGTTCCGGACGCAAATCCTGGTGCTCTTTTTCTTCCTGGCGGTTTCCCCTTTGTCACATCTTCGGCCTCCTTCCTGTCTTGTTTAATGACAACACGTGAAGGAGGTTTTCGCATGGTCGCAAAGTATGATGTGGCCATTGTTGGGGGCGGTATTGCCGGACTGACCGCAGCCCTTTATTTAGCAAGGGGCGGAAAACGCGTCGTCGTTCTGGAAAGCCAGAACCAGGTGGGAGGAAGGGCGATCACGAATAAGAAGGAGGGGATACACTTCAACTTGGGTTCGCACGCACTCTATGCCGGAGATGCCTACGACATTTTCCGGGAATTGAACGTGAATCGGGATATTTTTCGGAAAGTCGACGAGTTCACCCCGTACGGAATCTGGAAGGAGCGGGTGCACCCTTTCCCGGCAGCGATCGGCTCGCTGCTCAAGTCTCCCTTGTTATCTGTGGCGGACAAATACAGGTTCGGGGCCATCCTCATGAAGATTCTTAAGCTTGATACGGCCATGATTCCACACATGAGTCTGCGAGATTGGATGGAGGAGCATGTGGAAAGCCCGATGGTGCGTCACCTACTGTATGTACTTGCCCGAGGAGGGACATATGTACAGGCTCCAGATTTGCAAGTGGCGGGCCCTTTGTTCAGACAGATGCAACGCTCCATCACGGGAGTGTATTATTTGAAGAAAGGCTGGGGATCCCTGATCGAGGAAATGGGTTCGGAGGCACGTCGGCTCGGCGTGGGAGTGATGACTGGCAAGAAAGTCATAACCGTTGAGCATGATGAAGGGCGGGTGCAGCGAGTTCGATGCGAGAATGACGAAACGATTGAGGTTTCCTGTGTCATCCTGACGACATCGCCACACATCTCGAGCAAGCTGGTTCCTTCAGTCGAACAGACTTCGCTGCGGACGTGGGAGCAGCAGGCCATTCCGATTACGGCCGCTTGTTTGGATATCGGGCTCCGCCGGCTTCCCGTACCGAAGCATCAATTCATCTACGGCATCGATCAACCGATCCTTATGGTCAACGCATCAAGAATTAAAGGGCTGGAACTCAGTGAGAACGATGACGTTCAAGTGTTCCAGATGATCAAATTTCAGGGGCAGGAAAGCGATGCGCAGGAAGATCGAAGACAGCTCGAGCAGGCGATGGATCTCGTTCAGCCCGGCTGGAGACGGGAAAGGGTGACGGAGCAGTATTTGCCCAAAATGACGGTCGTTCATGACTTTCCCCATATGAAGCGGGTGGAGAATCCCGGTCCAGCCGTCCCCCAGATCAAGGGCTTGTACGTGGCTGGAGATTGGGTATCCCACGGTGAATATTTGGCAGGCGGGGCAGCAGCAAGCGCGAAGCGAGCTTCCCTCCATATTCTAGCGCACTAAACGGACGATTTTGGAAAGGAGGGCTGTATGGACACGGAACAACTATTTCAAACCTATCGGACGTTATTGTTCTCACTGGCGTATCGAATGCTGGGAAGCGTCATGGATGCGGAAGACGTCGTACAGGATGCTTTCCTGGCGGTGAACCAATTGCCAACGGACGCCAATATCCGGAACGTAAAGGCCTACTTGTGCAAGATCGTAACGAATCGTTGCCTGAACCTGCTGCAATCGTCCGCAAAACAGCGGGAAGTTTACGTGGGGACTTGGTTGCCGGAGCCGCTCGTGCATCTTGAAGATGTAAGCTTGGACCCTTCTGAAATTTATCAACAAAGGGAAACGATCTCAACGGCCTATTTGATGCTTCTGCAACAGCTAAGCGCAGTCGAGCGGGCCGTGTTTCTCCTGCGGGAAATCTTTCAATATCCGTACGACGAGATTGCCAACATGGTGGGGAAAAGCAGTTTTAATTGCAGGCAAATTTTCCATCGGGCCAAGAAAGGGATCCGACATGAACCTCCGGACCTGGCAACGAGCACCGTTACAGAGACGCAAGTGCGGCAATTCATCCAAAGCGTGATTGCAGGGGATGCGAACCGCCTGCTGGAGCTGCTGTCTCCGGACGCCGTCCATTATACAGATGGAGGCGGCAAGGCGCCGGCCGCCCTGCAGCCTGTCGTCGGAGCGAGGAGAGTCATTCCGTTTTATAGGCAATGGATGGATTGGTTCGGACGTCCTGACAGCCACTATTCCTATATAATCACTACGGTAAACGGAAGCCCGGGAATCGTAATGAGGATCGGCGGACGCATTGCTTACGTTTACTCGTTCGAGGCTTCGGACAGTAGGATTCATTCCATCTATGCCGTTGCCAATCCTGACAAACTCAAGTATCTGAAGGAGGTAGTAGATGAGAATCACCGAATTGGAACTGAGAACCGCCCGGTTGGCTGAAATGAAGGAGTTCTACACAGAAAGACTTGGATTTGCATTAGCAGCTATAACGGAACATTCCATCACAATCGTTGCCGGGGGAACGCGATTGACTTTCGTTCATGAGGAGGAGGGGAGGATCCTGCCTTCCTACCATTTGGCCATGAATATCCCTGAGAACCAGATTCACGATGCGAAAAGCTGGCTGCTGGCCAAAGGCTGCCAGGTGCTTTCCGCTGAGCCCCTTCCGTTCGCAGGAATCCAGGCAAACGAAGATATCGCTTATTTCGAAGGAACGGATGCGCATGCTCTCTATTTCGAAGATCCTTCGGGGAATCTGGTGGAGTTTATCGCCCGTCATCGAATGGACAATGCCTCCACAGAGCCTTTTGATCACGAATCCATTCTGAATGTCAGCGAGATCGGCTTTCCGCTACGCGGCAGCATATCGGAGGCCATTCAGCGCCTGGATTCCCGGTTTGACGTCACGCCTTATATCGGGGACGGAAAGACGTTTCAGATGCTCGGTGATGATCACGGAATGTTCATCCTAGGGGATCGGGCCATCGGCTGGTATCCTTCGATGGTCATTCCGGAAGTTCATCCTATTCTAATGACGATTCTCGATCCTCAAGAAGGGGAGTTTCAATTGGATCCATACCCCTACTTCATCCGCGCTGTTTCCGAAAGGCCAGTCTAAGGGAGGAATAAAACGTTGAGCAGTACGCAAATGACCACAACCCGCTCTTCGCTGCCGGCATCCGCTCAATACGCGCGGATAGGTTTTAGGATATTGAACGTGCTTTTTTCAATCTGTATTGCGGTGCAGGTGTTCTTGGCTGGATTCGCGCTGTTCGTAGATTCGGCTCAATGGGGGATGCACGGTCATTTCGCCCTATACCTCGCGCCTATCTCCGTCTTGTTGTTTATATTGTCTTTTCCGGCCAGACTGCCCAAGGGCATAAAAATTAAGAGTTTGGTGCTGATCGGTCTAATCCTTTTGATCTTCGCGACGGCTGTCTTCTCGGAAGAAATCGGATTCGCGGCAGCGGCCCATCCCGTCATCTCACTAGGCTTGTTCTTGAATGCGATGTTGATTATGAGGGATAATGAAAACGAAAGAATAGAGGAGCGGAGACAGCGTATTTAATCATGTAAACCTGATAGTCTATAATCAAGTAAACCTGATATTTAAGCGCAGGCAATGGATCCCTATCCACCATGACTGGCGTCAAAAGCGAGATGAACCTTATCAACGCCTGGACCAGCATTCGTCAATTGATGGCTAGGCGACCAGAAGCCGATCCGTACCCTCGGATTAGTTTATCTCCAATTTGAAACCCTGTCCGAATTATATCCGACTGTTCCCAACCATGTGGCTTTTCAAAATACTGTATAGGAGGAGTGAAATGAAAGTCAAACGAATCGTCGCCAATATAAATACGAAGGATATCACGGCAGCTAAATGCTTCTATCAGGATGTGCTTGGCCTTGATATAATGATGGATCTTGGCTGGATTAGAACTTATGGTTTAAACGAGGAGATGACCGTTCAAATTAGTTTTGCCTCACAGGGTGGCTCAGAAACGCCTACGCCTGATCTATCGATTGAAGTCGATGATGTTGATGCTGCATTAGAAGGCATGAAGAGAGCTGGATTTCCGATAGAATATGGCCCTGCTAATGAGCCTTGGGGCGTTCGACGATTCTTTGTCCGCGACCCGTTTGGTAAACTTGTCAATATTCTTGCTCATGACCAATGAACCGGTATTCGACCACTTTCTGCATACGTCTTCAGCCGTGTCCCCTAAACCTGCTTACATGCCCTGAGAAATCTGGAAGCAAAATGAGAGTAGAACTACGATTCCAATCCACGGCCTCGATCATCGTTGATCGAGGCTTTTTGGTGTCAACTATTGAGGGTATTATCAGGAATCATATGGTGGTAGTTGGAAAGGAATGGTAACCTTCAAAAGAATAAGAGTGGTAAAGTAATAGAGGACAAGGAAGGAGTCAGCCAAGCAGACCGCCCTAAGGAGGCAACGTTTGCTTTGCCTGCCTCTGGAGTATGGTTGGAAACGGTTCGCTGGGGGCATCCCTTATCCAAGTGACTGATGTATCCTTCTCTGTAGAAGTTGGCGAGTTCGTGCCGCGCCCTCCATCTCCTGATGGGTGGCCGGGGAAGGAGGATCAGGCAGACGGCGTACAAAAGAGGAGGGAGTATGGTGCCGAAACGTTATTTCAAGTCCTTTCGGCAGCTGCATGGGCGGCTGACGTTTTCTTACATGCTGATCAGTATTTTGGCGTGGCTCCTTGTGGAGCTGTTGCTGCTCGCGGGGCTGGGATGGGGAATGCATGCCTCGCGATCCTTTCTGCTGACGACTGCCTTGAAAAGCAATGCGAACGCAGCCGCTTCTTTGCTGGCGGGCGATCAAGGACCCGATCGTACAGGCTTAGCGATATGGCTCAAGCAGCAGCAGCACACGGTAGACAAAGTGTTTTCTTACACCGGCCTGTTTGCTGTGGTCGACCCACAAGGGCAAGTTATCGTATCAACAGGGGCTGGCACCTCCCCTCCGCCGCAAGGAGCTTTGCTGCCATCCCAGCTTTCCAACCAGGCAGGGGAGCTGCTGCGAACTTATCTTAAAAGCCCTGACCCTGGCGGAAGCTTAACCCGCCACAGCGCATCAACGGGAGTTCTCGTGCTCGTTCCGCTCGAAGCCCTGGAAAAGCAGGCAGCCGGAGTTCTCGTCTTCCAAGCCGATGACCTCCACATCCGCTCCTCGTTATGGCTTGGAATCGGCGTGACCTTCCTGCTTCCGGCCTCGGTCATCATTGTTCTTTGTGTCGGAGCGGCGGGCGCCGTGTTTGGTGCGGTCACCTCCCGGCCCCTGATCCGGAGGTTCGGCACCTTAGCGGATGCAGCCGACCATTGGAGCCGCGGTGATTTCTCCGTCTTGGTGCAGGATCCCGGCGGAGATGAAATGGGACGGCTGACCCGGCGGTTGAATCATATGGCCGAACAACTCCAGCACCTTGTGCAGGTGCGCCAGGAGCAAGCCGCGTTGGACGAGAGAGGAAGAATGTCGCGTGATCTGCATGACAGCATCAAGCAGCAGCTCTTTGCTCTTTTCATGCAAATCAGCGGAGCGAAGGCGCTTTTGCTGCAGCGGAAGGAAGGAGCGCTCACCCGGCTGGAACAAGCAGAGGAGCTGCTGGGGCAGGTGCAGGACGATCTCACGAACCTCATCCATGAGCTGCGTCCCGCCATGCTCGAAGGGAAACGGTTTCCGCAAGCGCTGCGGGAGCAAACCGGGCAATGGGCGGCGCAGACAGGGATCGAGGCGGTATTTCAAGTCCAGGGGATGAGGTCGATCTCGATGCCGCTTGAAGAAGCGTTGTACCGGCTTACGCAGGAAGCGTTGTCCAATGTGGCCCGCCACAGCGAGGCAAGTCAAGTTCATATTCAACTCCTCTTCCTGCCGGAAACAACCAGGCTGACAATAGCCGATAACGGCCGGGGATGTGACGTCTCCAGCCAGATGGGGAAGGGGGTCGGTCTCCTCTCCATGGCTGAGCGGCTTCTTCCCTTCCATGGAGAGGTACGCTATGAAAGCAAGCCGGGCCAAGGCTTTGTCGTGACCGCAGCCATAGCGGAAGAGGGGCGAAAGGACGACAAATCATAAGGAAGCCAATTATACAGAAGCCAAGAAGCGACAGGAGCGTGAAATAGACCGATGACCAAGGAAATTCACATTATGCTCGTGGACGATCATAGCCTGGTGCGCCAGGGAGTTCGTTCCTTTCTCGAAACCCAATCCGATTTACGCATCGTGGGGGAAGCGGCCTCGGGAGAGGAAGCGGAAGCTCTTGCCGCCGAACGGGTGCCCGATGTCGTCCTGATGGATTTGTCGATGCCGGGAATAGGCGGCATTGAAGCGATCCGCCGGGTTAAGAAAAGCAGTCCCCATTCTCAAATTGTCGTGCTGACCTCTTTTCAGGAGGACGAATATATTTTTCCGGCTTTGCGGGCGGGTGCTCTTTCTTACGTGTTAAAGAATGTCCAGTCGGGCGATCTTGCGGATATCATCCGAAAGGCGTGTGTCGGCGAAGCCTTTCTCCATCCTCGTGTGGCGGCACGGGTAGTGCAGGAGCTTCGGGAGGAACGAAAGGATATTCCGAACGTTTTTAACGATCTTACCGAACGTGAGCTTGAAGTGCTGCGCCTGATTGCCCAAGGAAACGCCAATGCGGCTATTGCGCAAGCATTGGGCATCAGCGAGCAAACGGTGAAAGGCCATGTCAGCAATATCCTTGGCAAATTGCAGCTGGCGGATCGGACCCAGGCGGCTGTCCTGGCTTGGGAGCAAGGCGTCGTTCAGCGCAAACGCCAAGATGGATAGGACAGTGCATCGCCAACGAAAAAACATAGGATGAGGTGTTCCGATGAATGAGCAGGTTCAGGTTCAAAGGATAACAAAAGGACTTCTTTGGTCGGGTTACGCCGTTTTTATTTGGTCCATTGCCTATATGCTTCCCCACCTTTATTGGGCTATGGGCGGCACACGGGGGGTGGGCATTCTTAAGCCTGACATCTTACAATTGAGTTATTTCGAATCGATTAATGGGATTGCCTCCGTATTTCTTACCGTTGCCGGGATCATAGGCCTGGCCTTTATCTATGGAAACAAAGGCAAAGCGACTCGTTATGTGCTGCTCTTTCTAGCTTTGGCGGGATGCTCGTTGTCCGCTTCGCACGGCATTTTTGGAATCCTTTATCGAATCCTTCAAATGAGCGGGAGGATCGGATTGGAGTCGGGAACCTTTACCCTCCGGGAGGATACCTATGTGCTGTGGGATCTGGTACTTTTTGAACCCTGGTTTCTGGTGGAAGGGTTATTGTTAGGCTTGGTAGGCTGGTATTTCCTTAAAGAAGCCCGAAGTCGAAAAATCTGGCTGGCCGCATGCCTGCTTGGCGTTGGTATCGGTTTGGTCACCGGATTGATGGGGGTTCGATTTGCCTAAAGCCAGGAAGAATCAGGACAGCCGGTTTTGGCCCCTCTTGCGGCATAATCCCTCCCGGCAGTGCGCACCCTAACCTGTAAAGACATACACGGGAGGATATATATGAAAACACAAGGGATGACGGCGGCAGCCCTCCTTCTGGCTCTGGTTACGCTTGGGGCCTGCAGCCGGGAGATGGGAATAGGGGCGACGGATATCAACAAGCACAAAATGACGCCGGGTCCGGGCCTGTCGATCAAAAGCGAAAACCCCGACGGGGCCACCTGGGACAGCACCCGGGTGAACCAGGATGTGCACCCCCGGACCGGCAAGGAATATGTCCAAGGGACACGCCGCGGCGGCGGGCAGGTGCAGGCCCAGAGCGTGAACGATCCGGGCTCCCCGTCTACGGCTGCTCTTCAACCCCAAATAGCCGAAGCGGTAGCGGCGCTTGACGAGGTGACCGGAGCCAATGCCCTTGTTATCGACGGAAAGGGGTATATCGGCGTCATCGTCAAATACGGCTACCCTGACACCGTGATGGATGTTCCCGGGCAAAGCGCGAACGTGGGTGAGGTCTCCGGCAAGCTGAAGGCTAAGGTGGCGGAGGCCGCCCGCCGGATCGATCCCGGGCTGAAGGAAGTCTTCGTCTCCGCCCACCCGGACTTTATCGACCGGATCGACCGGTTTCCGGCGCACACGAAGAGCGGCAAGCCTCTGGAGGGCTATATCCGCGAGTTCGGGACCATCGTCTCGCGTCTGTTTCCCGCAGGATCAGGGCTTCCGTCCGCTTCCGTTACTCCCTGATGCCAAAGAACCGACTGGAAACCCGGTCGGTTCTTTTCGTTAGCCGCGCTTCAGCCGCCATCTGACGTTGGTTACGGAGTTTCATGGAGCACGGAGAAAAACCCCCTTTCGCATCTCCGGGACAGAGAGGAAAGAAGGCTCAGAGGACCGCATTGCTGTTCTTTCAGATTTTCAGTTCCCCAAGCTTGATCAGCTCTACAACCGCTTGCGAACGGCCTTTGACATTCAACTTCTGCATGACGTTCGAAATGTGATTCCGCACGGTTTTCTCGCTGATAAACAGCTGTTGTGCGATATCCTTGGTCGTTTTGTCCTGCACAAGCAATTCAAAAACCTCACGCTCGCGATGGGTTAACAGGAACTTGCTTTTGTGATCGCTGCCCATTATTAGTGTCACCCCTCCTTGCTCGGGATTTGTGTAGGTTACAAGGTTTAGGGATACAGTCAAAGTATAGTATGAAAAGGGCAGGACCTTGGTGCGAAAGGCCCTTAAAAATAGGCTTGCAGCAAGGCCCGGACCACTCCGTTCTACATTGACAGGGGGTGGCACGAATGGTACGATGAGGGCAGTTGCTATAGAAAACCTGGTTTTGTATAGAAAACCTAATAAGACCATTTTGATTAAAATGAGGAAAGCCGCATGGAAACCAAATATCGTGTTCCCGCGCTGGACAAAGCCCATGCCATTCTCCAGCTGGTGGCCGAGGAGCCGTTCCGGCTGAAGCAGGCCGATCTTTCGAAGCGGCTTCAGATTCACAAAAGCTCCGTGTTTTCGCTGCTCCATACGATGGAGGGGCTGGGGTGGCTGGAACGCAGCGGCGACGCCACTTATTCCATAGGCATGAAGCTCGGTCTGTTGGGCCAGTCCTATTACCGCAGCAACAGCCTTATGAACCGGTTTCATCTGGAAGCGAAGGAAACAAAGCAGCGGATCGGAGAGACGATCCAGCTGGCCAAGCTGGACGGATATGAAGTTCTGTATCTGGCGAAGGAGGAGGCTCCCACGCCCGTCCAGCTCGCTTCCAATCCCGGAATGAGATTCCCGGCCCATGCGACCGCCCTCGGCAAATGCCTGCTGGCCTTCGCGGAGTCTGGTGAGCTGGACCGTTACCGGGAAAGCCATCCCCGGCTGGAGGCGCTTACTCCCTATACGGTCACGTCTCATTCCCAATTGGCCGAGCAGCTGGAGACGGTCCGTTCCCAGCGCTATTCGCTGGATACGCAGGAATGCGTAATGGGCTTCATCTGCTGCGCCGCCCCCGTGTTCGGCATGGGCGGGATAGTGGCCGCCGCCGTCAGCAGCTCCATGCCGGAGCATGTATGGCAGGAGAAGAGGGACCTGGTCATCGGAGAGATCGCTGGGCTTGCCGAGCGTTTATCCCAATCAAACTATGTTTGGAGGAATGATGTATGCGTTTACAAGGTAAGGTGGCGCTGATTACCGGCTCCGGTTCGGGGATTGGCAAGAGCTCCGCTCTGCGTTTTGCGGAAGAAGGAGCATTGGTCGTCATTAACGACCTGGATGCGGCCAAAGGAGAAGAAACCTCGGCTGAGATCCGGGCGGCCGGAGGAGAGTCTTTCTTCGTTCGGGCGGATGTAACGAAGCCCGAGGAAGTGAAGGCCATGACGGACGAAATTGTATCCCGCACGGGAAAGATCGACGTGCTCTTCAACAACGCCGGAATAAGCGGCGTCGGGGCTCTACACGAGCTGGAGGAGGACGTATGGGACCGCATCATGGCCATCAACATCAAAGGGGTCTTCCTCCCTTCGAAATACGTCCTGCCTCATATGATGGAACGCCGGTCCGGCTCCATCATTAACATGTCTTCCTGTATAGCCGAAATCGGACTGGCCCGCCGGGCGTCCTACGCCGCAACCAAAGGCGCCGTTTTGGCCTTGACCAAATCCATGCAGGTGGATTACGCTTCTTATGGAATCAGAGTCAACGCTCTGCTCCCGGGAACGATCCTGACTCCTTTTGTAGAGGACTACCTGAAGAAATCCTATGACGATCCGGAAGAGGCTTACCGCTCTCTTAAGACCCGCCAGCTGAGCGGAGACCTGGGCCGTCCGGAGGATGTGGCCCAGGCGGCTCTGTTCCTGGCGTCGGAGGAGTCCAAGTTTATGATGGGATCGCCGCTTTATATTGACGGGGGCGTCGTTTTCGGCAAGAACGCTTAGCCTATCCAACGGAGGAGGAAATGGGAAATGAAATTGGTAACCTTTGTCCATAACGGAGAGTATCAGCTGGGGGTACATACGGAGCAGGGGATCGTGCATGTGGCCAAAGCAGCGGAGCTTGCAGGGGAAAATGCGGTGCTTGATGTTCATGAAGCCATCGAACAGGGCCGCGATGCCGTGAACCGTCTTCAAGCTTTAACGGATCGGGTGCTCGGGGACAGCTCGCTTCAGAAAGCCTGTCTGCTGCCGGAGGAGGGGCTGAAGCTGGGTCCTTGCGTAACCCGTCCTAACAAAATCATATGCGTGGGCCTCAACTATCGCCGGCATGCGGAAGAAACCAACGCCCCTATCCCTCAATACCCGATTCTGTTCAACAAGTTTAACAATACCCTGGCGGCTCAGGGGGAAGACATCGCCCTTCCGAAGGTCACGCAGGAGGTCGATTATGAAGCCGAGCTCGTCATCGTCATCGGACGCACCGCGAAGTATGTTTCCCGAGAGAACGCTCTCGATCATGTCTTCGGTTATTGCAACGTGAATGATCTGTCGGCCCGCGATCTTCAGATGCGTACCGCCCAATGGCTGCTCGGCAAATCCTGCGACGGCTTCAGCCCGCTCGGGCCTTACCTGGTCACGGCCGATGAAGTCGGCAATCCTAACCAACTTAGCATCAAATGTACCGTCAACGGCGAAGTCCGGCAGAATTCCAATACGTCGGATATGATCTTCGCCTGTGACGAAATCGTCAGCTACATTTCCCAGCACATGACGCTCGTACCGGGCGACATTATTCTGACGGGAACGCCGGAGGGCGTGGTGCTCGGTCTTCCGAAGGAAGAGCGCGTTTACCTGAAGGACGGGGACGTGGTGACGATCGAGATTG
The DNA here is from genome assembly GCF_032268605.1 of Paenibacillus aurantius. NCBI lineage: Bacteria > Bacillati > Bacillota > Bacilli > Caryophanales > Paenibacillaceae > Paenibacillus > Paenibacillus aurantius. The sequence goes on from NZ_CP130318.1 coordinate 1,612,363, forward strand.
AGAAGCTCGGGTCGCTGACGAACCGGATGGTAGCCGAGCAGGCGTAACCGGCTTCCCTTTCCAGCGGAATGGACTTATCCCGATATCATTTTCCAAATGAAACAGGCCCGTCTCTAGTTGTAGAGGGGGCCTGTTTTTTTATCCGCCGTGCTTGCCACAAGGAAACTAAAGCTTGATCCGCGTCTCGGGGAGCTCGGGCTTGTTCTCCTTATCCAGGTAGCGGTACAAGATCCGGTAGCCGAACTCCTCGAGCTCGATCACCATTTGCCCGTCCTGGGTCGGCACATGTTCTCCCGATAGAGCGTCCCGCCAGTCATCCGTTTCGCACGGATGGGTCATGGTGGTAATCTCCTCCTGGTTGTTCATGTAGATCATGAAATGCAGATGATGGTCCATCCGCTCGTAAATGATCCGGCGGTCATTGGAGTCGGCTTGCAGGAAGCGGAAATGGCCGGAACGCAGGGCGCGGTTCTTTTTGCGCAGGGAGATCAGAATTTTGTAGAAGTCGTACAGCTCGTTGTCCTGCTTCTGCGGGTCCCACTCCATGCACTTGCGGCAGTCGGGATCGCCCCCTCCTTCCAGTCCGATTTCATCGCCGTAGAAGATGCAGGGGGTCCCCATGTAGGTAAGGAGAAAGACAACGGCCAGCTTTAAGCGCCGTTTATCCCCGCCGCAAATGGTCAGGGCCCGGGGCGTATCGTGGCTGCAGAGAAGGTTGAAGACCACTTCATTCGCCTGCTGCGGATAGCGCATCAGAAGAGAACCCATGCTGTTCGCAAACGAGTAGCCGTCCATATGGTCCTGGGAGAAGAATTCCAGAATTTTGTTGGAGAAGGGATAGTTCATGACCGAATCGAACTGGTCGCCGAGCAGCCACACAATCGAGTCGTTCCATACCTCTCCCACTATGTAAGCTTCCGGATTGGCTTTCTTGACCACGCTGCGGAATTCCCGCCAGAAGTGGTGATCGACCTCGTTGGCCACGTCCAGCCTCCAGCCGTCCAGCTTGATCTCTTCGATCCAGTAACGGGCGATATCGAGAAGATATTCCTTCACTTCAGGGTTTGCCGTGTTGAACTTGGGCATGTCCCCGAAGAAGCCGAAGGTATCGTAAGTCGGGATGCCGTCATGAACGGCGAGCGGGAACTCGTTAATATGGAACCAGTCCGCATAACGGGAATCCTTTCCCTTTTCCTTCACATCGACGAATGGGGGGAACTGGGAGCCGCTGTGGTTGAACACCGCGTCGAGCATGACCTTCAAGCCTTTCTCGTGGCATTTCTCCACAAGCTCCTTCAACAGCTCATTCGTTCCGAAATGAGGGTCTACCTTCTTGTAATCAATCGTATCGTATTTATGGTTGCTCGGGGACTCGAAGATGGGGGTGAAGTAGATGGCGTTGACGCCCAGGTCCACCAAGTAATCCAGCTTGTCCATGACCCCTTGAAGATCTCCTCCGAAGGAGTTCGTGGTGGTCGGCTGGCCGCCCCAAGGCTCGGTTCCCTCCGGATCGTTGGCGGGATCCCCGTTGCAGAAGCGCTCGGTGAAGATTTGGTAGAAAACCGCATCCTTGGCCCATTCCGGAGGATTGAACACGTCGATCTCATGCAGATAAGGATATTCGAAATACCCGCCGGGCGGGTGGGGCTCGCTGTTGAAGATGCCGGTTTCGATCAGCCACAGCGTTTCGCTGCCCGCGGTTATCTTAAAGCCGTAAGTCAGCCTGCGGAAGGCAGGCTTTACGGCAACCTCCCAGTAATCAAAGATGGCATCAGAAGCCGTTTTGTCCATGGAGAGTGTCGCAGCCGTACGGTTCCAATCGTATTTATCCCCGGTTACGGCATAGACGGCTTCCACATCGTCCCGCTTGGTGCGGAAACGAAGGTGGAGGGTTTCGTTGTCGTACGCATAGGCCCAATTGTTGCGCGGCCCGTGATGAAAGGCTTCCAAATGCATGAATCGTCAGCTCCTCAGACACCAAAATGATCTACTTCCATTCTTACACCAAGCAAGCAAGCTAGAAACAAAGAAGGCCGGTGCCGCCGCAAACCGCAGGCAAAAGTTGCATTCGGGGCATTAACCTACTAAATTGGAAGAAGATGCAGAAGCGATAAGGATGAATAGGCAGGGGGAGCCGAGATGACGGATTGGTATGAAGAAAGCTTCGGCGAGGACTACTTGCTCGTCTATAAACACCGGGATGCCAAAGGAGCCAAGGTAGAAGTCCATAACATGATCCGCTGGCTTCAGCTGGCGAAAGGCTCGCGTGTGCTGGATCTGTGCTGCGGAATGGGAAGGCATTCCCTGGCCCTGGCCGAATGCGGCTTCCGGGTGACCGGAATGGATCTTTCGAGCGTCCTGCTCCAGGAAGCACGGCGCCGCGACACCGGACGGAAGATTACGTGGGTTGAGGGGGACATGAGGCAAGTCCCGCTCGAAGGCCCTTATCACGCGGTCGTGAACTTATTTACTTCGTTCGGTTATTTTGATAACGATGAGCAAAATGAGGCGGTTTTTCACGAAATTCACCGGCTGCTGGAGCCGGGAGGCCGGTTCATTGTCGATTTCCTCAATCCGGACCATGTAGCCCGGCATCTCGTACCGGAGTCCGTAAGAACGGAAGGGGCCGTCACCATCCGGGAAAACCGGATCATCGAGAACGGCTTCGTCCGCAAAATGATCACGCTGGAGGAGACCGGCAAGCCTCCCCGGCATTACACCGAGCAAGTCAAGCTGTACCGGCTGAAGGATTTTCGGGCCTTCGCCGGGAAGTCCGGGCTCCGCTTGGACTGCATATACGGCGGCTACAACGGAGAACCTTATCACGAGAACGAATCGCCGAGAATTATCCTTGTCGGCTCCAGAAAGGAATCCTCTTCCTCATGAAAACACTTGTCAAGGGAACCATCCATCAAGTCAAAGTCCCGCTTCCGTTTCCTCTCCGCTGGGTGAACAGCTATCTGCTCGCGGGCGACGACGGGGTAACCGTTATCGACCCGGGGCTTCATACGCCCGCTTCCGAGGAGCTTTGGGAGAAGGAGCTTCGGGAAGCGGGGCTGGGCTTCTCCGACATCTCCTCCATAGTCCTTACCCATCATCACCCGGATCATTACGGGTTGGCCGGTTGGTTCCAGGAACGGACAGGGGCGCCTGTCCGCCTATCGCCCGAAGGCCTTCGGCAGGCTCGTCTGCTGTGGGGAAGAGGCGAGCCGTTAACGGCCGCGATCAGGGACCTGTTCGCACGTCACGGAATGCCGGAAGAGCTTCTTAACGAGCTGACCGTTCATATGGAGGGTTTCCTTCCCCAGATCAGCCCCCAGCCTGACGTGACGGTTCTCGAAGAAGGAGAGCGGCTCCGGATGGGGGGCCGGGACTGGGATATAATCGAGACCGGAGGGCATGCGTCCGGCCATCTTTCGTTCTACGATCCGGAAACGCTAGCCATGATCTGCGGGGATCACGTTATCCCGCAAATTTCCCCTAACGTCAGCTACATTCCAGGCATCGACGAGAACCCGCTCGCCACCTATCTTAAGGATCTGCGCCGGGTAAGCGGGTTCGAGGTCGAGAAAGCTTATCCGGGCCACCGGGAGCCTTTTACGGGGTTTTCCCGGCGCGCGCTGGACCTCGTCGTTCATCACGAGGAGAGACTCGACCGCATGGCAGGCGCCCTGACGGGAGAGCCCCTGACGGCCTATGAACTATGCATCGCCTTTTTCGGCAGCAGGCTGTCCATTCACCAGCTTCGGTTTGCGATGGCGGAAACCTTGGCCCACCTCTTCTTCCTGGCGGCCGACGGAAGGGTGAAGGAGGAAGAAACGGCGAGCGGTATCCTTTATCGGCACCACGGATAAGAAACGCATACCCTGGCCTGCCGGCTAGACCAGCTCATGCTCCTCCGCATGGGCTTGTTTGCGGTGGGCAAGGCGGCTGCAGGCCGAGGCGGCGATGGCGCTCACAATATCATCGAGAAAGGTATGCAGCATAGGGCCGCCCTTGCGGTTAAGGCGGTCTACGATTCCGGGCTTCGTTTTGTCGAGAAACCCGAAATTCGTAAATCCGATGCTTCCGTAGACGTTCACGATCGACAGAGCCAGAATTTCATCGCAGCCATACAGCTTCTCGTCGTTCTCGATCATTTCCTGGAGAGGGGAGAGCAGCTTTCCTTCCTCCGCCAGGATGTCAAGCTGGATTCCCGTCAGGATGGCATTGTGCACCTCCCGCTTAGCGAGTACCCTGTCCACGCTTTCCCGGCATTCGTCCATGGTCAGAACCGGGTAATATTCCTGCTGGGCCAAGTAGACGAGCTCCGCAATATCCTCCCGTCTTACCCCGCGCTTCGTCAGCCATTCGTTCATGGCCTTTTCCACGGCTTCGCTGTTCAGGCTGTACGTCACCAGACGGTCCCCTTTCTATCGATAAATCGCACGGATAAGACAACACCTTCATTGTGGACAAAATGCGGTTATAAAATGCATGGAGGCTCGTATACATAGAGTAAACAAGCTACCCAAAGGGGGATTATCCATGCAGCCCGCCAAACCCGTTCGCCTGCTCGTGGCCGCCTCGCTCGTCGTCATGCTGACCTCCGGCTGTTCCTTGCTCGGCAAGGATAGCGCAAAGCAATCCATCGACCCTCCCCGCGAGGATACCGAGACCATGCTGCAGACGGTCATTAAGGATGCCCAGAAGAACAACGCCTCCCAGAACGCCCAGTCGACCCAGGTCACCCTTTATTTCAAGGATGACAAGGGGTTTGTTTCCCCGCTCAGCCTGCCGGTCGCCTCGACGGAAGGTATAGCCAAGAAAACGCTGGAGTCCATGGTGGAGGACGGCCTTCCGAAGGCCCAGCTCCCCAAAGGCTTTACCGCCCTGCTGCCGAAAGGAACCAAGGTGAAAAGCCTCGACATCAAGACGGAGAGCAAGCTCGCCGTCGTCGATTTCAGCAAGGAATTCACCAACTACAACGTGCAGGATGAACGCAAAATGATCGAAGCGGTCACGTGGGCGCTGACCGGGTTTCCTTCCATCGAGCAGGTGGAGCTTCGGGTAGAAGGCAAAAAGCTGCCGGAGATGCCTATGGGAGCTACTCCTCTGGACGGGACGCTGTCGCGTGCTATGGGGATTAACCTGGAAATCGCTCCGGGGGTGAATCCGGGACAGTCCGTACCCGTCACGCTGTATTTCCAAAGCCATACCGCCGACCATTACGGCTACTATGTGCCGGTAACCCGGATGGTGAAGCGGACGGATCAGGTGGCCAAGGCCGCCGTGGATGAGCTGATCAAGGGCCCGCTTGCCAACAAAGGCCTCGAAGCGGTCATGACACTCGGCACCGAGGTGCTCCAGCTTAAGCAATCCGATGACAACAGCACGGTTACGGTTGATTTCAGCAGCAAATTCCTCGACAAGGATAAAAAGGCTTCGGCCGATGCCGTTCAGGCCGTCGTTCTCTCCCTGACGGAGAACACGAAAGCCTCCAAGGTCCAGATTACGGTCAACGGAGATGCCAAGGTGAGCACGACGGATAACAAGACGAACAGCCAGCCGGTCATGCGTCCGACCCATATCAATCCCCTTAAGCTATAGGGCAACCTATTCCGCTTATAAGTGGGCGGCGGAATAAACGTTTGACGTCTTCCGCATAATAGGGCAGTCCGTGGGGGCCGGGAATTCATTTCCGGCCCCCTTCCGCTAAACGCGTCCCAACAAAGGAAGGGATGAGCAGAAGGGAGGATGCTTTTCCCTTCCGGCTCTGCTAAACTATATAGAGTTTTGGTTTACCCTATAGAAGAATCGCCAATTCCAAGCACTAGAGGCTGCAGCCGTTCCAGGAGGATATCGAATGAGAATAGACGGAAGACAGAACAACGAGACGCGTCCCGTCCGGATTACAACGAATTACATTAAGCATGCCGAGGGCTCGGTCCTTATCGAGGTAGGAGAAACGAAGGTGATCTGCACCGCGTCGGTAGAAGAACGCGTTCCGCCGTTCATGAAAGGGCAGGGGCGGGGCTGGGTGACCGCAGAATATTCCATGCTGCCGCGCGCCACCCAAACGCGCAACCAGCGGGAAGCCGCCAAGGGCAAGCTGGGAGGGCGGACCATGGAGATCCAGCGCCTGATCGGCCGGGCGCTGCGTTCGGTCGTCAGCCTGGAGAGGCTTGGAGAGCGGACGATTACCCTCGACTGCGATGTCATACAGGCAGACGGGGGGACCCGCACCACTTCCATTACGGGAGCGTTCGTCGCGATGGCCATGGCGATCCATAAAATTTCCGAAACGAAGAACCTGCCCAAGTTTCCCATAACGGATTTCCTGGCGTCGGTGAGCGTAGGCATAGTTAATGAAGAGACCTACCTGGATCTTGCTTACGAAGAGGATTCGAAAGCCAAGGTGGACATGAACGTGGTGATGACCGGAAGCGGTAAATTCGTTGAGGTGCAGGGCACAGGCGAAGAATCGCCGTTCAGCCGGGAAGAGCTGAACTCCCTCCTTGCTTCCGCCGAAGCGGGGATTCTGTCGATGATCGAGGTGCAGAAAGAGGCGCTCGGTCCCATCGCCGGCAAGATTGGGGGCTAGTCTCATATGAAGCTGAACGAGCGGATCATTGTTGCCACCCGCAACGCCGGCAAAGCGAAGGAATTCAGCCGCCTGCTGGAGCCGTTCGGCGTTGCGGTCGGCTCGCTGCTGGATCATCCGGAGCTGCCCGAAGTGGAAGAGACAGGAACGACCTTCGCCGAGAATGCGATGCTGAAGGCCCGCACGATAGCGGAGCTTCTCCGGATTCCCGTTCTTGCGGATGATTCCGGCCTATGCGTGGATGCGCTGAACGGGGCTCCGGGCGTTTACTCCGCCCGTTACGCCGGGGAGCATGCCGCCGATGCCGACAACAACGCCAAGCTGCTGAAGGAGCTGGCTCCTTTTGGCCTTCGGCCGATAGGCGGAGGGGACTCACTGCCGGTGACGGAGGACCAGGCGTCCGGGCAAGAAGCCGCCCCGGGGAGGGAGCAGCCGCTTGTCTACAGCCCCGCCCGGTTTGTCTGCGTTCTCGCGGTCTTCGACCCTGGGAGCGGGGGGGGACTCACCGTTGAAGGGGAATGCCGCGGGTACATTCTGCCGGCTCCGCGCGGCTCCAACGGGTTCGGCTACGACCCCTTATTCTACATCCCGGCCAGCCGCCAGACTTTGGCCGAAATGACAATGGAGAAGAAGAACGCGGTCAGCCACCGGGCCCAGGCGCTTCACGAGCTGGTACAGGTGCTGGAGAAGCGGACCTGATCCTATTTGTTTTCCCTGAAACGACCAAAGGCCTCCTTACGGACGCCGGCCTGATGTAGGCCGGCCGCCCGAGGGAGGCCTTTTTGCTTAGGAGTTGGGCTGATGTTTCGATTATTTGACGCTGACCTTATATTCCCGAAGCCAGGTGTCCACTTGGCCGAGATAGGCAAAAAGCTGCGGCCCGCTCATCAGCTGGCCGAACCAGGGGATGTTCATATCCGCCTCTTCCGAGGAGGCCAGCTGGCGGATCCGGGGCACATCGATCAAGGGCAGGAGGGGAGAGGAGGAGTCATCCAGAATCTCCAGCACCCACCGGCGGACGGCGGCCAGGTACGAAGGGTTGTGGGTTTTGGGGTACGGGCTTTTTTTGCGGGTCAGCACATCGTCCGGCAGCACTCCCTTCAGCGCGCGGCGGAGAATGCCCTTCTCCCTGTCTCCGGCCGTCTTGATTTCCCAGGGGATGTTCCACACGTACTCCACCAGGCGGTGGTCGCAGAAGGGGACCCGGACCTCCAGGCCGACCGCCATGCTCATCCGGTCCTTGCGGTCAAGAAGAGTGGGCATGAATCTCGTCACATTCAAGTAAGAGATTTCGCGGATGCGCCGCTGCTGGTCATTCTCGCCGTCGAGGTAAGGAACCTCGTCAAGCGCCTGGCGGTACCGCTCCGCGGCGTAAGCCTCCGGCCGGATGTAAGCCGTCATTTCCGGATTCAGGACGGCGAGGCGCTCCTGCATCTTAAGCGACCAGGGAAACGTGTTCGCCTTCAACGATTCGTCGCGGTGAAACCAAGGGTAGCCGCCGAATATTTCGTCGGCCGCCTCGCCCGAAACCGCCACGGTGGCGTGTTTCTTGATTTCCCGGCAGAAGAGGAGCAGGGAAGCGTCCACGTCGGCCATGCCGGGAAGGTCCCTTGCCCGGACCGCATTCTTCAGAGCGGCGACGAGCTCGGGCGTATCGAATTCGACCCAATGATGCTCCGTCCCCAAATGCTCGGTCATCCGGCGGATCCAGGGGGCGTCGGAGTTGGGCTGGAAGGCGTTCGCTTTGAAGTGCTTGTCGTTGTCCGCGTAATCCACGGAGAAGGTGGGGACCACTCCCTGTCCGGTCCCCTGGTAATACAGGGCGGCAAGCGAGGTCAGGGCGCTGGAGTCCAGGCCGCCGGACAGAAGGGTGCAGACCGGCACATCCGACACGAGCTGCCGTTCGACCGTGTCCTTCAGCAGGAAATGAATCGTTTCGGCGGTCTGGTCTACGTTGTCGAGGTGCGGCCGGCTGACAAGACGCCAATAAGCGGCCGTGCGAACCCCGTTCGCGCCAACCGTCATGCAGTGGCCCGCCTTCAGCTCCGACAGGCGCTTGTATACACCGACGCCCGGCGTCCGGGCGGGACCGAGCGCGAATACCTCCGCCAGCCCTTCCGCATCCACTTCGGCGGGGAAGTCCGGGTGGGCGATAATCGCTTTAGGCTCGGAGCCGAACAGAAACACGGAGCCCAGGTCGGAATAAAAAAGAGGCTTGACGCCAAGCCGGTCTCTAGCCAGGAAGAGCTCCTGGTTCTCATCGCTCCATACCGCGAAAGCAAATATGCCGTTCAGCCGGTCTAGGCAGGCCTTCCCCCATTCGACAAAGGCCAGCAGAAGAACCTCGGTGTCGCAGTTGGTCCGGAAGCGGTGGCCCCGCGTTTCGAGCTCCCTGCGCAGATCCGGGGCGTTATACAGCTCGCCGTTGTATACGATGGTGAAGGAATGATCGCCGTGGTATCGGGTCATCGGCTGGGCGCCGTTCTCCGGATCGATGACACTCAGTCTCCGGTGGCCGAGGGCGCAGTGCCGGGAGATCCAGGTGCCCGAAGCATCAGGACCCCGGGCCGCCATCGTTTCGGTCATGTTTTCAAGGGTGGTGGGGTGAAGGGTTAAATCCTTTTGCCAGTCCAGCCAGCCTGTAATTCCGCACATAGGTTTCATCCCTTTCGATACGAACTCTCGATGACGTGTTCACTTTCGACACCATCGCTTACTGCTAAACGATATGCGGAACGATAGCGGATCATGTCTGTCCGCGGCGGGACGGGCGGCGGGATCGGGGGGAAAAGGATAGGCTTGGACACAATAAAAAAAACCGCCCGAGAGGGCGGTTTGCTATGTAAGAAATGGCGTCCCAGGAGGGATTCGAACCCCCGACAACACGCTTAGAAGGCGTGTGCTCTATCCAACTGAGCTACTAGGACAGGATAGACACGGAATAGAATAGTGGAGCGGGTGAAGGGAATCGAACCCTCGCCTCAAGCTTGGGAAGCTGGCGTTCTACCATTGAACTACACCCGCGTTTTCCGCGAAACATGAGTAATAATAGCATAGGAAAATCGGAAAAGCAACCGCTATTTTTTGGCGGTTTGGCGCGGATTTTGCTTTTTGGCCGGCAAACGGATACCATCGGGGTAGGAGGATTTGGAAGGGAGCGGAACACCATCGAACAGCCTAACAAGGATAATGTTATCCTTTTTCCCAAAACGATAGATTTCTACCAGATTGAACTGACCCGGATGCTCGAAACCGAGCGGTACGGAGAAGCAATGAACCTGCTAAGGTTTCTTCTGCAGTGCGAAAGCGGGGATCCCCGGGCCGATGAGGAATGGGCGGCGCTACTCGGCTGGCTGGAGACGATGCGTCCCGAGGAAACGGGGGATTCCGCCGGGGAGGAGCCGGAGGAATCGGAAACCGACATGCTGAGCCGCGCGGTGAAAGATAAAGCCGAAGCCGACAGCCGGTATGTCGACCGGCTGCTTCAGAGCCTGTTCAGCGGCACCTCCGTCGAGAAGATGCTTCTTGCCCTGGAGCAGCTGACCTATGCGGAGCATCCCGGTATCAACGCCGCGCTCATCCAGTGGCTCCGGACGGCTAAGCTTCATCCGATCGTTCTGTTCAAGGGGCTTCAAGCTCTTAAACGGAGAGGGGCGGAGGGGCCGGTCACGTTCAGCCGGCAGGGGAAGATCCAGCAGCTGGATATCGAGGATACGCCGCTGTCGCTCGCGGACTTTCCACCCAAATTTTCGGAGATCATCGGGAGGGTGCAGCAGATCAGCGAGGTCAAGGAGCCGACGCTGTCCTATTTTGCCGAGCATACATGGGCCGATTTCCTGGCCTTCATCTACGGCTCGCCCGCGTACGACAGCCTCCTTTCCCGGAGCCAGGACGAGATGGATGTATGGGCGGCGGCTCTGCACGCCGTTATCCAAGAGTCCATGCAGGGGGGAGCGGACGTGGAGGAAATCCGGGAGATGTACGGCATTACGTCCGAGAACAAAGACCATTGGAAGCAGGCCTACGAGGTCATGCAGAACTTTATGCGCTCGGTTAAACCGGTCTGAGGGACTAGTTCTCCGAATGCCTTGAAATGAAAAGGTTTTATGATTATAATGGAATGGTTATAAAGGCTGCGTGTTAAAAGTCAGGTACATTTTTTGGAGGGGAAAGCATAAAATGAAAGCAAGCTGGGAAAAAATAGAGAAGAACCAAGGCGTACTGACCGTGGAAGTGGAAGCGGAGAAAGTAGCAGTCGCTTTGGATAAGGCATTTAAGAAAGTAGCGGCAAAAGTAAACGTACCGGGCTTCCGTAAAGGAAAAGTGCCACGGTCCCTGTTCGAGTCCCGCTTCGGCGTGGAAAGCCTCTATCAGGACGCTCTCGACATTCTTCTTCCGGAAGCTTACTTCGAGGCGATTCAAGAAACCGGAATCGAGCCGGTTGACCGTCCGGAGGTGGACGTGGAGCAAATGGCGAAGGGACAAGCCCTGAAGTTTACCGCCAAGGTTCAGGTTAAGCCTGAAGTACAGCTCGGCGACTACAAGGGCATCGAAGTTCCGGCCCTGAGCACCGACGTAACGGAAGAAGAGATTGATGCCGAGCTGAAGCAGCTTCAGCAGCGTCATGCCGAGCTGGTTGTCGTGGAAGACGGCGCAGCGGAGAACGGGGACATCACGAGCATCGATTTCGAAGGGTTTGTCGACGGAGAAGCGTTCGAAGGCGGCAAGGCCGAGAAATACTCCCTGGAGCTTGGCTCCAACAGCTTCATCCCGGGCTTTGAGGAACAAGTGGTCGGAATGAAGAAGGGCGAAGAGAAGGACATCGAAGTTACCTTCCCTGAGGAGTACCATGCCGAGGAGCTGAAGGGCAAAGCGGCCGTATTCAAAGTTACTCTTCACGACATCAAACGCAAGAACCTGCCGGTGCTCGACGACGAGTTCGCCAAAGACGTCAGCGAATTCGAAACGCTGGAAGAGTTCAAGCAGGATATCGAGAAGCGTGTGAAGGAAAGAAAAGAGCAGGCCAACCAGCGCGAGAAAGAAAACCTCGTCGTGGACAAAGCCGCCGAAGCGGCTGAGCTCGACATTCCGGCTGCCATGGTCGAAAGCGAAATCGGCCAAATGATCCAGGAGTTCGAGAACCGCCTGAAGGCTCAAGGCATGAACATGGAGCTGTACTACCAGTTCTCCGGCCAGAACGAAGAGGCTCTGAAAGAGCAGATGCGCGGAGACGCCGAGAAGCGCGTCCGCAACAATCTGGTTCTGGAAGCCATCGCGAAAGCCGAGAACATTACGGCAACGGATGAGGAAATCGAAGCCGAGCTGGAGAAAATGGCTCAGACGTACCAGCGTTCTGTGGAAGAAATCCGCAGCATTCTGGAAGCGAACGGCAGCCTGGCCGGCATGAAGAACGACCTCACCGTGCGCAAGACGGTAGATTTTTTGGTCGAAAACAGCAAGATCGCTGAGGATGCAGCGTAAACATAGGAACCAAGGGGCGCGTTAACCAAACGTGCCTTTCTTTTCAGGAAAAGTATTTTGAACTATCTGAAAGTTTCGGAATAGGCTAACGGAACGGAATCCGAAGGATAGGCTAGACAGGCTGTCCGGAGGTGTTGTTTCTAATTCGGCAACAACCGGGTAAAAAATGACACGGCTGTTTAAACATGATAAAATGTTTGGTAAGCGGCAATATTTGACGAGTAAGGGGTTGTGGCTGGATGAGTCTTATACCTATGGTTGTGGAACAAGAGGCCCGGGGTGAACGGTCTTACGATATTTATTCGCGGCTGCTGAAGGACAGAATCATTTTTCTTGGCACCGCCATTGACGACGACGTGGCGAATCTCGTAATCGCCCAGTTGTTATTCCTCGCCGCTCAAGACGCGGAGAAGGACATTCACCTGTATATCAATTCGCCGGGTGGTTCGGTAACCGCAGGAATGGGTATATTTGATACTATGCAGTTCATCAAGCCCGATGTTTCTACGATTTGCGTAGGACTGGCGGCCAGCATGGGTTCCCTGCTGCTTACGGCAGGCGCGAAGGGCAAGCGGTTTGCGCTTCCCAACAGCGAAGTGATGATTCACCAGCCGCTCGGAGGAGTGCGCGGGCAGGCGACGGACATTAAGATTCACGCCGATTGGATCATCAAGACCAAGCAGAAGCTGAACCAAATCTACGTAGAGCGTACGGGACAGCCGCTGGAGAAGATCGAGCGCGATACCGACCGGGATAACTTTATGAGCGCCGAAGAAGCCAAAGCCTATGGGCTGATTGATGAGGTTATCACTCGTAGCGATTTGAATGACAAGGGGTGATCCAATGTTTAAATTTAACGAAGAGAAAGGCCAGCTGAAATGCTCCTTCTGCGGCAAATCGCAGGACCAGGTGCGCAAGCTTGTCGCCGGTCCGGGTGTCTATATCTGTGATGAGTGTATCGAGCTTTGCACGGAAATCGTGGAAGAAGAGCTCGGTCATGAAGAAGAGCTGGACTTGAAGGATGTTCCGAAACCGAAGGACATCCGCCATATTCTGGATCAATACGTTATCGGCCAGGACCAAGCCAAGAAATCGTTGTCCGTTGCCGTTTATAACCACTATAAACGCATTAATTCCCAATCGAAGCCCGAAGACGTCGAGCTTCAGAAGAGCAACATTCTGCTTCTCGGACCGACCGGAAGCGGGAAAACCCTTCTGGCCCAGACGCTGGCGAAGATCCTGAATGTTCCGTTTGCCATTGCGGACGCCACTTCCTTAACGGAAGCGGGCTACGTAGGGGAAGACGTAGAGAACATTCTGCTTAAGCTGATCCAAGCGGCAGATTTCGATGTGGAGAAGGCCGAGCGCGGGATTATTTATATCGATGAAATCGATAAAGTGGCCCGCAAATCGGAAAACCCGTCGATTACCCGCGATGTTTCCGGAGAAGGCGTACAACAAGCGCTTCTTAAGATTCTCGAAGGTACGGTTGCTTCCGTTCCCCCTCAAGGAGGACGAAAGCATCCTCATCAGGAATTCATCCAGATCGACACCACCAATATCCTCTTTATTGTGGGAGGAGCTTTTGACGGCCTGGAGTCCATCATCAAGCGCCGGATCGGCAAGAAAGTGATCGGTTTCGGCAGCGACGGACACAAAACAGCCGATCTCAAGCCGGGTGAGTACCTGTCCATGGTGCTGCCGGAAGACCTGCTGAAATTCGGGCTGATCCCCGAGTTCGTCGGCCGTCTGCCGGTCATCTCTACGCTGGAGCCGCTTGATGAAGCCGCTCTGGTCCGCATCCTCTCCGAGCCGAAGAACGCTCTCGTGAAGCAGTACCAGAAGCTGCTGGAGATGGATAACGTGGCCCTGGAGTTCAATGCGGAGGCGTTGGATGCCATTGCCAAGGAAGCGATCAAACGGAACACCGGCGCACGCGGCCTGAGAGCCATCATCGAGAGCATTATGCTGGACGTGATGTTCGAAATTCCTTCCCGCACCGACGTTTCCAACTGCGTGGTGACGAAGGAAACCGTACAGGATAAAGTGACGCCGACGCTGACGCCTAAAGAAGGCAGCCCCAAGAAGAAGGAAGAGAGCGCCTAACGCGCTTTCCATACTATAAAACCGACACCTCCAATCCGGGTGGCTTCCAGTAAGTGGAATCATCCGGAGCGGGGGATGTTTGGTGTAATGGGAGAGAAACCGGTATGTTTCATCGTAAAGATACGGTACCCGTCCGAGTCGGTAACCTGACGATCGGCGGAAGCGACGAAGTCATTATCCAGAGCATGTGTACGACGAAAACTGCGGACGTTGCGGCCACGGTGGCGGAAATTCACCGTCTCGAAGAGGCCGGCTGTCAAATCGTTCGGGTAACGGTTAACAATAAAGAGGCTGCGGAGGCCATTAAGGAAATCAAGAAGCAGATTTCTATCCCGTTGGTCGCGGATATTCATTTTGACCATCGGCTGGCCTTAACGGCTATTGAGAATGGAATCGACAAGGTCCGGATTAACCCGGGCAATATAGGCAAACGGGATAAGGTGGAGGCCGTTGTCCGGGCTTGCAAGGAGCGGGGCATTCCGATCCGGATCGGCGTTAACGCCGGGTCGCTGGAGAAGCACCTGCTGGACAAGTACGGTTATCCGACTCCGGAAGCGATGGTCGAAAGCGCCCTTTTTCACATCGGAATTCTGGAAGAGCTGGACTTCCATGACATCATCGTCTCCCTTAAGGCTTCGGACGTTCCGATGGCCATTGCGGCTTACACGAAGGCGGCCGAGGCGTTCCGTTATCCCCTTCACCTGGGGATAACGGAGTCCGGTACGCTTTTCTCCGGTACGATCAAGAGCTCCGCTGGAATCGGGGCCCTGCTTTCTCTTGGAATCGGCAATACGGTGAGGATTTCCTTAAGCGCGGATCCTGTGGAAGAAGTAAAGGTAGCCCGGGAGCTGCTTAAAACCTTCGGCCTGATCTCCAACGCCGCGACCCTGGTCTCTTGCCCGACCTGCGGACGCTTGGACATTGACCTGTTCTCCATTGCCAATGAAGTGGAAGAATACATTTCCAAAATCAAGGTGCCGATCAAAGTATCGGTGCTGGGATGTGCCGTAAACGGACCGGGAGAAGCCCGCGAAGCGGATATCGGCATAGCCGGCGCCCGCGGCGAGGGAATGCTGTTCCGCTACGGGGAAATGGTTCGGAAAGTCCCCGAAGCCGATCTTCTGTCGGAATTGAAGAAAGAAATCGATCATATTGTGGACGAATACGAAAAGACCGGAGTAATCCCCGGCCGTAAGCATTAATGTCCTTCCCATAGGCGGGTCTTCTTACTAAAGAAGGCCTGCTTTTTCTTTGTTAGGCCAATAAAATATTTCCAGGGGAATAATTGTCCCTTCGTAAACAAATACCATAGCTACCAACAACCTGTTAGCAGGCTAGGAGGCTGGCTATGAAGTGGATAAGTCATGCGGGTAAAGCGGTCCTTTGCGCCTTGGCTCTGGGAGCGGCTCTTGCTTTTCCGGCGGGCAAGGGAAAGGCGGACCCGGTTTCCGTAAAGAAGGCGGCTATCATTATCGATGACTTTGGGAACGACCTCAAAGGAACGAAAGAGATGATGGAGCTCCCCGTTCCGTTTACAGCGGCTGTCATGCCGTTCCTGCCCACAACCAAGCGGGATGCCGAGTGGGCCCATCGGCTGGGCCACGATGTGCTCGTCCATCTTCCCATGGAACCGGTAAAGGGCAAGAAGAGCTGGCTTGGCCCCCATCCAATCATGACCGACCTGTCGGATGAAGAAATTCGCAAGCGGGTAGAAGCGGCCATTGACGATGTTCCCTATGCCATTGGCATGAATAACCACATGGGGTCAAAGGCGACGGCTGACGAACGGGTCATGAGAATCGTTCTCGAAGTATGCCGGGAGAGGCATCTCCTATTCTTCGACAGCCGGACAAGCTACCGGAGCCAGGTGCCCGTCTTGGCCAAGCAGCTTGGGGTGCGCACCGAGGAGAACCAGCTGTTCTTTGACGACGTCTACAGCCGGAGCCACATCATCAAGCAGCTGGCTCTCTTCAAGAAGAAGCTCGACCAGAACCGGGTCTGCACCGCCATCGGTCATGTCGGAGTAACCGGTGTCCCCATGGCGGAAGAGCTCAAGAAAACGGTGCTGGAGCTTTCTCCGGAGGTTACCTTCCTAACCTTGAGCGAATTTATCGCGGTGAAAACGAAGGGAAATCAGGATGAGGCATCTCCGGAGTCTGCGGGCAAGCTCCAAAATTGACGCACAGCCTCGCCCAACGCTTGAACGAGCTCGTCTTGTCCTTTGGGTGAAGTGAGCCTGGCCCGGTCGGCCGCATTAGAAAGAAAACCAAGCTCCACGATGACGGTGGGGCTTTTTATGCGTTTAAGAATGTAAAAGGTTTTTCCTAAAACCGGGACGTTATTCGTCCCGTAAACACGATTCAGGGAAGTTTGAAGAAGGCGGGAGAGCTGATGGCTTTCCGGATTCGCCTTAGAGTACAACACTATCCCGCCCGATTTGCCTGTACGGGGGCTGGTGTTCACATGCAGACTGAGCACAAGACGGGGATGCAGCAGGTTGGCTATCCCAGCCCGCTGCCCCAGATCCCGCAGATGGCGCGACGGGTTGGGCATCCATTGGTTGTCCTCGCTCGGGGCGTAATCTCCAGTGCGGTCCAAGACGGTCCGGTACCCGAGTCCTGTCAGATGGTCGTAGAGCTTGCGTCCCATCGCAAGGTTGATGTCTTTTTCCAGCAGGCTTCCTTCCGATGTTCCTCCATCAATTCCCCCATGTCCGGCATCGATGACGATATCGGCGGAAGGAAGCAGCACCGGGTCTACCTGGACGTGAAGAGGGTGAACCTCCGGCACCGAGAACCCCCCGAGCATAATCAAGGAAGCCGCAAGGGAGGGAAGAAGCAGAAGGGAACGGCAGGTTCGTTTCATGAGGCAGCTCTCCCTTTATCAATATAGTGGAATAGAGTCTTATTGCTTAAGATGCTCAGCTGAAGAAAGGGACTTGCCTGCCAAATGTTGCGGGAAGCCGGCTTCCCAACGATTAGCTGAAAGCAGCGCTGGGAATACTAACCGTTAGAAGCGAGGAGGGAATCCAGATGAGTTTAAGTGTGATTCTGATGGTGATTCAAGTGTTTTTTGCTGTTGTCATAGGCATGTATTTCTGGAATTTGCTGCGGGGGCAGCAGACCAACCGTTCGGCCGTCGACCGGGAATCGAAGAAGGAGATGGAGAAGCTGCGGAAGCTTCGTTCCGTCTCTTTATCCAAGCCGTTATCCGAGAAAACGCGGCCCAGCTCCATGCAGGAAATCATCGGCCAGAAGGAAGGGCTTCGCGCTCTGAAGGCGGCCTTGTGCGGACCTAACCCGCAGCATATTCTGATTTACGGCCCTCCCGGTGTAGGCAAAACGGCAGCGGCCCGTGTCATTCTCGAAGAGGCGAAGAAGAACCCTGCCTCGCCTTTCCGTCAGGATGCTAAGTTCGTGGAGACGGATGCCACGACAGCCCGGTTTGACGAAAGAGGCATTGCCGATCCTTTGATCGGCTCGGTTCATGACCCGATCTACCAAGGGGCGGGAGCGATGGGGGTAGCCGGGATTCCTCAGCCGAAGCCGGGTGCGGTTTCGAAGGCCCACGGGGGAATCTTGTTTATCGATGAGATCGGCGAACTGCACGCCGTCCAGATGAATAAACTGTTGAAGGTGCTGGAGGACCGGAAGGTTTTTCTGGAGAGCGCCTACTACAGCTCGGAGGACCCGAACATCCCGACCTATATCCATGATATTTTTCAGAACGGGCTTCCCGCCGATTTCCGCTTGGTTGGAGCGACAACCCGGACGCCGCAGGATATTCCGCCCGCCATCCGGTCCCGCTGCATGGAGGTATTCTTCCGCCCTCTGCTGCCGGAGGAAATTGGAGAGATCGCCTCGAATGCCATCCGTAAAATCGGCTTTCCGGATAACAAGGAAGCGGTCGAGGTCGTGAAGCGCTATGCCACCAACGGACGGGAAGCGGTGAATGTCATTCAGCTGGCCGCTGGTCTTGCCATGACCGATCACCGCCAGGCACTGTCCGCAGCCGATGTCGAATGGGTGGTCAACAGCAGCCAGATCCCGCCCAGACCCGACAAGAAGGTCCCGTCCGCCCCTAGAGTCGGCTTCGTGAACGGATTGGCGGTATACGGACCGAACCTTGGCACGCTGCTGGAAATTGAAGTGACGGCCATTCCGGCCGGGCGGGGCAAGGGCACCTTCAACATCACCGGTGTCGTGGATGAAGAGGAAGTGGGAGGAGGCTCCCGCACCCTTCGCCGCAAAAGCATGGCCAGAGGCTCCGTGGAGAATGTGCTGACGGTCCTGCGCAAGCTGGGGATGGAGCCTTACGATTATGATCTGCACATCAACTTTCCCGGCGGAATTCCCATCGACGGGCCGTCGGCAGGCATTTCGATGGCAACGGCCATCGTTTCGGCCATCAAAAACATTCCGGTGGACAACAAGCTCGCGATGACCGGAGAGGTGGGCATTCATGGCCGGGTGAAGCCGATCGGGGGAGTGGTAGCCAAAGTGGAAGCCGCCTTCCAGGCAGGGGCTACCAAAGTGCTCATCCCGCGGGAAAACTGGCAGGAAATTTTCAGCGGTCTGCAAGGAGTGGAAGTGATTGCCGTGGACACCATCGAAGAGGTGCTCGAGAATGCTCTTGGCTTGACAATCGCGGAGGAACCGGCGGATACCATCCTGCCCGCGCTTGCCGATCAAAGCCTCCCGGCAACGCTACCATATCTTCAGGCGGAATCGGGAGGAGCCGACAAGCCTTGATGGGGGAAATTGGTGTTTTGTTTGGACATTTGCTAAAATAGACTCTACAGCTTTGAAAGAGAAGTGCCATTGGGGGTGCATGAGCATGGGACCGAACAAATCGAAGGCTAGACGAATGCCTTTGCTTCCGTTAAGGGGATTGCTGGTTTACCCGAGCATGGTCCTCCATTTGGATGTGGGGCGCGAGAAATCGGTGAAGGCGCTGGAGAAAGCGATGGTGGACGACAGCCTGATTCTTCTCTGCTCCCAGTCCGAAATCAATATTGAAGAACCGACCCAGGAAGACATTTACCGGGTGGGAACGATAGCCAAGGTCAGACAGATGCTTAAGCTTCCGAACGGGACCATCCGCGTTCTGGTGGAAGGCGTTATCCGTGCCGAGGTGACAGATTTTCTGGCCAATGAGGAATTTTACGAGGTCAACCTGAAGGAGCTTCCGGAACAGATCGTAACGGACTCCGAGATCGACGCTTTGATGCGGACGGTGCTTAACCAGTTCGAACATTATATCAACCTTTCGAAGAAGGTCACCCCGGAAACGCTTGCCGCGGTTTCGGATATTGATGAGCCGGGACGTCTTGCCGATGTGATCTGTTCCCATCTGTCCTTGAAGATCAAGGATAAGCAGGATATCCTCGAGACGATCGACGTAAGGGCACGGCTGGAGAAGCTACTCGATATTCTGAACAACGAGCGGGAGGTTCTGGAGCTCGAACGCAAAATCAGCCAGCGCGTCAAGAAGCAAATGGAGAAAACTCAGAAGGAATACTACCTTCGCGAGCAGATGAAGGCGATCCAGAAGGAGCTTGGCGAGAAGGAAGGCCGCGCCGGCGAAATCGACGAGCTCCGCAGCCAAATGAACGAGGCGAAGCTTCCGGAGAAGGTGCGGGAGAAGATCGAGAAGGAAATCGATCGCCTGGAGAAAATGCCCGCCTCTTCAGCCGAAGGCGGCGTCATCCGCAATTATATCGATTGGCTCCTCGCTCTGCCTTGGACGAAGGAAACCGAGGACGATCTCGATCTCGCCAAAGCGGAAGAGATTCTAAACGAGGATCACTATGGACTTGAGAAGCCGAAAGAGCGGGTGCTGGAGTATCTGGCCGTCCAGAAGCTCGTGCAGAAGCTGAAAGGGCCGATTCTGTGCCTAGTCGGTCCTCCGGGAGTCGGGAAGACGTCCATCGCCCGTTCCATTGCCCGCTCTCTAGGCCGGGAATTCATCCGGGTATCCCTTGGAGGGGTGCGGGACGAGGCTGAAATTCGCGGACACCGCCGCACCTACGTGGGAGCCATGCCGGGACGCATCATTCAGGGCATGAAGACGGCCGGCACCGCCAATCCGGTCTTCCTGCTCGATGAAATCGACAAGATGGCCATGGATTTCCGCGGGGATCCTGCTTCGGCTCTCTTGGAAGTGCTGGATCCGGAGCAGAACAGCACCTTCAGCGATCACTTCGTGGAGCTGCCGTTTGACCTGTCGAACGTGATGTTCGTCACCACGGCCAATGCCGCACACAACATTCCGCGGCCGCTTCTCGACCGGATGGAGATGCTCTATATCCCCGGCTACACGGAGATTGAGAAGCTTCATATCGCCGAGAAATATCTTCTTCCTAAGCAGAAGAGAGAACATGGCTTGAAGCCCGAGCAGCTGGACGTCCAGGAAGCCGCCATTCTGGCCGTTATCCGGGAATATACCCGCGAAGCCGGCGTCCGCAACCTCGAGCAGCAGGTGGCAAGCCTCTGCCGGAAGTCGGCCAAGGAGATCGTCACGCATAACGGAGAGTCTGTCACTATCACGACGGATAACCTCAAGGACTATCTTGGACCGGCCAAATTCCGCTACGGAATGGCCGAGCTCGAAGACCAGATCGGAGCGGTGACGGGGCTTGCCTGGACCGAGGTCGGCGGGGATACCCTCGTGATCGAGGTCAGCGTGATTCCGGGCAACGGGAAGCTGACGCTGACCGGTAAGCTGGGAGACGTCATGAAAGAGTCCGCGCAGGCGGCCTTCAGCTACACCCGTTCCCGGGCATCCCAGCTGGACATTCCGGTCGACTTCCACGAGAAGAACGACATTCACATCCACATTCCGGAAGGGGCCATCCCGAAAGACGGGCCGTCGGCCGGAATCACGATGGCGACCGCGCTCATTTCGGCCCTCACGAACGTGCCGGTTTCCCGCGAGGTGGCCATGACCGGAGAGATTACGCTCCGCGGCAGGGTATTGCCGATCGGCGGCCTGAAGGAGAAGACGCTTGCCGCCCACCGGGCCGGAATCAAGACCGTTCTTCTGCCCAAGGACAACGAGAAGGACATCCAGGACATTCCGGAGAGTGTTCGCGAGAATCTGACCTTTATTCCTGTAGCCCATATGGACGAAGTGCTGGAACATGCCCTCGTCCGCCCGCTGCAGGTTCAATAAGAAAGTAGGAACACCTATATGAAGATCAACCAGGCGGAATTCGTCATCAGTGCGGTTGGTCCGGGACAATACCCAACGGATGCTCTGCCGGAGATTGCTCTGGCAGGGCGTTCCAATGTCGGGAAGTCCTCGCTGATCAATCGGCTTATTCAGCGTAAGAATCTGGCTCGGACAAGCTCCCAGCCGGGTAAAACGCAAACCTTGAACTACTACCGCATTAATTCCGACTTGTATTTTGTCGATCTCCCCGGCTACGGGTATGCCAAGGTCTCCAAAACCCAGAGAGCGGTCTGGGGCAAGTTTATCGAGGAATATATAACGAAGCGGGAGCCGCTTAAGCTCATTCTTCATATCATCGACCTCCGTCATCCTCCTACCAAGGATGACATGGCGATGTACGACTGGCTGAAGCACCACGATATCCCGGTCTGCGTCGTCGCCACCAAGGCCGACAAGATTCCAAAGGGGAAATGGCAGAAGCATCTGAAGGTGATCCGCCAGGAGCTCCTGATGGAGCCGGATGACCGCATCCTGCTGTTCTCCTCCGAGCTTGGCGTGGGCAAGGACGAGCTTTGGGGGCTCATCCTCGAGGCCATTCGCGGAGAAGACGAGGCGGAGCGGGAGGAACAGCCCGAAACGGCGGAATAGCTGCATAGCATAGTACGGCCAGCCGGCCCGATCCGGCTGGCTTTTTATCGTGGAATTCGGAAGATCTTGCTGTTGCTCGTTGAATTAAAGAGGATAGGGGAGGTTCTCTTTTCTTCTTCCGGCTTTTTTGCGAATTATCCGAAAAATTCGGCTAATTCTTCGGTTCGAAGAGGAAGAATATTTTTGCAAGGTGTAGTATACTTATTATGGGTAAGGTGGATATTGGGCCTTGTTTCATAACCCGGCGAACGGGTTAAAGGTTACTAATAGACCGTCAAGCGGAATGACCCAAGCGTTTCAAAAAACAGAATCGAGGGATTTTTATGGCACAAAGGTTAGCGACGGAGTATGTCAAAACCTGCCTGGTATTAACGGAAGCCGAAATGGACCAATTTATCCAGCTCTTTGTCGAGAATCAAACGCCTTTGCAGGTCAAGGTACTGGATAACGGAAGTCAGGAACTTGTTTTTCAAGATGAGGCCGATGGAGAAATTGTGCTTTCCTTCGAACGCAATGCCGGTAAGTATGTTTGTACGGGATCCTGCAGGGTGAGCAGCCAGAAGCTCGCCAACGCGATGCGCAAAGCCGTTTCCGCTTTCAAGGGAAGCGCGCTGGTGAATCGCCATTATACCGGCTTCTCCATGATGTACCAATATGAGCGTGGGCAAGTGACCAAGATCGTAGAGCTCAAAAACGGACGTCACAAAGTCGTTTATGAATACAAAGACACGCTCGGTGAGATGGAGCGCCTGTTCAAGCTCGATGAGGTGGAACGCGAGATTAGCAGCCTGCAGGGGCAGGTGGATGAATTGCTTGATCTCCGCAACCGTACGGAGGATCCGGCGGCAAGAGGGCGGATCGATCAGGATTTACGCATGGTGACGAAGCGCATGTTTGCGCTTGAAGCATAGGATGCTATCATTCGGAAGAGCTCCCGGAAGGGGGCTTTTTTCCGTTGGAAGGCTCGGGTAAGAATAGGCATACGGGAGAATGAACGTTACGATGGCCTTCCGCATAAGCTGTGCATGTACCGGAACACACCAAGTCCCCCGGCCCTCTCAAAATTTCTTTCCAAAAGGTATTGCATTTCTACCCGATAGATGTTATTTTTATTTTCGTTGAAAACTTTATAGGAACCAGGATTCACTCAGGACATTTGTATGTTGCGAGAGATTATTCCCTCGGGAAGTGAATGACGTAGGTCCTAGCGGATGAAATCAAACAATTTTATTCCTAGGAAGGGGGAACCGGAAGATGGAATACTCAACTTTCGGAAGACACGTAGCAGTTGATACTTGGGGAGTCGATTTTGACCTTCTCAACAACTCGGAATGGCTGCAAGCACAAATGGTAGAGGCTGCTGAGGTTTGCGGAGCAACGGTACTGTCCGTTCAAGCCCAACAATTCGAACCTCAAGGCGCAACGGTGTTGGTCATGCTATCGGAAAGCCATATCTCCATTCATACTTATCCTGAGAGAGGTTTTGCTGCATTGGATTGTTATACATGCGGTGAAACGGTGGATCCCCAATTGGCGATTGACCATATGATTTCCGTGCTTAAGCCGGCAGAGGTACATGCCAAGAAGCTAATTCGCGGTCTCGGTGAACTGAAAGTGGAAACGCCTGAAATAAAGCAAGCTGTTGCGGTAAAGTAACAAGGGTACGCCCGTAATAAAATAGAATAGGTAATCCTCGGCCATGGAAGAAATTCCATGGTCATTTGTTTTGTCCCGCCCCCATACAATGAAGGCAAGAGCGGGAGGACAAGAGCGGAGGGACCGAATTGACCAGAAAGCACAACGGGCGTTGGCTGATTGTAGTGGTGCTGGCCGTGCTGGTGGGCTGGCCGGTTTACCAGCTCGCGGATTGGTACAAGAATGTGACCTCGCGGCATGACGCCTCCTACAGCCTGTTTGAGGTTTCCCTCTTTCAGATGGAGCTGCTGAACAGCACGCTCCGGGAGGCCGCCACGGCACAGGATACGGGGCAGCTGGACACGCTGAAGCTTGCGGCTTACTCCGCCCAGTTTACCCATGAGAGGCTGGCGGCGGCGATGGAGGAGGAGGGGCTCGTGGACCTCGCTTCCCTTCCTCAGCTTCAGCAGGTTCTGCTAAGACTCCAAATCGGCGGCAGGCGCACGTTGAAGCCGGAGGAAACGCAGCTTATCGGGGAGGCCGCGGAGCTCTTTCAGAGGCTGTATGAAGAGTATGGAGGGCTCATGGGGCCGAATCACCGTCTGATCCCGTCCAAGAACGACAAAGTGCGGAAATTCGACAAAGAGCTGCAGGAACTGCTCCGCAAAAAGCTGCTGGGAGGCTGAAAACGGCTTCCCGGCTTTTCAAAATTTATTCATATTCTCGGCTTATACATATTTTATTATGTGATATAATGAGTATTGTTACATACAAGAGGGGCAGGTGAACACAATGCATATTTTGGCGGTCGGTCTCAATTACAGGACGGCACCTGTCGAAATCAGGGAGAAATTTGCGATCCCGGCGGACCGGATGACGGAAGCGCTGGCGGAGCTTAAAGGCACCAAGAGTATTATGGAATGCATCATTGTGGGCACCTGCAACCGGACGGAGCTGTACGTAGTGGTGGACCGCATGCAGATGTGCGGGAACATCCTTCTTTCCTTCATTGAGAAATGGTTCGGCGTGTCGCGGGAGCAATTCAGCAGCCATTTGTATATTCTCGAGGACAACCAGGCGATTCAGCACCTGTTCCGGGTGGCGAGCGGCCTGGATTCCATGATTATCGGGGAAACCCAGATTCTCGGCCAGGTCCGGGATGCGTTCCTGCTCGCCCAGACGGAGGGCGCAACAGGCACCCTGTTCAACAACCTGTTTAAACAAGCCGTTACCATGGCCAAAAGAGCCCATTCCGAGACGTCCATCGGGGAAAACCCGGTTTCGGTCAGCTATGCTGCGGTGGAGCTCGGCAAGCGCATCTTCGGCGATTTCCATGGCAAGACCGTACTAATTCTCGGAGCGGGGAAAATGGGCGAGCTGACGGCCAAGCACCTCCACTCGAACGGAGCGGCTAAAGTGCTCGTCGTGAACCGGACGAAGGAGAAGGCCGCCGAGCTTGCCGCCAAATTCAGCGGGTCCGCCTACGGGATGGATCGCCTGCCGGAAGCTTTGGTCGAGGCGGACATCGTCATCTCCTCCACCGGCTCGGCGGATACCGTCCTCACCAAACGGATGGTGCAGGCCGTTCTGCCGAAGCGCAAATCGCGTCCGCTGTTTATGATCGATATCGCGGTTCCCCGCGACCTGGATCCGGCGATCAGCGAGCTGTCCAACGTCTTCCTGTACGACATCGACGACCTGGACATCATTGTGCAGAGCAACCTGCAGGAACGGCGTCAGGAGGCGGTCAAGATCGAAGCGATGATCACGGAGGAAATGGACGCGTACAACCAGTGGTTCAAAACCTTGGGCGTCAGTCCGGTCATTCAATCCCTCCAGCTGAAATCGAGCCATATCCACGAGGAAGTGATGGAGAGCCTTCTGAAGAAGCTGCCGGAGCTGGACGAGAGGGAAATTAAGGTCATCCGCAAGCTTACCAAGAGCATGATGAACCAGATGCTCCGCGACCCTATCTTGAGGGTGAAGGAGATGGCCGGGCAGCGGAACGGGGAAGAAGCTCTCGAAATGTTTACAAAGCTGTTTGCTTTGGAGGAGCTGGTCGAAGAGGCCAAACCCGAAGCGAAGAAGACGGAGGCCGTCAAATGGGAGCCCGAGTCCGTTAAACCGGGACAAGCCCTCCTCAGCCTGCAGCCCAAGGAAGTTTTGGCGGGCCCTTGAGCCATCCTGAATAGAAGTACCGGACTCCGGGTTTATTAAGAAGGTAGGGGTCCCCCAAAAGGAACAGATGGTCTTTCGGGCAGCGTTCACTTCACTTTTTGGGGGTAAAGGAAGCATGGTGTCTCCAAGCTGGATGTATGATGCAATCATTTATATATATGCCCTGAGCCTGCTGTTTTACTTCTCTGATTTCATCGGCGCGAATCGGAGCGCCAAACGGATGGGCACAGGGCTGCTTGTTTTTGTATGGGTCCTTCAGACCGCGTATCTCGGGTTAAGCGTATACAACCACGTGGACCGGGCCTACGCCATGTCGGAGACCCTGTTCCTTTTTAGCTGGCTCCTTGTCACGGTTTCGCTGATCATCAACCGGTTCTTCCGGATTGAATTGTTCGTCTTTCTCGTGAATGTCGTGGGGTTCTCCGTGCTCGCGCTTAACATCTTCAGCAATCCGCGGGTAACGCCGATGCTCGGCAGATGGGAGGTGTCGGATGAGCTGCTGTTCATCCACATTACGCTCGCCGTTGGCAGCTATGCCGCCTTCGTCATCGCCGCCGTGTTCTCGGGAATGTACCTGTTTCTGCACCGGCAGCTGAAGGAGAAGCACTGGTCGGTGACGATGAAGCGCCTGCCGAGTCTCGAGAAGACGGACCGGTACGCCTACCGCGCGGTCATCGCCGGAACGCCGCTGCTGATCACGGCTCTCTCCCTCGGGCTCATTTGGGTGGTGCTGCAAGGCAGTGCCGAGCAGCTGGGGGATTTGAAGGTGCTGAACTCGCTCCTGGTGCTTGTGGGCTACCTGTATTACTTGTTCCTGCGCCTCTCGGTTAAGGCGAACGGCCGCCGGTTGGCCATTTGGAACCTGTATGCGTTTGGCGTCGTTCTGCTTAATTTTATATTCACGAACTGGCTTTCGGGCTTTCACCAATGGGTGTGGATGTGAAGAAGATGACCTATTATCCGGTAATGCTGAACCTGCAGGGCAAAAAAGCCGTCGTGGTCGGAGGAGGGCCTGTCGGCGAACGCAAAACGTCCGGTCTCCTTGATGCCAGGGCGAAGGTGACCGTTATCTCGCCGGAAGCCACGGAAGGGCTACGGCAGCTGGCGGCGGAAGGCGCGATCCGGATGCTGAACCGGGAGTATCGGCCCGGGGACCTTCAGGAAGAAGAAGCGTTTCTGGTCATGGCGGCGACCGGATCGCCGTCCGTGAACCGCTTTGTGGCCGAGGAAGCCCGTGAAGCCGGGGTCCTCCTGAACGCGGCGGACGATGGGGGCACCGGGGATTTCCTTGTTCCCTCCGTTCTGCGCCGGGGAAGGCTGCTGGTGGCGCTGTCCACGTCCGGGGCCGGTCCGGCCGCCGCCCGGAAGCTGATCCGGGAACTGGATTCCCGGTACGGCCCGGAATACGAAACCTATGTGGACTTTCTGGCGGAATTCCGCACCGCGGCTAAGAAACGGATAGAGGATCAGGGTATGAGAGGCCGTCTGCTGCGAAGCCTGTCGGAATGTGACATTCCGGAGCTTATCCGCACCGGGCGGTTTTTGGCATTTCGGGAAGAGGTACTGGAACGGCTCGGGTGCAGCCCGGGCTCGCTATCGGGTATACTGGAGAAATATGCTGACAAAGGAGAACGACCATGAGAAAGATTATCGTCGGAACCCGGCAAAGCGCTCTGGCGCTCACCCAAACCGGCCAGGTCATCGACCAGCTGAAGCAGGTGAGCCGGGAGCATGGGATCGAGTGTGAATTTGAAATCCGCAAGATTGTCACCAAGGGGGACCGGATTCTCGATGTGACCCTTTCGAAGGTAGGCGGGAAAGGCTTGTTCGTGAAAGAGATCGAGCAGGCGCTCCTTGACGGAGAGATCGATATCGCCGTGCACAGCATGAAGGACGTGCCTTCGGAAAGGCGCGAGGGACTCGTCATCGGAGCGGTGCCGAAGCGGGTGGACCCGCGGGATGCCCTTATCACCAAGGGGAATATCCCGCTTAAGGACCTGCCGCAAGGAGCCTTGGTCGGCACAAGCAGCCTCCGCCGGGCGGCGCAGCTGAAGGCCTACCGTCCCGACCTGCGGATCCAATCCATCCGCGGCAACATCGATTCGAGGCTGCGCAAGCTCGAGACGGAAGGCTTTGACGCGATCCTGCTGGCGGCCGCCGGTCTGTACCGGATGGGCTGGCAGGACCGCATCAGCGAGTACCTCCCGCCCGCGCTCTGCATTCCGGCCGTAGGCCAGGGCGCCCTCGGCATCGAATGCCGCGGAGACGACGGCTTCCTCGTGGACCTGCTCGGCCGGTACAACGACGAAGCCACCGCCCTCGCGGTGAGCGCGGAGCGCAGCTTCCTGGCCCGCCTGAACGGCGGCTGCCAGGTGCCGATCGGGGCCTACGCCGAGCTGGCGGAAGGTGCCTCCCCGGCGGAAGCGACCATCACGCTGACCGGGATGGTCGGAGAGCCCGAAGGGGGACGCCTGCTTCGCAGCGAGGTGGCGGGCACCGATCCGGAAGCGCTCGGGCGCGAGCTGGCCGAGGAGCTGATCGCGCGCGGCGCGGACGAGATCCTCGCGGCCGTGCGGGAGCAGCCGGAAGCGTAGGGCCGCCGGCAGAGTCGGCCGGGCGATGAACGAGCGGCGGAGGAAGGCGCATTTCCGGCTCTTACCAGGCAGGGGCCGGGGAAGTGCCGGAAGGAATCAAGCTTTTTTACGGGATAGAGGATAGGAGTTGGGGAGATGGCGAAGGGGAAGGTTTATCTGGTAGGAGCGGGTCCGGGAGACCCGAAGCTGATTACCGTGAGAGGGCTGGAAGCCATCCAAAAGGCAGACGCCGTAGTGTACGACCGGCTCGCCAATCCCGCCCTTCTCCGGCATATGAAGCCGGGGGCGGAGAAGATCTACGTGGGCAAGCTGCCCGACCGCCATACCCTGAAGCAGGAGGTCATCAACCAGCTGCTCGTCGATCTTGCCTTGGAGGGCAAGATCGTGACCCGCTTGAAAGGCGGCGATCCGAGTGTATTCGGGCGTGTGGGGGAGGAAGCCGAGCTCGTGGCGGAGAACGGCATTGAATTCGAGATCGTTCCCGGCATCACTTCAGCGATTGCCGTGCCGGCTTATGCTGGCATCCCGGTCACCCACCGGGATTTTACTTCATCCCTTGCGATAGTGACCGGGCACGAATGCCCGGTAAAGGAGACGTCCAATATTGATTGGGGCAAGCTGTCCACGGCAACAGGCACCCTTATTTTCCTTATGGGCGTAAGCAACATCGGCTCCATCCGCGACGTGCTGCTTGCGAACGGGAAGCCGGCCGCGACGCCAGTGGCCGTCATCCGCTGGGGAACCCGGGCGGAGCAGAGGACTCTGGTGGGGACGCTTGCCACGATCGTGGAGCAGGTGGAAGAGGCCCGCTTCAAGTCGCCGGCTATTATCATCGTAGGGGAAGTTGTCACGCTGCGGGATAAGCTGTCCTGGTTCGAGCGCAAGCCTCTGTTCGGGCAGCGTGTGCTCGTGACCCGTTCCCGCAGCCAGGCAAGCGAGCTGGCCGACCGTATCGATGAGCTGGGCGGCGAGGTCGTGGAATTCCCCGTGATCCGGCTGCAGCCCCCATCCCGTCCGGAAGCCGTTCAGGCGCTGGAGGAAGGGCTCAAGCGCCTTTCCCGTTACGACTGGGTGATCTTCACCAGCGTGAACGGGGTGGAATTCTTCTTCGACAAGCTGAGGGAACGGCGTCTCGACATCCGCCTGCTTTCCCAGGCGCAGATCGCCGCGGTTGGACCCAAGACGGCGGAAGCGCTCGAGAAACGCGGCCTGTTCGTCGACTGCCAGCCCGACACCTTCCAGGCCGAGGATCTGCTGCGGGAGATTGCCCCGCGGCTTCAGGCCGGAGAACGGGTACTGCTGCCCCGCGGCGACCTGGCCCGCTCGTACCTGCCGGAGGAGCTGCGGAAGCTCGGCCAGGAGGTAACCGAAGTCGACGTCTACGAAACCGTCGCTTCGACCGAAGGCGGCGAAGACGTGGTCCGGATGCTGCAGGATGGCGACATCACGGCGGTGACTTTTACGAGCTCCTCCACCGTGACGAACTTCATGGCGGCGTTGGCTGAGGCAGGAGGGGAAGAGTTGAGGGCCAAGCTGAAGGAGCTTCCGGCCTACTGCATCGGCCCGGTCACGGCTGAGACCGCAGCGGCCGCCGGCTGGACGCACATTCGCGTATCCGAGCAAGCGACCATATCGTCGCTGGTGGAGGCCCTGGTTTCCAAAGAACAATAAGGACGAAGTCCTTTGGCATACTTACATCCGGCTTGGCCTTGTCCCCCGTCATTCTATGGCGAGGAACAAGGCCTGCCGTCTTAATCCAAGGAGGTTATTTTCATGAGTTTTCCAATCGTACGCAACCGCCGGCTCCGCACATCGGGGGCCCTGCGCAACCTGGTGCGGGAGCATGCCTATACCGTAAACGACCTGATCTATCCACTGTTCGTCACGCACGGAACGGGGATCAAGGAAGAGATTCCTTCCATGCCGGGCGTGTACCACTACTCGCTTGACCGTCTTCAAGAGGAGCTCGAGGAAACGGTCGGCCTCGGCATTCAGGCTATTCTGCTGTTCGGCGTTCCGGAGACGAAGGACGCCCAGGGAACGTCCGCTTTCGAGGATCAGGGGATTGTACAGGAAGCGACCCGTTTCATCAAAGAAAGGTACCCCGATCTGCTCGTCATTGCCGATACGTGCCTATGTCAGTTTACCGATCACGGCCACTGCGGCATGATTCACCATCACCCGTCGACCGGGCGCGCCGAAATCGACAACGATACCTCGCTCGAGCTATTGGCCCGCACCGCCGTTTCGCAGGCGAAGGCCGGAGCGGACATCATCGCCCCGTCGAACATGATGGACGGGTATGTGCACGCCATCCGTACGGCGCTTGACGAGGAGGGCTTCCACCATACGCCGATTATGGCGTACTCGGTGAAATACGCGTCCGCCTTCTACGGCCCCTTCCGCGATGCGGCGCATTCGGCTCCTCAATTCGGTGACCGCAAAACGTACCAGATGGATCCGGCGAACGCCCGGGAAGCGCTCCGTGAGGCGGATTCCGATGTGGTGGAAGGAGCGGATATGCTCATCGTGAAGCCGGCTTTGGCTTATATGGACATCATTCGCTCCGTCAAAGACAACTTCGACCTTCCGGTTGTCGCCTACAACGTGAGTGCCGAGTATTCGATGGTAAAAGCCGCCGCCGCAAACGGCTGGATCGACGAGAAAGCGATCGTCACCGAAACGCTGACCGGCTTCAAACGGGCAGGGGCGGATATGATCATCACCTACCACGCGAAGGATGCCGCCCGCTGGCAGAAGGGCGAGTAAGCGCGCGCCCGCTAAGGGCTGGCCAGGCTTTTTGGCAAATCGTTCCTTCCGTTTCAAACGATTTTCGTTCCAAGAACCTCAAAACCGTTCGTTCCTTTAGGGGATCGGGCGGTTTTTTTGATTGGGGAGCCGATTCAAGGAGAGCAGTTCGTCCGGCTTAGGGGATCAGGAGACGTTTTTCTCGCTTGCGGTAATGGAGAGGGGTCACCCCGTAGCGGGCCTTGAAAAGGGTATGAAAGTAAGCGGGGTTGTCAAAGCCCGCTTCCCCGGCTGTCTCCAGCACGCTCCGGTCCGTGTGGCGTAGCAGATTGGCGGCATAGGCGAGCCGCCTTTCGTTAATCCACTCCGAAGGGGAACACCCGAACGTCTTCTTGAAGCGCCGGCAGACGTGTTCATAGGAGCAGGGGGAGAGCTCCCGCAGCCGGGGGATGCCCGCGACAAAATGCTCCCGCTCGCTCATCGTTCCGACCAGCCGCTCAAACCAGTCCTCGGGCTCCTCCGGACGGAGGAAATGCTGATGGAGAAGCTCGGCAATGAGGGAACGGGCCAGCAGGCGAATCTCTTCCTTGCGGGAGGAGGGGATTTCCGTCAAGAGCTCCAGCCGGCGGATAAGCTTCTTCCGGCTGACATCATCGAGCCGCCGGGAAGGAGGCAGCGGGGAGGTGAGCAAGGGATGAGCCGCCAGATCCAGTCCCAGGTAGACGAACAGGTCGGCCACCATTTTGCGGGAGAACGCCAGGTTAACGAGCCGGGAGGGGGCATCTCCGGCGCTTTCATAGGTATGCACATCCGAAGGGCGGATGAACACCAGCTCCCCCTCGGCAAGCGGCAGGATCTTGTCTTGGATGCGATGGAGGAGCCTGCCCTCCGCCATGAGGAACAGCTCGAAGTATTCATGGGTATGAGGGGTTCCGGATAAATACAGAAGGGTATCGTGCCAAGCGAAATGGACTCCTGTACGCGGATCAAGCATCTGGCTTTCGGTCAAAAGAAGCATAGGTCTGCCTCCTGAAAGATCAACATAGTGAAGGTTTTGGTCAAGGAACCGAACGAAATGTCTCCTGGTTTTCTATATGATTATAAGGGAGAAAGGCCTTTTATAAAATAAGGTGAGGTCACCATATTGATTTTTTGATGAGAGGACGGTGCAGCGGTGAAGATCGCGATGATCAGCGCCAATTATTTCGGGAGAGCTACGGGGTACCGGACCAGCATGGACGAGTGGGGAGCGGCGGAGCGAAGGGTCATCGAACGGGCGAGCCTCGAGGAGTTCGACCGGATCTGCGGGGATATCGCCGGAGCGGGATTCCGGCATATGGAGCTTTGGATGGCCCATGCTTTTCCTAAATTCATGACTCCCTTTCTTGCCGAGGAAATGAAGGCGGTATGGGAGAGGCACGAGCTGGAGGTCATCGGGTATTCGTGCTCGCTAGGGGACCCTGTTAAATGGCCGCGCTGGACGCGGCTGTGCTTTGAAGCCTGTCACATGCTCGGAATCAAGCAGATCGCGAGCGGGTTGTCCCCGGAGGGGGCATCCGCCGTTTACGGACTATGCCAAGAATACGGCATCCGGGTTGTCGTGGAGAACCATCCCGAGAAGCATCCCGAAGAGATCCAGCGGGTCATCGGGGATTACGGGGATTGGCTGGGGGCTTGTGTGGATACCGGTTGGTTCGCTACCCAAGGCTTTCCGGCACCGGAAGCCATCCGGCAGCTGAAGGGTCAGCTTATGCACGTGCACCTGAAGGACGTGCGGGAGCAGGGGACGCATCATTCTGTGCCGCTCCGCCAAGGGGTGGCGGACATAGCCGGCTGCGTGGACGCGTTGAGGGAAATCGGCTACGAGGGGACAGTCTCTATTGAGCAGGAATCCGGTGACCATGATCCTACGGAGGATTGCGCAGAAGGGCTTCGCTGGCTGAAGCAGGAGCTGGAACTTGAGCCCTAAGGAAGCCCTGACCGGGATGGAACCCGGTTCGGAATCAAACCGGCACGCAGGAACGACGGATACTAACGGAAAAGGGGTTAGCAATCATGGTACGTATCGCAATAGTAGGAACGGGTTGGCAGGGACAAGGCCTGATGAGCAGCCTGAAGGCAATCGAGGGGATGGAGCTTGTGGGAGCCTGCGACCTGAATGCCGATATGCTGGCCAAAGTCGTCACCAAGTTCTCCGTTCCCGGTTATGCCGATTATGGACGCATGCTGGACGAAACCAAGCCGGATGGGGTATTGATCTGCACCCATCCCCAGCACCGGTACGAGCTGGTTAAAGAAGCCGCCATGCGGGGCATTCCGTGCTTCATCGAGAAGCCTCCGGCCCGCGACCTGGAAGGAGCGCGACGGATCAGCGACGTTCTGGAGGAATACGGCGTGATGAACAGTGTAGGCTTCATGTACCGCTACAGCACGGCACTGCAGAAGGCCAAGGAGCTGATCGCCGGCCGACGGGTCGCACTGGTCCGCAGCTGCATGCTGGACGGCCTTGCCATCCGGCCGGATTCGCCTCGATGGTTCTTTGATAAAGAACGGTCGGGCGGTCCGGTTTTCGATCAGGCGATCCACATGCTGGATCTGTCCCGTTATTTATTTGGGGATATCGAGGCCGCCGCCGGGTTTCAGGGAAATCGGACGGTCCCCAAAGGGGAGGACTTCACCGTGGAGGACAGCGCCTCCCTTACCCTTCGATACCGGAACGGGATCATGCAGAGCCACACCCATTCTTGGGCCTACAACGGTTTCCGGATGCAGCTGGAGCTCGTGTCCGACGAGCTTGACCTTATGCTCGATCTCGGCAAGGGGACGCTGACGGGAACGGCGGGAGGTGAGCCGGTGGCCTACGAAAGCCAGGACGCCCTTTACCGGCTGGAGCTGGAGGCTTTCGGCCGGGCCATTCGCGAGGGAAATCCCGCCTGGATCCGTTCCACCTACGCGGACAGCGTCCGCTCACTGGCCGTCGCCCTTTCGGCCGTCCAGGCACTGGAAAACGGGCAGGTTGCGTACGTGGAGGAAGAGTAGAAGAGGCGAAGAATTCATCAAGGAGCCGGACCTGGCAGCAGGTCCGGCTTTTTCTGCTGCCCGGCTTTTTGTCTGCCATTTCCCGCCAAACCTCACCCCCTTTGTCAAAGATTTGTCGGATTCTGACGTCCTCCCGAGTTGTTACCCGTAGGCAAATAGGGCATAATTGTAAGTAGCAAACGGGAGCGTACGGAAGGGATTTCCGGCGCCGTCCCTTAGAAAAGAGGAACGCTGATGGCTTACAACGATACGTTTATCCGCGCCTGCCGCAAGCAGGAGGTGGACGTGCTCCCGGTCTGGTACATGCGCCAGGCGGGAAGATATGATCCGGACTACCGCAAGATTAAAGAGAACTACAGCCTGCTCGAAATTTGCCGGCAGCCGGAGCTCGCGGCCGAGGTTACCTTGATGCCCGTCAAGAAGCTCGGAGTGGACGCGGCTATTCTTTATTCCGATATTATGAATCCGGTTGCTTCCATCGGGATTGATTTTGATATTGTAAAGAACATCGGGCCGGTTATCGACAATCCGATCCGGACCGCAGAGGACGTCGCCCGCCTGCGCCCGATCGATGTGGAAGGGGACCTTTCCCATATTCTCGAGACCATCCGGATCCTGGACCGGGAGCTCACCGTTCCACTCATTACATTCGCCGGGGCTCCCTTTACCATTGCGAGCTACCTGATCGAGGGCCGTCCTTCCAAAAGCTATATCCGTACCAAGGAAATGATGTACGGCGAGCCGAAGGTCTGGTTCCAGCTCATGGACAAGCTGGGCGATATGGTCATCGCCTATCTGAAGGCTCAGATCCAGGCCGGGGCGAAGGCCGTCCAGCTGTTCGATTCGTGGGTTGGAGCTTTGTCCCCTTCCGATTTTCAGATGTATGTGCTTCCGACCATCGAACGGATATTCCGGGAGATTTCCCATTTGGAGCAGCCTAAAATCTACTTCCCGGGGGTAAGCTCGGGAGAGCTGCTGCCGACTTTAACCCGTCTTCAAGCGGACGTCATCGGCCTCGACTGGAGGGTCGCTATTCCGGAAGGGCGGCGCCGGACGGACAACCGGTTTGCCGTTCAGGGCAACCTGGATCCTTACGTGCTGACGGCCCCTATGGCGCTTATCAAGGAGCAGGCCAAAGCGATCATCGACCAGGGGATCCAGAGCCCCGGGTATATTTTCAATCTTGGACACGGCTTGTTCCCGGAAGCGTCGCTCGACAAGCTGAAGGAGCTGACCGATTTCGTGCACGACTATTCGCGGACGGCTCTTCAGGCGGCCGTTAAGGGAGGCAAGTAAATGACGAAGAAGACGATCGGCGTTCTCGTGATGTCGTACGGCACCCCCGAAAGCCTAGATCAGGTGGAGGCTTACTACACCCATATCCGCCGGGGCAGCCCTCCCTCCGCCGAGCAGCTGAAGGAACTGACAGACCGCTATGAGGCAATCGTGGGAGGCTTTTTCCCTCTGAGGGAGAATACGAACCAGCAGGTAAGCGCCTTGGAAGAAACGCTGAACCGGGAGCACCCGGAGTATGAGTTCCGCTGCTACCAAGGACTTAAGCATGCCAGTCCGTTCATCGAGGACGGGGTGGAGGCCATGGCGAAGGACGGCATTACGGAAGCGGTAGGCGTGGTGCTGGCCCCTCATTATTCCGTGATGAGCGTAGGCGGCTATATCAAGCGGGCGAAGGAGAAAGCGGAAGAGACCGGGCTTTCGATCCGTTTTGTTCGAAGCTACCAAACCCATCCTTCGCTTATCCAAGCCCTTACGGAGAGGGTGGAGAAGGCACTAGGCTTGTTCGAGGGGGTGCCGGCGAAGGGGATCCGGGTTCTTTTTAGCGCTCACAGCCTGCCGGAGAAGATTCTCGAGATGAACGATCCTTACCCCGAGCAGCTTTTGGAAACGGCAAAAGCCGTTGCGGAGCGGGCGGGTGTGGAGGCATGGCAGTTCGCCTGGCAGAGCGCGGGGCGGACGGCAACCCCATGGCTAGGACCGGACATTCTCGACGTGCTGGAGACGCTGAAGCGGGAGGAAGCCGTGGAGAACGTGCTGGTGTGCCCGGTCGGGTTTGTTTCCGATCATCTGGAGGTTCTGTACGACCTGGATATCGAGGCAAAGCGGAAAGCCGCTGAGCTTGGCATTCATCTCGAGCGGACGGAGTCGCTTAATACCGACCCGCTGTACATGCATACCCTTAGCGATGTGGTGGCGGCGGAAGTGGAGAGGAAGGGATAGTCATGCAGGAAGCTGCCCGTAAGGTTATGATCATCGGGGGAGGCATCACGGGATTAAGCGCCGCTTTCTATGTGCAGAAGCTGTTTAAGGAGAAGGGCGTTCCCGTGGAGATCACCCTGGTGGAGAAGAGCGGCAAATGGGGAGGACGCATCGAGACGCTTCGCCGGGACGGCTTCGTGCTCGAGAAAGGGCCGGATTCCTTTCTGGCCCGCAAGCTCCCGATCATTGAATTGTCTCGGGATCTCGGGATCGAGAACGAGCTGGTGGGCCAAGGCGCCAAGGGCAAGCGTTCGTATATTCTTCATCACGGCAAGCTTCATCCGATGCCCGCCGGCATGGTGCTGGCCATTCCTACCGATCTGACCGCTTTTATGGAGACCGGCCTCGTTTCCCCGGAAGGCAAAGCAAGGGCGCTGGAGGATTTGACCCTTCCCAAAAGCGAGGATCCGGGCGACGAATCGCTCGGACATTTTCTCTCGCGGCGGCTTGGGCCGGAAGTGCTCGAGAACATTGCCGAGCCGCTTCTTGCCGGCATCTACGCAGGCGATACGTATGCCTTGAGTCTGCAGGCGACCTTCCCGCAGTTCAAGGACGCGGAGCAGAAGTATGGAAGCCTCATCCAGGGCATGCAGGAAAGCCGCAAAGCTTCCGCCGCCTCGGCCGGGAGCCAGGAGGCGATTCCGGAGGCGGCGAGGGGAAGCATGTTCCTCTCGTACCGGAATGGACTTCAATCGCTGGTGGATGCTCTTCTTGAAGCCCTCCAGGGAGTGAAACGCCTGGCCGCCGCGGCGGTGAAGGTGGATCGGACGGAAAGCGGCTCCCGGGTTACGATGGAGAACGGAGAGGTGTACGAGACGGACAGCCTGATTCTGGCGCTGCCGAATTACACGATGGCGGAGCTGCTTCCGGAGCTCCCCGCCGTCCAGCGGCTGGGCCAGGTGGACTATATCTCGGTGGCCAACGTTATCCTGGCTTACAACGCGGAGGAGATCGAGACGTCCTTCGACGGCTCCGGCTTCGTCATTCCGCGCAAGGAGGGCCGCTTCATCACGGCTTGCACGTGGACCTCTACGAAGTGGTCCCATATCGCTCCGCCGGATAAAGTCGTTCTGCGCTGCTATGTCGGAAGATCCGGCGAGGAAGGCTGGACCGGCATGACCGACGAGGAGATCGTCCGGAAGGTGAAGCAGGAGGTCCGGGAGCTGATGGGGATCGAGGCGGAGCCGCTCTTCCATGAGATCAACCGCCTGTACCGCTCCATGCCCCAGTATCCCGTCGGTCATCTGGATCAGATCCGGGAGGCCCGGAAGGAGCTTCAGGAGAAGCATCCCGGCGTTTTCGTCACCGGCTCTGGCTTTCATGGAGTGGGGCTGCCCGATTGCATCCGGCAGGGACGAGAGGCGGCTGAGGAATGTCTGCTTCATTTGGCGGGAACCGGCACGCCGGGTCGACGCTGTTAACGCATAAACCAAATTTCATAGAGTAAGGCAGGTGGCTCACATGACGCAATCAGGCAGCCGGAGGGACAGCCGGTCCCGCGAAGCTTTCGAGGAGGCCAAGAAGGTCATCCCCGGCGGGGTGAACAGCCCGGTCCGGGCATTTAAATCCGTAGGACTGACGCCGGTATTTGCGGAACGCGGGCAGGGCAGCAAAGTATACGACATCGACGGCAACGAGTTTATCGACTATATCGGCTCTTGGGGGCCGCTCATTATGGGGCATGCCCATCCGGAGGTCGTCGAGGCGCTGAAGAAGACGGCCGAGCGGGGAACGAGCTTCGGGATGCCGACCGAGCTCGAAACGGTGATGGCCCGGCTCGTCTGCGAGCGTGTGCCGTCGCTCGATATCGTCCGGATGGTGAACAGCGGAACGGAAGCGACCATGAGCGCCCTGCGGCTCGCCCGCGGCTATACGGGCCGCAGCAAGATCGTAAAGTTTGAGGGAAGCTACCACGGCCATGCGGACTCCCTGCTGATCAAAGCGGGCTCGGGAGTGGCGACTCTCGGTCTTCCGGACAGCCCGGGGGTACCGGAGGGGGTGGCCGTCAACACAATTACCGTCCCGTATAATGATCTGGATTCGGTCAAGCTGGCTTTTGAGAAGTTCGGCGAAGAGATCGCCGCGATTATCGTGGAGCCGGTAGCGGGCAACATGGGCGTCGTTCCACCGGCGGAAGGGTTCCTGCAAGGGCTCCGCGACGTAACGTCCCGCTATGGCAGCCTGCTCATCTTCGACGAGGTGATGACCGGTTTCCGCGTGGACTACCACTGCGCCCAAGGGCTTTACGGCATTACGCCGGACTTGACCTGCCTAGGCAAGGTCATCGGCGGGGGGCTGCCGGTCGGGGCTTACGGCGGACGCCGCGAGATCATGGAGCAGATCGCCCCGAGCGGACCGATCTACCAGGCGGGCACGCTGTCCGGCAACCCGCTTGCCATGGCTGCGGGCTTTACGACGCTGAGCCTGCTGACCCCGGCGGTGTACGAGGAGCTGGAGCGCAAGGCGGCCCGGCTCGAGGAAGGTTTCCGCCGCAACGCAGAGGAGGCCGGGGTGGCCAGAACGATCAACCGCGTGGGCTCCATGGTGTGCCCGTTCTTCACGGCGGAGAAGGTTGTGAACTACGAGACGGCCAAAACCTCCGATCTGGGTCGGTTTACCCGTTATTTCTCCCGCTTGCTCGACCTCGGCATCGTGATCGCGCCTTCCCAGTTTGAAGGCATGTTTGTATCCGCGGCGCACAGTGATGAGGATATCGAAGTGACGATAGCCGCGAACCGCGAGGCTCTCCAAGGACTGTAAGGCCCATCCTCCGGAAACAGGAAAAGCCTGGGGCTCCTCAGGCTTTTTTCTATGCTCTTTCCCATAAGGGGCCGACAGCCTCCAGAAGGCACCCCGTCCTCCGGTTTGCTATTGAGGCTCAGCTATGGTAATATGGATTTACAAGCAAATTTAAACCTTGAAGTCACATAGGATAAAGGTTCTCATTTGTTAGGGGATAGCCTTTTGTCCTGATGTGATTTTTGTTTTTTAAGGTAATGGGTTTGACAATGAATAGGAGGCAACAAACAATGGAAACAGGAACAGTGAAATGGTTTAACGCAGAGAAAGGCTTCGGCTTTATCGAAAGAGAAGGCGGAGACGACGTTTTCGTTCATTTCTCGGCTATCCAAGGCGAAGGCTTCAAGTCCCTGGACGAAGGCCAGCGCGTGGAATTCCAAGTGGTTCAAGGAAACCGTGGACCGCAAGCCGAAAATGTAGTTAAAGTATACTAAAACAAGCTTAATCGCAAGGCTGCTCTATCCTCTTGGTGGAGCAGCTTTTTTCTTATTCAGGGGATCATAAGGAGGGCTTGTTATGTATAACAAACGAATTCCGCTGGAGGATCTTCCGCATGAAGAAACCAAGGTATGGACTTGCCGGGATGAAAACTGCAAAGGATGGATCCGGGATAATTTTGCTTTCGAGCATGTCCCGTCATGCCCCTTGTGCCATTCCGCTATGGTGAGCAGTGTGAAACGGCTGCCTTCGGTGGCTAACAGCAGCAAGGGCCAGAAAACCAGGTAAGGGCGGAAAACTCGAAACTCCTTCTTCTTGTGGATTTACAAAATGACAGGAAGCAGGGGCGGAGCCTTTCCTGACGCCGCGGCGGATAAGCCGGCGGCCGTTATGTCGTTGATCAAAAAGGGAGATGCCAGCTAGACCGGGCATCTCCTTTTTTGGCTTGCGCTTATTCCTTAACCGACCCGACGACCATTCCCTTCACAAAGTACTTCTGCAGGAACGGATAGACCATCAGAATGGGCAGCGCCCCGATGAAAATCTGGGCTGCTTTTACCGTGTTGTTGGAGATATTCTCCATCTCGCGCCCGAGAGAAGAGAGCTGGGTGGAATCGATCTGGATCAGTATCGTCTGCAGGAAGGTGGCGAGCGGATAATCCTGAATGTTTTTCAGGTAGATCAGGCCGTCGAACCAGGCGTTCCAGTGGCCGACCATTTTGAACAGGGAAAGGGTCGCGATAGCCGGCAGGGAGAGAGGCAGGTAGATGAGCAGAAGAATGCGGAATTGTCCCGCCCCGTCGATCAGCGCCGCCTCCTCCAGCGCATGGGGGATGCCCCGGAAGAAGTTAAGCAGCAGCACAAGCAGCCACACATCGATGGCGCCCGGAAGGATCAGCGCCCAGAGCGAGTTCATCAGCCCCAGTTTCTGGATGATGATGTAGGTGGGCACAAGCCCCCCGCCGAACAGGAGGGTAACAACGAAGAACCAGGAATACCATGTCCGGCTGCGGAAGACAGTCGACTCCTTGGAAAGCGGATACGCCGTGAGGAAGGTAACCGCCATGGCGATCGCGGTCCCGATAACCGTCCGGATCACGGAGATCCAGAGGGAGTGTAGGAAATTGGCGTTGGACAGCGTCTTGTGGTAGGCGTCCCAGGTGAAATCGATCGGAAGCAGACCCACGAGGTTCGCATTGGCCGGAGCGCGGCCGCTCAGCGAGACGGCTAGGGTGTGAACGAGCGGAAGCATGCACAGGAAGGCGATGACGGCCAGGAATACGTAATTGAAGAGGCTGAACATGCGGTAGGGCAGCGTTTTGTGGTACAAGGGTCCCCCTCCTTTCTAGAAGATGCGGTAGTTGGCCGTCTTGAGTGCGATGCGGTAGACCGACAGGATCAGGATGCAGCTAACGACAGATTTGAATAGTCCGATGGCGGTGGCGAAGCTGAGCTTCTGGCTCAGGATGCCGACCCGGTAAACGTACGTATCGATAATGTCCCCTTTGTCGTAGACGAGCGGGTTGTACAGGTTAAAGATCTGGTCGAAGCCTGCGCTCAGAATGCTGCTCAGCGAAAGGGTCGCGCAAACGGTCATGATCGGCACCAAGCTCGGGATGGTGATGTGAAGCGTCTGCTTCCAGCGGGAAGCTCCGTCGGCTTCGGCCGCCTCATAGAGCTCGGGATTGATGCCCGCGAGCGACGCAAGGTAAATGATGGTGCTGAACCCGAACTCCTTCCACACTTCACTTGTCACGACGGTAAACCGGAACCAGTCTCCGTTGCCGAGGAAGAACACCGGTGGGATCCCGAACCATTCCTGCAGTACCCGGTTGACCAGTCCCCCTTCCGGTGAGAGAAGGTCGGTCAGAATGGCCCCGAGGATAACCCAGGACAGGAAATGCGGAAGATAGACCAGCGTCTGGACGAGCCGCTTGAACGCCATTTTGCGGACCTCGTTCAGAAGCAGTGCGAACACGACCGGGACGAGAATCATGAAAGCGATCTTAAGCGCCGCGATCAGGAGCGTATTCCAGATGACCTGCAGACTGTCGATCCGTTCGAAAATGGCGCGGAAGTGCTTCAGGCCGACCCAGTCGGACCCGGTTACGCCCAGGTAGGGCTTGTATTCCTGGAAGGCGATGACCACGCCGAACATCGGCAGGTAATGGAACAGAAGGGCCAGGATGACACCGGGCAGCAGCATAAAATGAAACGCCCACGATTTGCGGAGTTTCGCAAACAGCGGTTTTTTGGCAGCCGGGCTAAGTGCGGATTCCCGATGCGCAGTTGTGCTCATGGTCACACCTCATTTACGGACAGATTGGCACTCGCCCCCATTCTAGCACAGGCTTTTTGAGGCCTATATACCGTTTTTTTAACTCCTTATAATGTTTTGTAAAGGCCGGGCGGCGATGTTAATAAAAAAACATGGCGTGTTTAGAAAGTGTTATTTCGCGGTCCCGGAAGTTCCCTTATGATTTGAGGGGAAGACCCAAACTAGTGGTTAAGGGGGAGAACAAGTTGCGCTTGCCAAAAAGACAAGTGATGGTCACGGTGCTTACGCTCGCATTAGCCGGTACATCCTTCGGCTGCTCCAAAACGGGCGGAGACACCGCCCAGCCGAAAGAAACGGCGTCGCAGAAGATGACGAACGGCAAATACGACCCGCCCGTTACGATTACGACGGTTCGGGGAGTACCCGGCCCGGCTACGTTCAAGAACGGGGAGACGATCGACGACAACGTGCATACGCGCTGGGCGAAGGAGAAGCTCGGCATTGAGATCAAAAGCCTGTGGTCGGTGGTCAACGCGAACAACGCCTATGACACGAAGCTGAAGCTCGCCTTGTCGGCGAACGAGCCGATGCCGGATATCGTGCATGCATCGGGCGAGATGGCCCGGCTGCTGATCGAATCGGGACGGTTCCAGGACGCGGGAGTCCTTTTTGACAAGTATGCGAGCGAGACGTGGAAGAAAGCGATGGCGGAGGACCCTACCGTTTGGTACGAATATACGCGGGACGGCAAGCGCTACGGCATTCCCGCCCTCGATTATGACTACAACAACGACCCTGTTATGTGGGTGCGCGGCGACTGGATGAAGAAGCTCAACCTTGCCCCGCCCAAAACGATTGACGACTACGAAAAGATACTGGATGCGTTCACGAACCAGGACCCCGACGGAGACGGCCAGAAGAACACCTTCGGCTTGTCGGTCGGCTTCAAGAAAGATAAATCCTACGGAAACCATTTCGGCGTAAGCTGGCTGTTCGGGGCTTACGGGGCGATTCCGGGCATCTGGCAGAAGCAGGCAGACGGGACGCTTGCCTACGGCTCCATTCAGCCGGGCGTGAAGCAGGGGCTCGCGAAGCTGAAGGATTGGGTGCAGAAGGGCTACATTCCCAAGGAAGCTCCGGTATGGGACGA
This sequence comes from Paenibacillus aurantius, assembly GCF_032268605.1. Taxonomy (NCBI): domain Bacteria; kingdom Bacillati; phylum Bacillota; class Bacilli; order Caryophanales; family Paenibacillaceae; genus Paenibacillus; species Paenibacillus aurantius. Next base: position 1,655,487 of record NZ_CP130318.1, read on the forward strand.
AGCCAAAGCCGGTTCTTATGTTTCCGCCGGAAGAGCGGGCACCTTCACCGGCCCGTATTGGTCCGAGGCCTGGCCGATGGGCGACCTGACGAAGAACGACCCTAAGGCGGAGCTGCAGACGTTCCAGCTGCCGGTCGGGGCGAACGGGAAAGGGATGCATTTTGCCACGCATCCTTACAGCGGGGCGATCTTCATCAACAAGGAAATGAAGAATCCGGAAATATTCTTTACCTATGGCAATTACCTGTTTGACAACGTCGCCGATCCGAAGGCGGGAAGCGAGTTCGAGAACGGCTGGGCGAAGGGCTATGACTGGGATGAAGTGGACGGCAAGGTCACGACCGATCTGGCCAAAATCCCGGGAGGAGGCGTCCGCGTGTTCTTCTACAGCCTGCTGATGACCCAAGGACCGCGTATTCCTTCCCAGAACATCAAAGCGCTGGTCAACCTCGCCCAGAACGGAAAGCCGCAAACGCCGTACGAGCGCTACTGGTCCCAGCTCGCCCCGCCGATCGAAATTCAATCCTCGAGCAATGTGTGGAACCAGCGCCAGAACCGGGTGATGACCGCTTATACCGGAGGAGCCACGGCCACGATGACGGACAAAGGGGATTATCTGAATAAGCTGGAGATGGAAACGTTCAGCAAAATCGTCTTCGGTGACGAGCCGGTAGAGGCCTACGACAAATTCATTCAGACGTGGAAAGCCCAGGGCGGAGACGCCATTACGAAGGAAGTCAATGAATGGTATAAGAGCGTAGGAGCCAAATAACCGGTAGGGCAGGGGACTTTCCTAAAGCAAGAGGTCCCCTTTCTTCCTTCCCTCTTATGTAAGAGCCCGGTAGAAGGATTTCCCACCCTGGCAGAGAAGGCATCTTAGGAGAAGGCTCTAAGCGCCTCGGTCAGACTACAGGGACGGTGAACCGGCAAATGGACAAGAAGCTAACAATTTATACGAAAATCGTCGGGATGATCATGGGGCTGCTGATCCCCGTCATGGCGCTTTTCGCCTATTCCAACCAGACGGCTGTGCGGGTCATCGAGGACGAGATGAAAACGAACAACCTGAACAAGCTCCGTTTCCTGCATCAGCAGATGGAGGGCAAAATCGACCAGCTGTCGATGAATTCCATCGCCATGTCGAACGACGCCTCCATCCGGGAGCTGGAATTCCGCCAGCTGTCGGGAACGGGCTTCGACCGGGACCGGCTGCTGCGGATGATTCTCGACAACATCAACCTGCAGTCGGGGATCAGCGGGTGGATGACGGACATCACCGTCTACTCCCGCCTGACGAAGGAAATGGTCTCCACGTCGAGCGCTTCGGTCGATTTGAAGGAGACGCTTCTCTTGAGGGAGATTACAAAAGGCTGGACGTATGTGACCGAGTCGAACGGGAAGAAGGTCAAGCCGGAGTTCGTTTATTTCGCCGTCGACCCTATTAACGCCTACGACCGTCCGGAGACGGCTAAGCTCATTGTGCGGACTTCGTTCTCGCCCTCCTATCTTCAGGATATGCTCGACCAATACAAGGCGAACGGTCAGGGAGATCCGTTCTTGTATCACCCCCAGTACGGAGTCATCGGCAACCGCACCTTGAACGAGGCGGGCTCCCAGGGCCTCATCCGACAGCTCGGCGGCGAAAGTCTGGAAGAGGCCCGAACGCATTTCACGGTCGACACGGAGGGGAGGCAGTCCTTGGCCAGCTATCTCAAGCTGGGTAACTTGGGCTGGTACCTCGTCGACTATGTGCCGATGGAAGACATCCTGACTCCGGTGACCAAGACGCGGAATTTCTTTTACGGATCGACACTGCTGCTTCTGCTGCTCAGTCTTTTTGCCGCTTATATGCTGTACCGGAACGTCCAGGTTCCCATTCGGGTCCTCATCCGGCACGTCCAGCGGATCCAGAAGGGCGATTACGGAACCCGGGTCCGATTCAACGGCGGAGCGGAATTCGCCTTCCTGTTCGAACGGTTCAATGACATGACGGAGCAGATCCAGGATCTCTTGGAGAAGGTGTACGCCGAGCGCCTGCGTTCCCGGGAGGCGGTGCTTAAGCAGCTGCAGTCGCAGATCAATCCGCATTTTCTGTACAATTGCTTGTTCTTCATCAAGAATACGGCGCGGATGGGGGATGAGGAGGCGGTGGTCGCCATGGCCTTGAACCTCGGAGAATATTTCCGGTATACGACCCGTCTCGCCAACCAATCGGCCAATCTCGCGGAAGAGCTGTCGGTGGTAACCAATTACCTGGAAATCCAAAACCTGCGCATGAGGCGGATCGCCTATGAGATTGACGTGCCGGAAGAGATGAAAGCTCTCCGCATCCCCCGGCTGATGCTTCAGCCGCTGGTGGAGAACGCCGTCCTTCACGGCATCGAGCCGAAGCCGGGCCGGGGAACCGTCCGGATCACGGGAGAAGCCATGAATGGAGAATACCGGGTGTATGTGGAAGACGACGGGGCCGGCATGGAACCGGAGCAGCTCGAGAGAATGCAGCGGTACGTGAACCGCAGTGAGAATGAGGACGACGGAGGCTTCGGCTTCGGCTTGTGGAATGTCAACCAGCGGATCAAGCTGATGTACGGGGAAGGCTCCGGCTTGTTCTTCTCGCCGGGAGGCAACGGAGGCGTACGGGTAACCGTCACCCTGTACATAAGGGAGGGAGAAGACCATGTACCAGCTGCTGATTGTGGATGACGAGCCAAGCGTAGTCGATGCCATCGCCCATACCTTGCCATGGGGAGATCTTGGGGTAGAGGATGTGCTCTGCGCTTATTCCGGCCAGGAGGCGCTCGATATCGTCAAACGGCAGGTTGTTGATATCGTCATCACTGATATCCGCATGCCGGGAATGAACGGCATTCAGCTCATCGAGCAGATCCGCCGCTTCTCCCGGCATACGGAAGTCATTCTGCTAACCGGCTACGCGGAATTTGAGTATGCCAAGCAAGGGCTGCAGCTCCAGGCGGCGGATTACCTTCTGAAGCCGGTCAGCGACGAAGACTTGACGGATTCCATCCGTAAGGTTATCCGCAAGCTGACGCAGGAAGGGGAGGAGTCGGCCGTCTACCGGAAGGCCGCCGAGCTGTTGAAGGAACATCAGCCCGCCTTGAAGTCGGAGATGCTGGCCGTTCTTCTGGAGCAAGGACGGGTGGATTCGGAGAACAGCCTTTCGATGATAGGCGTTCCCTTTGCCCCGGGAGACCCCATTTCCCTGGTGCTGATCCGGCTGGAAGGCCGATTCCACGAGTACAACCGGCGGGACCGGCTCCTTATGGAGTTCTCGGTCGGGAATATGGCCGAGGAGATCTTCGGCCCGTTCTTCGAAACCTGGTCGTGCCGGGACCGCTACGATTACCTCGTGCTGGCTCTGAGAAGCAAAGAGCCGGAAGGGAACGGCAACGGCCAGGAGCTCCTTTCCCGCCTATGCAGCCAGCTTCAGCACAGCGTGATGCTCTTCCTGCACAGCGAAATCTCCGTCGTGATCGGCAATCCCGCCCTCTATCCGGATTCGCTGCCGGGCAGCTACCAGTCCGCCTTGAAGACCATGCGCCGAGGAATCGGCAAGGACGAGGGCCTGCTCATGACCGTGAACGATCCGGTGAAGGCTCCTGCGGCGGCGCTGAAGACACTGCATGAGCCCCCTTCGCTTCTCCATCTGTTCGAAGCGGGCATGTGGGAGGAGGCGGCCCGGAAGCTCGAGCGAATCGCGGAGGAGTTGGACCAAGTATGGATCGATTCGCCGGAGCTGCTTGCCGAGTGGTACCACGCTCTCGCTTCCGCCTGCTACCATTACGCTCATGTCAACGAGGAAACGCTCGGGCAGCTGTTCGAGCGGATCGGGGAGCACGACGGGCTCCCGGAGATGGGCAAGCTGCTCTCGGTTACCCGGATGAAGGAATGGGGGCTCGGGCTCTGCCGGAGGCTTTCCCTGGACAACTCGGAGGAGATCCGGGACACCCGGGGGCTGGCCGTCAAGCAGGTCAAGGACTATATCCATACGCATCTGGAGAAGGACGTGTCCCTTCATGTGCTGGCCGAGCAGGTCCACCTGCATCCCGTTTATCTGTCCAAGGTGTTCAAGCTGGAGACAGGAGAAGGCTTGAAGGAATACCTGCACCGGGTGAGGATGGAGAGAGCGGTCCATTTGCTTAAGAGCAGCGAGATGAAAGTTTATGAAATCACCGCCTCGGTAGGCTATCTCAACACCCCGTATTTTATTAAAGTGTTCAAAAAAGAATTCGGCATGACCCCTCAGGAATACCGGGATCATCATCTTCCGCTAAATGCGGGAGAGCCGCTTTAGGAGGTCCATTCGCATGTCCGATATCCAGATCAAGCTCAACGAACCGGCCGGCTCTATCCGCAAGCTTCACGGGGTCAACAACGGCCCCATCTGCTACGGTTCGCTGATCGACGTCACCGATTATTACAAGGAAGCGGGCATCCCGCTTGTCCGCATTCACGACCCGAACTGGCCTCATGCCTGGGAGGTCGACATCCACACCATTTTTCCGGACTTCGACAAGGATCCCGAGGATCCGGCCAGCTATGATTTCTCCCGCACGGACGAATACCTTCAGACCATCCTCGATACGGGGGCGAAGATCGTCTACCGGCTGGGCGAAAGCATCGAGCATACGAAGCGGAAATACTACGTGCACCCGCCCCGGGATTATGCGAAATGGGCACGGATCTGCGTGAACATTATCCGCCATTACAACGAAGGCTGGGCCGGCGGATTCCGCCATGGAATCGAGTATTGGGAAGTATGGAACGAGCCTGACCTGGACGAACGCATGTGGTCGGGCACTCCCCTGCAATTGTTCGAGCTGTACGAAACGACGGCAAAGGCCATCAAGGCGCATAACCCCGAACTAAAGGTAGGAGGCTACGCGGCCGCCCGGCCGATGCTTCCCTTCCTTACGGATTTCCTGAATTACTGCGAGGAGCGGAAGCTTCCCCTGGATTTCTTCACCTGGCATACCTATACCGGGGACCCGTACAAAATCGTCCAGCATGCCCGCCATGTCCGTTCCGAGCTCGACTCCCGGGGCTTCCTGGACACGGAAAGCCACTTGAACGAGTGGAACTTTCTGGAGTCGGATTTCACGAAAATCTGGCACCGGGGGAACGAATACGCCCGCAAAAGCAACTTCGACAAGCAGAAAAACGCCCATGGGGCGGCCTTCACGGCGACTGTCCTGACTCTGCTGCAGGATGAAAGGGTGGATGCCGCCAATTATTACGACGGGCAGCCGACGGCCCTGTTCTGCGGGCTGTTCGATTATCACGGGGTGCCCCAGAAGACGTATTACACGTTCAAGGCTTTTCAGCGGATGACGGAGCTGTCCTCGAGGATCCGGACCGTTATAGATGACAAGACAGGGGGGGTCTGCGCCGTTGCGGGAACGCAGGAAGACGGGAGTGGGGCCGTGCTCATTACGGGATACGGCGCGTCCGTCCGCCTCCATACCGTCCGGTGGGAAGGCCAAGAATCGGCGTACACGGTCCAAATCTACAGCATCGACGACGATCACCGGTTCGATCTGCGTAAGGAGCAGAGGGTGGAGCCAGGCGAAGAGCTGAGCTGGCTCCTTCCGGCTTACAGTGTAACCCTGCTGGAATGGTCGCCTTCGACTCCAGCTAGACCGGCGGGAGAGTAAGAGAATGAAGATTCTGATCGGAAGCATCATTCAGGAAAGCAATACGTTCAGTCCCGTCCGAAGCACGATGGACGATTTCTACCGGCATCATTGGCTGATGGGGGAAGCGGTAAGAGGCATTACAACCGAAAACGAGCTGAAGGGCTTCCTGGAGGCCGCCGGGGAAGAGGGAGTGGATACGGTCCCGGTGCTTTCCGCCAACGCGGTTTCCTCCGGCATGCTGACGGCGGATGCTTTCCGGGAGATGAAAGAGGTCCTTCGGAGACGGCTGCAGGAAGCGGTCCGTGAGGCGGGTACGGTCGGCGGCGTTTATTTCGCCCTTCACGGGGCCATGGTAGCGGAAGGAACCGACGACACCGAAGCGGAGCTTGCCGGAATCATCCGGCAGACGGCGGGGCCGGGCGTTCCCTTGGTGGTATCGCTGGACCTCCATGCGAATGTGACGAGGGCGCTCGTTCGGCAGGTGGACGGACTGGTCGGCTTCCGGACCTACCCGCATACGGACTTTTACGAGACGGGAAAGAGAGCCGCCCGGCTTCTGTTTGCAGCGGTACGGGGAGAGATCCGGCCCTTCGTGACCATGCGGAAGCTTCCGCTGATCGTACCGGCGGAGAACAGCCAATCAACATCCGGTCCCTTTGCCGAGCTCTGGATGGAGGCTGAGAAAGGAGAGGCTCGCGGCGATTCGCTCGTCACGTCCCTCTTTCCTATGCAGCCTTGGCTCGATATCGAAGAAGCCGGCAGCACGGTTGTGGTCGTTGGGGATGCGCGAAGAAGGGAAGACGGCGTTCGGGAAGCGGAACGGCTTGCGGACTTGTTCTGGAGCCTTCGAAAGGCTTTTGACGTCCGGCTGCTCAGTCTTGAGGAAATGATCGGGCTTGTCCGGAGCTGCAGCCGAGCCGAAAGGGAAGGGCCGCTCGTCTTCTCCGATTCGGCCGACAGCCCGAGCGCCGGCTCCACCGGGGACAGCAACGCCGTCCTGAAGGCGCTTCTCGAAAGCGGCCTGCACCGGAGCCGAAGCTGCCTGCTTACGATGGTGGACCCGGCTGCCGTGGACCGCGCGGTCGAAGCCGGCGTCGGCCAGGAGCTCGTCCTGCCGCTCGGGTACGTTAGCGTTGGCAGCGCCGGCAGCCGGTTCGGACTGCCGCTCGAGGTGAAGGGCCGCGTGCGCCGGATCGGGGACGGGCGGTTCACTCTGCAGGGCGGGTACGCCAAGAACACGGAAGCGTTCATGGGCCGCTGTGCGGTCTTCGAGACGGGCCGTGTCTCCGTCCTTCTGACCGAGCGGCCGACCTTCTCCGGCGACCCGGCAATGTACCGCAGCATGGGCCTGGAGCCCCTTGATGCGGATGTCGTCGTGGTGAAGTCCGCCAATCAGTTTCGTGCCGATTACGGGAAATTGGCCCGTTCCATTCATATTCTCGACACGCCGGGGTACAGTTCGGCTAATTTGAAAAGCCTTCCCTTCCGCCGGGTAAACCGTCCGTTCTATCCTTTGGACGATCCGGACGATTGGACGGAGCATCCTCTGTACGGGAGGACCAAGCAGCGTAAGGAGGAAGAAACCGATGGATTGTTCTAATTCCGGCCGGCCCCCCGAGCGGTCGGCCGCCGGTGAGACGGAGGAGCGCCGAAGCCAGAAGGTGCGCAAAATCAGCTTCGAGGGTGATGCCCTCAGAATGTCCATGGACTGGACGGTCGAGGATCTGGACAAAGTGCAGGTCCTCGTAGAGAGTACGCACGGAGCGAGTCATCCGAGCTCCTATCATTTGGGCGAGCTCGTGGAAGAGATCGAGAAAGGGGTCTTCCAGCAGGGGGGGAAGCCCGCCATTTACACCACCACCGACATTTGTGACGGGGTGGCCCAAGCGCACGGAGGCATGCATTATTCGCTCCCCTCCCGCGACATGATCGCTTCTATGGTGGAGATCCATGCGCTGGCCACGCCCTTCGACGCGATGGTGCTCACCTCCGCGGGGGATAAAGCCGTCCCCGCCCATCTGATGGCCATCGCCCGCCTCGACATCCCCGCCATCCATGTGCCGGGAGGCGCAATGAGCGCCGGCCCGTGCCTGCGCAGCAACGAGGAGCTGTGGCACATGAGCGTGGAGGTCGAGAAGAACCGGATGTCGAAGGAAGAGTTTCTCGCCTTCCAGCGGGCCTGCTGCCCGACCTGCGGGGCGTGCCAATACATGGGCACCGCCGCCACCATGCAGGTGATGGCGGAAGCGCTGGGTCTCGCCCTGCCCTGGACGGCGCTGATTCCCGCCGTTAACGCGGAGATCCGGCGCGCCTCCCGTGCCGCCGGCCAGCAGGTGATGCGCCTGATGGAGTTGAACCTGCGGCCGAGGGACATTCTGACGCGCGAAGCGTTCGAGAATGCGATCATGGTGCATTCGGCCATCGGAGGTTCGCTGAACGCGGTCATGCACCTCATCGCCATCGCTGATGAAGCGGGAATCCGGCTCGAGGCTTCCCGGTTCGACGAAATCCACCGGAGCATTCCCGTGCTGGTGGATACCAAAACCGCCGGCCATTACCCGACCGAGCTGTTCTGGTACGCCGGCGGCGTACCGGCGGTTATGGAGGAAATCCGGGAGCATCTTTACCTGGACGTTCTAACCGTCACCGGCCATACGCTGAGAGAGAACCTGGAGCACTACCGGAAGAACGAGATGCGCTCCTTCGCCGAGATGTTCCTGGCGAATTACAAGCTGAACCGCCGGGACCTCATCTATCCGATCGGCAAGCCGCTCAAGAACGAAGGCTCCCTTGCGTTGCTTACGGGCAATCTTGCTCCAGAAGGAGCGACTGTCAAGAAGTTTGCGGTAGCCGATTCGATGCAGGTGCATCAAGGCCCGGCCCGGCCGTTCGACAGCGAGCGCGAAGCGGTGGACGCCTTAGTCGGGAAGCGCATCCAGCCGGGCGACGTCGTTCTGGTCCGCTACCAGGGGCCTAAAGCGGTCGGCATGCCGGAGATGTTCTTCCTCTCCGAGCTGATCGCCTCCGACCCGGTGCTCTCGCACACGACGTCGCTCGTGACGGACGGCCGCTTCTCGGGCGCCACCCGCGGACCGTGCGTCGGCTATCTCGGCCCGGAAGCGCTGGAGGGCGGCCCGATCGCCTTCGTCCGGGAAGGAGACCTCATCCGCATCGACATTCCGAACCGGTCCATCGACGTGGTCGGCATTGACGGCAAAGAGAAGACACCGGACGAAATTCAGCGGGCCTTCGACGAAAGACGAAGCCGCTGGAAGCCGCCCGTTTTCCGGCACCGGGGAATTCTGGAGCAGTACACGAGACTGGCACGGCCGGCCCTTCAAGGGGGCTCCTGTGCCGCAGGGGGGATGGGACGATGAAGCTGCAAGGAAGAACCGCTCTGATTACCGGTTCGTCCCGCTCGATAGGAGCGGCGGTGGCGAAGCGGTACGCCCGGGAGGGAGCCCGTGTCGTGATCAATTACCGGTCCCACCCCGAGCTCGCCGACCAGGTGGTCGAGGAAATTCGCGCCGAGGGGGGAGAAGCTTTTGCCTGCGGGGCGGATGTTTCCGTGGAGGCCGAGGTGGAGGCGATGGTGAAGGAGACGGCCGCCCGGTACGGAACGGTCGATATTCTGGTCAACAACGCCGCCATGGACCCGCGTAAGACGTGGTACGAAATTACCGGAGAAGAGTGGGACCGCATTATGGGGGTAAACGTGCGTTCCCAATTCTTCTGTGCGAAGGCCGTCTTTCCTTACATGAAGAAGCAGGGATACGGTAAAATCATCAATGTCTCCTCGGTCACGTTCTTTACCGGCCAGAAGCAATTTCTTCATTACGTCACTTCGAAGGGAGCCATCGTCGGCTTCACGCGGGCTCTCGCCCGGGAGGTGGGAGAGCACAACATCACGGTAAACTGCATTACACCGGGAGCGGTGCTCACCGAGACCGAGTACGAGAAGGTCAGCGGGGAGACGATCCGGGAAAGCGGGGAATTCCTGGCCAAAGCCCAATGCTTTCCTAGGAGGGAAGTGGCGGCTGATGTGGAGGGAGCCTTTCTGTTCCTGGCTTCGTCCGACAGTGACTTCATTTCCGGCCAGACGCTGAACGTGGACGGCGGCTGGATGATGCATTAAAAACGAGGCTGTTCCCATCGTCATCCAAGATGACTAGGGACGGCCTCGTTTTATGCTTGAATCTGCGTTAGCCGAATAGGGGAAGGGTTCTTCTCCTAGCGGTTCTCCCATAAAAACGAAAGCCCCCGGTTCCTGATGGAACCGGGGGGAGGAGGCATCGGGGCAACAAGCCAGCTTCCTTCTCTGGCCATGCCGTTGTTCTTTCATGGATAAGTCCGAACCAGACCGATCAATTGGTTTTGCCGCCTGTCGGGGATGACCCTGCCGGTGCAGCTGTGGCGCCCGGTCCCGTAGAGGCAGGTGGTGCCGCTGTTGGAGCCGTACTTGCCGGTGGCGTAGTACCTGGCGTTGCCGTGGCTGCCGGGGCCGACGGCTTCGGTGTCGAAGGTGGCGGTGTCGGCTTGGGCGGTACCGACTCCGATGCAGGCGTTGCGGTCGGTTCCGGCTTGGTGGAAGCCGGAGGATCGGTTTTGGCCGGGGTTCTGGTGGCCGTCGGCTTAGGCTCGTCGGTTTCCCTCGGTTTGACCGATTCCGACGTTTTAGGCGAAGGTGATGCGGTCTTGGCCGGCGTCGGGGTCGCTTTGTCCTTGTTCGCGGCCTTCTGAGAGGCCAGGTCCCTTTGGTATTCCTCGTGAGTCGCCGCACCGCCGGGATCGATGTGATCGAGTCCCTTCCACGGATTGTTCTCCTTGTAGGAGGAGGGATCATCAAAAACCAGAAAGGCGGAGGGGAGACGGCGTTCCCCATATTTGCTCGACGGTTTGGTCAGCAGCTCATCGCCGACCACGAGCTCGGAAGAAGCCCCTCCGTCCAGGAATCCGGCATTTATCACCCCGTCCTCAAGCAGGAGATCCTGCACTTCCTTAAGAGTAGCCCCCACACTGTGGGCCTGACGGCCGTCGATGACGACGAAAATGACGGTTCCGTCCGCCTTCTGGCCGACCGCGGTCCGCGGTCCGCGGCCCCAGCCGCCGTCCCCGCTCGTAATGAGCGGCTTGCCGTCCGCAATGACGCGGGGATAGAAGGAGACGGCTTCCGTTACGTGCAGATCGATCAGCTCGTTAATGCTGTATTTGCCTACGATTAATTTGCCTTCCTTCGTAAAACCGACGACGTGCTGGGGAATGCTTCCCTCTAGTCCGGTAAACAGCAAATTGCCGCCGGACATAATAAAGCCGATGGGGGCGAAGCCGTTGCCGAGGCCGTCGGGGTCGTCGAAACCGCCTCCGTTAACGCCGGCCACCGCTCCGGTTCGTTCCACCATGGAGGTGATTTTTTCCCCTTCCCCGACCTTGCCGGGAACGACGACCCGGATGGATTTGGGGTCATAGACGTAAATCTTCTTGCCTTTCCAGAACTGCCCCGAGATGTCTTCCACTTTTATAAGATCCCCTACCGGGCGTTTGGCCGGTACGATAATTTTGCTGGTGTCGATATGCCCGCTGCCCATCTCCTCCATGTCCTGCTGCATCTGGGCGACCATGCGGTCCCGTTGTTCGGCACCGACGAAGATCCATGCCCAATTCCGATGCTGGGTCGTGATGACCGTCTCCGCAAGCTTCTCACGAATGGTGAGTCCGGGCGGAGTAAGGAAGAGAAAACTGGACGCCAGAAATCCGGCGGCGGCAATAGCGAGCAAGCTCTTCTTGTACCAGCTCCAGCTGCGCATCCCGCCGGATGTTCCGGCGAGTTTAGGAACCGTAGAACTCAAATTAACTTTCCTCCTGGTGCTCAAAGTGCATAACCTGAATATACCAGATCTATCTTACCATAGAGTCTATTTGAAAAGTATAAGGAATTTGTTAAAATTTATGGATTATGCCCCTGAGGGCGCTGATGCAGAGGGAGGTTTATCTCTTGCTGGGAAAATATAATTTCTATGGATTTCCGCTCGATCTGCTCCTGTTTGTGGCCGGATTCGGTCTCCTCTTTTTGGCCATTCTGTACGCGGCGGCGAGGAAGCCATGATTCGGGGGTCCGTACGCAAAGGTGAGTGGTTGGAATTTCATTTGGAGCTCCGCGAAGGCCAGTCTTCGGAAGGAGCCGTAAAGGAAGCGCTGTCGGGTACGGATAAGTTCTGGCGGGCTCTCGCAGCCGGCGGAGGCATTCAGTACAAGGGAGGCCGTGTCCGGCTCCATCTGTTTCCGTCGGAGAAAGGCGGGTATGAGCCGGAATGGATGGATCTTTCTATTCTGTATGAGGATGATTTTTGTCTCGTGGCGGATAAACCCGCAGGTGTCCCGGTCCATCCGTCCCGTCCGGGGCAGGGCGGAACGCTCGCGAATGGGATCGCCTCTTATTATGAAATGAGCGGACAGGCGTGCCGGGTACGTCACATTCACCGGCTCGATGAGGAGACGACGGGTCCCGTGCTGTACGCCAAGAACGAATGGGCTCAAATCCGGCTGGATGCCGCTATGAGGGAAAAGAGAATCGAACGCATTTACTCGGCCCTCGTCGAGGGACGCCTGCCGAAGAGGAAAGGCACCGTGGACGCTCCTATCGGGAAGGACCGCCATCATGCTTCCCGGCGGCGGGTAAGCCCCACCGGAGTGCCGGCTGTCACCCATTACGAGGTGGTCGAGTCGTTCGATGCCCATACGTGGGTGAGGCTCCGGCTCGAAACCGGGCGTACGCATCAAATCCGCGTTCACCTGGCCCATCTCGGCCACCCGCTTATCGGGGATGCCTTGTACGGGGGCCGTCCGGTGGCGGGCATGAAGCGGCAGGCGCTTCATGGGGAGAAGCTGCGCTGGATTGATCCGCTGACCGGTGAAGAGAGAGAGGCGGACGCCCCCTTTCCTTCCGATTTTGCCGAGACGCTGGAATGGCTTCGAAACCGCTCGAAAAGCTGAACCTTGTCGCCTTATCTAGTAATTCCTGCCGGGCGTTATTAGAAATAGTGGCCTATCCGTGAGTATTTTTCATGCTTTCCTATTAATTTTCGATTCGGAGGTTTTCTCGACAACAAAGCCACCGGATAAGGCACTAGGGAAAATATAGTCATGCTCCCCTTCCCTCATCCATATAATGTTAGGGAAATGCGTTAGGCATATGAAGGGAGGATGAACGATGACGGAGCAGCGTTCCGGGTTGAGGTTTGATATTTACGAACGGGTTCATCTGCCGGATGGACTGGCAGGTGTAAGGGAACTGGAGGAAGCGGAGCTGGTTCCTCATATTCAGGTTTCGGAAGAAAGAGACTATGCGGTCATCAAGGGCCACCTGTTTCTTTCGGGCCGGTATGCAGGCGATAACGGGGAGCAGGGTTGCCGGCTGGAGCATTTGATTCCGGTTGAGATTACGATGCCCTTCAACCGTGTCCACCGGGTTGAGGACATACGCGTCGAGATCGACCAGTTCGATATCGACAAGCTGTCCGACCGCAGCTTGAATGTGACGGGAGTTCTGTCGCTGCATGGAATTGAGATGCTGGACAGCTCGTCTCCGGCTTGGGAGGAAGCCCAGGATGAGGAGGTTTTCGTCCATCAGCCTGATCCCCCCACCTACCGGGAGCCGGAGCAGGAGATTCCTTACAGCCTGGCGGAAGCCGAGTCCGAGGAGGAGCCGGTTCAGGAATTCAACGAAAATCCTCTGATGCAGGAGCTGGCGGCGGAAGAGCCGGCACCGGTGCACCAGCCGGTCGCCAAGCAGCAACAGGGAGCTTACCATCAGCCGGATAAGCCGGAGTACGAGCCGTTGTTCGGACAGCCCCAGGCCCAGCCGGTTTCCTCCTATTTTACTTATCAGGAAGAAGAAGCGGAAGACCCGGCGGCAGAGGCGGCTGCTGACAGCCATGCGGCCGTCAGCAGCCGAATCCTGCCGAATCCGCTGGAGCCCGTCAAGGCGGCGGTCCAGCGGGAGCCGAAGGCCGCCATTAAGTCTGCCGAGCCTGCCCCCGAGCCGGTTTCGAGCGACGCGCTGGAATGGAAGAAGCTCTTCATCGGGGAGGAGAAGGAGCAGAACCGGTTCAAGCGGATGAGGATCTGCATTGTGCAGAAGGAAGAGACCCTGGAGCAGATTGCCCAGCGGTACAGCATCAATTCGCGCGAGATCCAGCTCTTCAACCGGCTGGCGAGCCCCGAAATCGGAGAGGGGCAGATCATTTATATTCCCTGACCCTCGCTGCAAACAAAAACCCGGCCGCTCGCCAAGAGAGGCCGGGTTTGTTTTGGTATGACTTGGGGAAGCTTTTGCTTCTGTCAGGTAAGGTTTAATGTTGGGCGGGGCTCCCCGAAAAGTAATCGGAATAAGCTACGCCAGCATCCGCTTCCCTTTTTGGGGATTAATCCTGTCGGGGTCCCCGAAAAGTAATCGGTCTAAAGCTACGTCAGCATCCGCTTCCCTTTTTGGGGATTAATCCTGTCGGGGTCCCCGAAAAGTAATCGGACTAAAGCTACGTCAGCATCTGCTTCACTTTTTGGGGCTCTTAGTAAAGACTGAACAAGAAGCCGAGGTACAGCAGGAAGAACACGAACAGGAGAAACACATCGAACGGATTCGGAAAAATAAGCGTCCGAACGAACTGTATGCAAATCAGAGGCAGCATCACTCCCCTGACCGTAAACCGCACCTTCCACCACCATCTTTGCATCGGGCTGCCTCCACTATCCAAATTTTCATCTGCTCTTAGCTTATGATTTGGACAAACCTGGATATGCTTGTAATAGAGAAGAAGGGTTCCGGGCTCACGCCGGGAATCCGAAAAAAGCCGCTAACCTCCCCGTAAACATTGACTGTCCCGGGGAATATGGTATTATAGGAAGGAACTATAGGTGAAAGACTTGGAAAGGGAGGAGTAGGCAGCCAACCCTTCAGAGAGTGGAGCCGTTACGCTGAGAGGCCCCGCAGGATGTAATTGCCGAAGTCGCCCCGGAGTTGCAGGAACGCCTTAAGCCGCATTCATGGAATGCCGCGTCCCCTGCCGGCCGCAGCCGTTATCTGTTTGAGAGCCGTGCCCTTTTCATGGGTGCGGAATGAAGGTGGTACCACGGAAGCTTAAGCCTTTCGTCCTTTGCGGGCGGAAGGCTTTTTTATTTTCATATCTTGGAGGGTTACCCATGGCGGAAGCTAACGAAACGAAAACGCAGAACGAAATGCCGACCCAGTACGATCCGAAAAACGCGGAGTCCAAATGGTACGAGTACTGGCTGAAAGGAAATTACTTCGCGGCGGGAACAAGACCCGATGCCGAGAAGTTTACGATCGTCATCCCGCCCCCTAACGTCACGGGGATGCTGCATATCGGGCATGCGCTCGATTTTACGCTGCAGGACATCATTATCCGCATGAAGCGGATGCAGGGCTTCGACACGCTGTGGCTGCCGGGGTCGGACCACGCGGGAATCGCCACCCAGGCGGTGGTGGAAACGAACCTCCGCAAGGAAGGAATCAGCCGCCACGACCTGGGCCGCGAGAAGTTTCTCGAGAAGGTATGGGAGTGGAAGGAGCTGTACGCGAATCGAATCCGCGAGCAGTGGGGCAAGATGGGCCTGTCCCTCGATTATACCCGCGAGCGCTTTACCTTGGATGCCGGGCTGTCGGATGCGGTTCGGGAAGTATTCGTCCGTCTCTACGAGAAAGGCTTGATTTACCGCGGCAAGTATATCATCAACTGGGACCCGGCCGCCCGTACGGCGCTGTCGGACATTGAGGTCGAGTACAAAGAGGTTCAGGGCAACCTGTACCACCTCGTGTATCCTCTTAAGGACGGCAGCGGTTCGATTACGGTGGCGACAACCCGTCCGGAGACGATGCTCGGGGATACGGCCGTAGCGGTTCATCCGGAGGACGAGCGGTACAAGGACATGGTGGGCAAAATGCTCGTGCTGCCGATCATCGGCCGGGAGATTCCGGTGGTGGCCGACGAGTATGTCGAGAAGGAGTTCGGAAGCGGTGCGGTCAAAATCACCCCGGCCCACGACCCGAACGATTTCGAGGTCGGCAAGCGGCATGATCTTCCACAGGTTCTTGTCATGGACGAGACGGGGACGATGAATGCGAACGCCGGCAAGTACCAAGGGCTCGACCGCTTCGAATGCCGCAAGCAGATTGTGGCGGACATGAAGGAGCTCGGCGTGCTCGTGAAGATCGAAGAGCATGTTCACCAGGTCGGGCACAGCGAGCGGAGCGGAGCCGTGGTGGAGCCGTATCTGTCCACGCAGTGGTTCGTGAAGATGAAGCCGCTCGCCGAAGCCGCCATCTCCGCCCAGAAGGCGGGCAAGGGCGTCAACTTCGTACCGGAGCGCTTCGAGCGGACGTACCTCAACTGGATCGAGAACGTGCGAGACTGGTGTATCTCCCGCCAGCTTTGGTGGGGCCACCGGATTCCCGCGTGGTACTGCGAGGACTGCGGTGAGGTTCAAGTGTCCCGCACAGAAGCGGAAGCCTGCTCCCATTGCGGCAGCAGCAAGCTGAAGCAGGACAATGACGTGCTCGACACGTGGTTCAGCTCGGCGCTGTGGCCGTTCTCGACGCTTGGCTGGCCGGAGCAGACGGAGGACCTCAAGCGGTTCTATCCGACCGATGTTCTCGTAACGGGCTATGACATCATCTATTTCTGGGTGGCCCGTATGATCTTTACGGCTCTCGAATTCACAGGGGAGATCCCGTTCAAGGATGTTCTCATGCACGGCCTCGTGCGGGATGCCGAAGGCCGCAAAATGTCGAAGTCGCTAGGCAACGGAGTCGATCCTCTTGAGGTGATCGAGAAGTACGGCGCCGACGCGATGCGCTTCATGATCTCCACGGGCAGCACGCCGGGACAGGATCTCCGCTTCCGCTGGGAGAAGGTCGAGCAGGCGCGGAATTTTGCCAACAAGATCTGGAATGCGTCCCGCTTCGCCCTCATGAACCTGGAAGGCATGACCGCAGCCGATATCGACCTGTCCGGAGAGCTCGGCACCGCCGACCGCTGGATTCTTCACCGCCTGAACGAAACGGTACGCGATGTCACCCGCTTGAACGAATCGTATGAATTTGGGGAAACGGGCCGTCTGCTGTATAATTTCATCTGGGACGATCTGTGCGACTGGTATATCGAGTTCAGCAAGCTGTCTCTTTACGGAACGGACGAGGCGGCAAAGAAAAGCACCCGCTCGGTGCTTGCCTATGTGCTTGACCGGACCCAGCGCCTCTTGCATCCGTTCATGCCGTACATCAGCGAGGAGATCTGGCAGCACCTGCCGCATGAAGGCGAGACGATCACGCTCGCTTCCTGGCCGGTTTACGAGGCCGGATTCGAAGCTCCGGAAGCCGTACGGGAGATGGAGCTCCTCATGGACATCATCCGTTCGGTGCGCAATATCCGCGCCGAAGTGAACGTGCCGATGAGCAAGAAGATCGAGCTCTTGGTGAAGCCGGCGAACGAGGAATACCAGGGTATCCTCTCCCGTAACGAAGAGTACCTGCGCCGCTTCTGCAGCACCTCTCTGCTCGAGATCCGCGGAGACCTCGCGGCACCGGACAAGGCAATGACCGCCCTCGTGACGGGCGCCGAGCTCTACCTGCCGCTTGCCGGGCTGATCGATATCTCGCAGGAAATCGCGCGTCTTGAGAAAGAGCTGAAGACGCTGCACGGCGAGGTGGAGCGCATCGAGAAGAAGCTGTCCAACGAGGGCTTCGTGGCGAAGGCGCCAGCCAAGGTAATCGAGGAAGAGAAGGCGAAGCTGGCCGATTATGCGGATAAGCGGGCTAAGGTGACCGCACGGCTGGCCGAGCTCCAAGAATAGTTGAATGAATCGTAGGCGTCCTGTGACAATTGGTCAAATTCCCTGACAATTCCGGGGCGTCTTTTCATATATTAGTAAAAGGATGAGTTGGAATGATGAAGACTAGCGACACATCTGTCCCCGCCTTCGGCAGTTATGCCGAAGCGGTGGACTGGATTACACGGAGGGCTCCCGTTCACGGGATCAAGCCCGGCTTGAAGCGGATGCAACGCTTCATGGAACTTCTGGAGCACCCTGAACGGAGGCTTAAGTTTATTCATGTGGCCGGAACGAACGGGAAAGGCTCGACCTGCGCTTACTTGACGAGCGTTCTTCAGAAAAGCGGGTATGACGTGGGGACGTTCACCTCTCCTTACTTGGAGAAGTTTACCAACCGGCTGCGCTTTAACGGAAAGGATATCGAAGAGGAGCAGCTGCTCGAGCTGGCCAACCGGCTTAAGCCGCTGGCCGATGAGATCGAGGCAACCGAGCTCGGGGCTCCGACGATGTTTGAGATCTGCACGGCGCTCGCCATCCTTTATTTTGCCAAGATGACGTATCCGGATTATGTCGTATGGGAAACGGGGCTCGGCGGGGAATTCGACTCCACGAATATCGTCAGCCCGGTGGTTACGGTTATCACGAACGTGGGGCACGACCATATGGATATCCTCGGCGATTCGCTCGTCAAGGTAGCGAAAGCGAAGGCGGGGATCATCAAGGCGGGGGTTCCCGTCATCAGCGCGGTGGACCAGCCCGAGGTGAAGGAAGTGATCGAACGCACGGCCCGGGAGAAGAAGGCTACCCTCTATCTTATGAACCGGGAGTACTCCTATGAGACGGTGTCCTCCGAGCTGAACAAGCAGGTGTTTCATTTCAGCGGTCCCTTCCGGCAGATAGCGGACCTTCCGATCTCCATGAACGGCCATCACCAGATGGAGAATGCCGCAGTGGCGGTCATGACGCTGGAGGTGCTTCGCCAGTATTACGCCTTACTCCTTGAGGATGAGGCGCTGACGCAGGGGCTGTATGAAACCCACTGGCCCGGCCGGCTGGAGATGATCTCGGACCAGCCGAGGATTCTGCTCGACGGCGCCCACAATCCGGAAGGCGCAGCCACCCTGGCGGCGGCGCTGAAGGAGACCTATCGGTACGACCGGCTTCGCCTCATGATCGGGATGCTTTCCACGAAAGATCATTCGGGCTTCCTGACGCATATCCTGCCATTGGTGAATACGCTCGTGATTACGGAACCCGACTTCCACAAAGGCCTTCCGGCCGCCAAGCTGGCGGAGCAGGTGGAGCAGCTGCGAAGCCAGCTGAACGACCGGGTGGAGATCTTCGTGGAGCCCGACTGGAAGAAGGCGCTTAAGCTCTTAGGCGGGCTGACCGGGCCCGAGGATCTGGCCGTGGTATCCGGCACGCTCTATTTAATCTCCGATGTCCGATCGTGGATTTTGTATCAGTCCGATTCCGAAAAAGGTTGGTGAGCAGACTTGACTACGACAGAACACGTGCATTTTATCGGCATCGGCGGTTATGGAATGAGTGCCATTGCCAAGGTTATGCTGGAGATGGGATACCGGGTATCCGGCTCCGATCTCGCCCAGCAGGAGCTGACCGAGAAGCTGGCCGCGAAGGGCGCCCAGGTCTTCATCGGGCATGAGGCGGACCATGTGCAAGGAGCGGACCTCGTAGTGTACTCCACCGCAGCATCCCGGGACAATGTGGAGAGAGTGAAGGCGGAGGAGTTGAACATCCCGATCCTTCACCGCTCCCAGATGCTCGCCCGGCTCATGAACGAGCGCAAGGGCATTGCGGTCGCCGGCGCCCACGGCAAGACGACGACGTCCTCGATGATCGCCCTGGTGATGGAAGAGTGCGGAACGGACCCGACCTACATCATCGGCGGCGAGATCATGAACCTGGGCAGCAACGCCAAGGCGGGCAAAGGCGATTACGTCATTGCCGAGGCGGACGAAAGCGACGGCTCGTTCCTGCAGTATCACCCGTATCTCTCCGTGGTGACGAATATCGAAGCGGACCATCTGGAGAATTATGACGGTGATTTCAACAAGCTGAAGGGCGCCTACGCCCAGTTTCTGAGCCAGGTGCAGGAAGGCGGAAAGGCGATCGTCTGCAGCGACGATCCTTACCTGCAGGAGATGATCCCCGCGATCAAGAGCGAGGTCATCACCTTCGGTATGGAGGCTGACGCCGATTATACGGCTGCCAACGTTCAGCTGGGGGACCGGAAGGTATCCTTCGATGTGGACTACCGCGGTTCCCGGCTGGGAACGGTGACCTTGTCCGTGCCCGGAAAGCACAACGTTTACAATGCGCTGGCCACCATCATCGCCTGCCTGGAAGCCGGCTTGACCTTTGAGAAGGCGGCGGGGGCGATTACCGATTTCAGCGGAGCGAAGCGCCGCTTCCAGGTGCTGGGGGAGACGGACGGCATTCTGGTCATCGACGATTATGCCCATCACCCAACCGAGATTCAGGCGACCATCAGCGCGGCCAAGGCAACCGGCAAGCGGATCGTGGCTGTGTTCCAGCCGCAGCGTTATACGCGAACCTACTTCCTGTTCGAACAGTTCAGCCGCGCGTTCGGAGAGGCCGACGAGGTCATCATCACCGATATTTACAGCCCGGCAGGGGAGAAGCAGATCGAGGGAATTACCTCCGCGAAGCTGGTGGACCTGATCCGGCAGAACAGCAACCCGAGCGTTCGTTACATTCCGACGAAGGAAGAGGTGCTCGAGACGCTGAAAGGGGAAGTGAAATCCGGCGACCTCGTCATTACGATGGGAGCGGGCGACATATGGAAAGCCGCGGACGGGCTGGCGAAGGCTCTTCGCCAAGCCTCTAAGTAAGAAAACGGATCGTTCCGTTTTATGAATGTTTTTGAAAAGAAGCCGCGAGGCTTCTTTTTTCATCCAAATTCTCCGAAAAAGTCACGAAAGTCCGGTTCATCGCACAGAAATGCTCTAGACAGGAAACGGCGCCAATCTAAAATGGAAAGTAGGAAGGAAGAAATGGTATGGTAGCGTAAGACAAGAAGCTCTTACCCGAGGCTTTTTGTCTTGGCTGCCGCCTATCCAGAAAGGACGGTCTTTTATGAACCCAACCGATCTTCATTCCTTCTATATCCGTCATCTGACAGAACAGCTTCTCCCTTTCTGGAAAAAAGCCGTCGACCCTAAGTACGGCGGGGTCTTCACCGGCTTTGATAACCGGGGAGAGGCACTCCTCCACCGGGATAAATTTACCTGGTCACAGGGGCGGTTTCTCTGGATCTGGTCGCGCATCGGTGATTTGTGCCGCCGGGGCGTTCTGAACGAAGAGGAGGAAACTTATTTCCGCGAGGCAAAACGGACCTATGAGTTCATCGACCGCCATGTGTATTTGCCGGACGGAAGCTGCCGTTTTCTCCTGACGGAGGAGGGCGAGCCGCTTGAGAGCATCCCGGGAGAGGGGCAGGACATAAGCTTCTATGCCGACTGCTTCGTGGTGATGGGAAACGCGGAGTACGCCCGGGCAACCGGGCAGGAAGAGGCCTATCGGAAGGCGGTAAGCCTGTTCGAGCATGTGGAGCGGCGTGTTCGAGCGGAAACGGCACGAAGCGAGCCGTATCCGATTCCTGCGGGATGCGAGGCGCACGGCTACGCCATGATTCTGCTCAACTCCTGCCAGGCATTGGCCGATGCGGCGGAGGGCTTGGGGCGGATGGAGGAAGCGGAGGCCTACCGAGGAAGGGCTCTGGAGTATGCGCGGCGCATCGTTAGCCTATTCACCGACTCCTCCTGCCGAATCCGGGAAGTCATCCCCGCCGGACGGCCCGAGGACGCCCCCCGGACCCTGCTGCTGCGCCACCTGAATCCGGGCCACAGCGTTGAAAGCCTGTGGTTCGTCCTGACGGAGGCCGAGAAAGCCGGCGACCAAGAGATGATCGAAGCCTGCTCCGCCGCGCTGAAAAAAGCACTCTCGATGGGCTGGGACCGGGAGCACGGGGGACTCCTCCGTTACGTCGATTTGGACGGAGGGGTGCCTGCTGGCGACCCGCATCCGGGAGCGGAGCGTTTCGAGGCGCTGATCCGGGAGACATGGGACATGAAGCTGTGGTGGCCTCACTCGGAAGCCCTCTATGCCTGCCGGCTCGCTTATCAGCTGACGGATGACACCGGCTTTCTGGAATGGTATGACTTGGTCCATGCTTACACCTTCCAAACATTTCCGGCCGATAAGGGCAGGGAATGGATCCAGATCCGTACCCGGACGGGGGAACCGGTCGAACGTGTCGTCGCGCTGCCGGTGAAGGATCCTTATCATATCATCCGTAATCTTCTGCTGCTGATCGAACGGACCGCCACGTAATAAGGTGACTCCTAGCAGGTATTCGCCCATGCGCCGCAAGGCCGCTAGAACGAAACATAAATGCCCTTCTTGTCTCATAGGATAGCAGTATAACCGATGGACAAGGGGAGCGATAACCAATGAACAAAGCCCGGCTGACTTACCGTCTGGACCGCCAGCCTGACCCGAGAAAAGGAACCCAGCCTCCCGGGGGGGAGAAGAAGGTCATCCCTCTTTCTGAAGAGGAATTTCGGGTGGTGGGGGATCCCCAGCCGTTGAACGAATATACGAATGACTACGGGGCGTGGAGCAGCCCCTTCGACGCCGAAACACGCCGCATCGAACAGCTCATCCGGCACAGCCAGGATAAGCATCCGGAGGTGGTCCGTCCGTCCCGGGAAGCCTCCGCGACGGACCTGGAGGAATGGGAGCCGCCGCATCACCCGGAGACGGGGTATGTGGAGGACGACCGGTACGAACCGTACCAGGAGGAAACGCCCCGGACGGTTCGGGAGAGGGGGTATATCCCGAGCACGGTCCGGACCGTCCGGTATTCCAAAACCCCCTGGATCAAGGTGGCGGCTTCCGTGACGGGGGCGGTGGCCACAGGTGCCCTCCTCGGCTTCTTCGTCCTGTCGCTGTTCTCGGACGATTCCGGTTCCAAGGAGCTGCCGTCCGTAACGGGCGGCGGAGGCTCCAAGTCTGCCGTATCCGCCGGCAAGAACGGCACGGCGGACCCGCAGACGGCGGGCGGCACCAAGCCGGATGCCGCTTCCGTACCGGCTTCAGCCCAGGCGGCCGCCGGAACAGCGGCCTCGATCCCGGCCCGTACCTACACGTTCCTGCAGACCGGCGGCTTCGGCACGGCCCAGGCAGCGGAAGCCCAGGCGGCTGAGCTCCGCAAGAAGGGCGTAGCGGCGGTTACGGAGCCGGGGGATACTGTCTTCGTCTACTCCGGCATTGCCGCAAGCAAGGAAGACGCCAAAGCCGTCACCGCCAGCCTGATCGACAAGAAGATCGAAGTCTACGCCAAAACGGTCTCGGTGGCGGGGGCTTCCCAAATCCGCTGGAACGGCAAAGCGGAGGCTCTTCAAACCTACCTGTCCCAATCCGATCAGCTTCTCCGCATGATCAGCGGGCTGACCCTCGTTCATCTCGAGGAAGCCAAGCCGACGCCGCTTGACGAGGCTACGATGACGGCCGTCAAGAAGGCCCACGACCAATGGACGGCCGGTCAGGCGGAGGTCGCCTCCGGCGCTACCGCCGAAGCCAAAACCGCTCTCCAAAAGATGAACAACGCCATGAACACGGCGAAGCTGTCGCTCGACAAGTACAAGGAGGCTCCGGCCACGGCTACGCTTTGGAATGCGCAGACAAATCTCATGCAGTTCGTATTGGCCGAGAAGGAGCTGCTCCGGATTATCGGGGCCTCCTAGAACGTTCGTTAGCTGAAGGATAGCCGCCGGGGATCAAGCTCCGGCGGTTTTTGGTGATGCGATTGTATCTCTCCGGACAAGACCGTATAATGGGGGATAGGCTTTCGGCCTCTTACTCATCCTACATAAGGTAAGGGATTCTATGAAAAAAAATGCGTTTACGTTAATCATCTTTATCGTCATCGGGCTCATCACCGGAGCTATTGTTTCCCAGCTGCTGGAGCCGGTCAAGGCCCTGTCTTTTCTGACCAAATCGGCTGAGATTTCCTGGGAGCCCCGGGCCGATCTCCACATTATCAAGTATTCGCTTGCGCTCCAAATCCGTCTCAACCTGATCAGCATTCTGGGGATTGTGGCCGCCTTTTGGATTTACCGCAAGCTCTAAGAAGAAATCCGACATCTTTGCTGTCGAAAGGAGCCTCCCATGTCACCGAACGCTCATCCGCTTATTCTGGCCTCCTCCTCTCCGCGAAGGCAGGAGCTGATCCGGACGCTTGGCCTTCCTTACGTCATCCGGGTAAGCGATGCCGACGAAACCGTCGAGCCGGGGCTTTCTCCGGCGCAGATCGTAGAGACCCTGGCGCTCCGCAAGGCCGAAACCGTACACGAGCTAATCCGAAAGGAACGCGACCTGCAGGGAGGCGTGATTATCGGATCCGACACGGTGGTGGTACTGGACGGAGAGGTGCTCGGCAAGCCACGGGACCGGGAGGACGCCTTCATGACGCTGACCCGTCTTCAGGGCTCCACGCACGAGGTATTCAGCGGAGTCGCCTGCCTGGCGGCCGGTGAACCGGAGCAGGCTCAGGAGTCCGCTGCCGCGGCCCGTTCCGTCGGACCGTCCATGAGCTACCGCCTCCGGCACGGAGCCGAGACAGAGAAGCCCAGTGCCGCCGTGGGCCACTCGGTCAGCAAGGTGACCTTCCGTCCCATGAGTCCCGACGAGATCCGCGCGTACATCGCGACGGGGGAGCCCATGGACAAGGCCGGCTCCTACGGCGTGCAGGGCTTGGGTTCGCTGTTCGTCGAGAGAATCGACGGAGACTTCTACTCCGTCATGGGCCTTCCGATGAACCTCCTGTATTCCATGCTTCTAGAGTTTGGAATCAGCCCTTTTAGGCAGCCGGAGGGCCGCGTTTAGCTTCCTTCCGGTCTGGAAGGAAGGAACCTTCTATATCCGGCAAGCAGGGGACCTGCCTCATGCAGGGACCCTCTTTTCATGCCCGAGGCCTTTCGGGCCGCTTCCTCTTTGTCGAAAGATGGAAGATTTCCGGGGCGGCTGACTACCGGTGTTTAGGTTGGTTTTTCCAGCTTATCCTTATTTTTTCGGAAAAAATAGGCGGTTTGTCAGTCAGGCAGAACATGGTATAATAATAAAATGGATTCGTGCCCTTGCATCGAATTACATAGAATTTTGCAAGAAAGAGGGGAATGGATGGAGTCGCCAGGCATCACTTTGCGCGATGTTCCCAATGAAGAACGACCTAGAGAACGCATGCTGCATTTTGGGGCTCAAGCATTAAGCAACGCGGAACTGCTCGCCATTCTAATCCGTACGGGGACGGTAGCCGAATCGGCTGTCCGGCTGGCGGAGCGGGTTCTGAAGGAATCCGGTTCGCTTCGTAATTTGGTAGATATGAGCGTCGACGAGCTTACGCGGGTTAAAGGAATAGGAGAGGCCAAAGCCCTCCAGATCCGCGCAGGCATTGAACTCGGGCGTCGTTTGTCACGGGCGTCCCTGCATGATAAAATAACCATTCGTTCTCCCCGGGATGCCGCCGCGCTCCTTATGGAGGATTTGCGATACCTTCAGAAGGAGCATTTTGTGTGCCTGTTTCTGAATACCAAAAATCACGTCATCGCCCAGGAAACGCTGTCCATGGGAAGCTTGAACGCTTCCATCGTCCATCCGCGGGAAGTGTTTCGTGCTGCCATGAAATGCAGCAGCGCCTCCCTGATCTGCGTACATAACCATCCGAGCGGGGATCCTACGCCAAGTCCGGAGGACATCGAAATCACCGCCCGTCTGGTAGAGGCGGGCCAAATCGTAGGAATCGAAGTGCTCGATCACATCATCATTGCGGATACGGGCTTTGTGAGTTTGAAGGAAAAAGGACACATGTAATATAATGGGATGGCAGCTGCGCGCTGCCATTGAAGGGAGCCAAATTAGTTATGTTCGGTGGATTTACTAAGGATCTTGGGATCGATTTGGGTACGGCGAATACCCTTGTATACGTTAAAGGCAAAGGAATCGTGGTGAGGGAGCCTTCCGTGGTCGCCCTTCGGACGGATACGAAAACGATCGAGGCGGTGGGAGAAGCCGCCAAGAAGATGATCGGCCGGACCCCCGGCAACATCCGCGCGGTTCGCCCTATGAAGGACGGCGTCATCGCCGACTTCGAAACGACCGCCACGATGATCAAGTATTTTCTGCGTCAAGCCCAAAAGCAACGGGTGTTGTTCCAGCGTCATCCCAATGTTATGGTCTGTGTTCCTTCCGGCATTACGGCTGTGGAGAAGCGGGCGGTAGAGGATGCCACCAAGCAGGCGGGGGCCCGCGAAGCGTATACGATCGAAGAGCCTTTTGCCGCCGCTATCGGAGCGGACCTTCCGGTATGGGAGCCGACGGGCAGCATGGTGGTCGACATCGGAGGGGGCACGACGGAGGTAGCCGTCATCTCCCTCGGAGGCATTGTCACCAGCCGCTCGATCCGGATCGCGGGAGACGAAATGGACGAGGCGATTACCCAATACATCAAGCGCATGTACAACCTCATGATCGGGGAGCGTACGGCCGAGCAGCTCAAGATCGAGATCGGCTCCGCACTGCCCATGGAGAAGGGCGAGACGATGGAAATCCGCGGCCGCGACCTGGTCAGCGGACTGCCGAAGACCATGACGGTTACATCGGACGAAGTAACGGAAGCTTTGGCCGATACGGTCAACAGCATTGTGGACGCTGTCAAAATTACGCTGGAGAAATGTCCTCCGGAGCTTGCCGCCGACATCATGGACCGCGGCATCGTGCTCACCGGCGGCGGTGGACTTCTGCGCAACCTGGACAAGCTTCTTTCCCGGGAGACGGGAATGCCGGTCATGGTGGCCGAGAATCCGCTTGACTGCGTGGCCATCGGAACCGGACGAGCCCTCGACAACATTCATCTCTTTAAAGTAAGAAGCGGCTCT
Organism: Paenibacillus aurantius; assembly: GCF_032268605.1. Lineage (NCBI taxonomy): Bacteria > Bacillati > Bacillota > Bacilli > Caryophanales > Paenibacillaceae > Paenibacillus > Paenibacillus aurantius. Next base: position 1,681,966 of record NZ_CP130318.1, read on the forward strand.
TCCGGCAGATCCAAGCGTTAAAAACGAATTATAGAAGGTGTGCCGTCTTGTTCAAGCTTATGGGGAATAAAAAGATGCTTGTGCTGATGCTTTCCTTGATATTCTTTATGACTCTGTTCGGGTTGACCTTGAGGACGAGGGAGAAACTCACCTATCCGGAAAGAATCATTACGGATACCGTCTCGTGGACGCAGGGCTTGTTCAACAAGCCGGCCAGCTTCATCGCGGGAGTCTTTGAGGATATCGGGGAATTGCGGGTGCTTTACCAGGAGAACAAAGCCCTGCGGATGACGCTGTCCCAGTATGCCCGGGATACGATGCGGCTGAACGACCTGGAAGCCCAGAACAAGAGGCTGAAGGATTTACTAGGCTTTACGGAGCAACAGAAAGCCGCCAATAATTATATTTATCATGTGGCTGAGGTGGTAGCCTACAGTCCCGACACCTACAGCAGTACGATCACAATTAACCTCGGCACCCGGGACGGCATTAAGCCGAATATGGCGGTGATGTCGGTCGACGGGCTGATCGGCCGGATCTCCCATGTAACGGATTTCCATTCGAAGGTGCAGCTGCTGACCGGCAATGATTCCGACGCCGCGGCCAAAGGAATCTCCGCCACCATCAAGGGCAAGGAGGATTCCTCCTTTGGCATCGTGAGCTACGATATCGACAAGCAGGCTTTGGTGATGACCAAAATTCCCCAGACGGACGAGCTGGCTCCGAATGATGTCGTCATTACCTCGGGACTCGGGGAAATCTTCCCGAAAGGCATCGTCATCGGCAAGGTGCTGACGAAGGAAGTCGACCGTTTCGGTCTGAATTATATGGCGACGGTGGAGCCTGCCGCCAAGTTCACTCACCTGCGGGAAGTGCTTGTCGTCGAAGTCCCGGACATGAGGTGAGCCTATGAACCGCAACCGATTAACCCTGGTTCTATTCGTCTTATTTCTTATAGAAGGCACTTGGCTTAAATGGATCATACCGCCGGAATGGCAGGAGAACGTAATCGTCGCTCCTCACCTGCTTCTGACGGCGGTTCTTCTAATAGGCATCTATGTCAACCGGCATACCGCGCTACTTTACGGGGCCGGTTTCGGCCTTCTTCATGACATCGTTTATTACGGACCGATGATCGGACCTTACTGCTTATGCATGGGGCTATTGGGGTACGCCGCGGGTCTCATTTCCTTCCGTTCCTACAGCAGCATTTTGACGAGCATGTTTCTGGTGACGGTCGGCAACTTCGCCTTTGAGTGGCTCATCTACGGCATTTACCGTGTATTTCAGGTGATCCACACCGACGTCAACCGCATCTTCCTGTACCAGATGCTGCCGAGCATTCTGATCAATTTGCTGTTTGCCCTCGTCATTTATGTCCCGATGCGGAGGCTACTCGAGAAAGTGAAAGCGGGCGTCCGGACGGAGGATTACAACGGCGACGTGTAAAGCCCATTCCATCATCCCCGTCCGCCGAGGACGGACGGCCGTTATTCTTGGCCAGGAGGTATACCCATTTATGACGGCACCAGCCAAGAAACAGCATGTGAATATAAAAGGAGTCAAGGAAGGCCTGCTGTTCGTCCTGGATGACACCTGCCGCTACACCGACCTGCTGGCGGAGCTCGAAGAGAAGCTGACCGGAACCCACAACAAGATTTTGTCCGGTCCTCAAATTTACGTTCAGGTCAAGCTGGGAGAGCGGGTTCTGAACGAGGCGGAGAAAGAGCAGATCCGGGAATTGATCGGGAAGAGGGGCAACCTTCTCGTCCAGTCGATCGAAACGGAGCAGGCTGTAACGGATGAGATTATTCCAGGACTCGAGGAGTTCAAGGTGATCCGGGGAATGGTTCGTTCCGGCCAGACCGTATCCTTTGAAGGTAACCTGATGCTGCTCGGAGATGTTAACCCGGGAGGATCGATTCTCGCGTCCGGTGATATTATCATTATGGGGTCGCTGCGCGGGATGGCTCACGCCGGAATGGAAGGCAAGGAGGATGCCATCATCGGTGCTTCTCACTTAAGACCCACCCAGCTGAGAATTGCGAATGTCATCAGCCGTCCGCCGGATGAGTGGGGAGTGGAAGAGGCCTTTATGGAATTCGCTTATATCCGGGACGGAGCGATGGAGATCGACAAGATCCATAACCTGCACCGCATCCGGCCTTAGGGCCGAGCAACCGTAAGAGGTCCCGGCCTGTCAGCCTGCTTGCCCGGATCGACAAATAGAGAGGGAGTGAGCCTATGGGAGAGGCAATTGTCATCACTTCAGGCAAAGGCGGAGTGGGAAAAACCACGACATCGGCCAACATCGGCACCGCGCTGGCGCTTCAAGGGAAGAAAGTCTGCATGGTCGATACCGATATCGGCCTGCGGAACCTGGATGTCGTCATGGGCCTGGAGAACCGCATCATCTACGATCTGGTCGATGTGGTAGAGGGCCGATGCCGTCTGAAGCAGGCTCTAATCAAGGACAAGCGGTTCGATGAGCTGTACCTGCTCCCCGCTGCGCAGACGAAGGATAAACATTCCGTCTCGCCGGAGAGTGTGCGGGAAATCGTTCTGGAGCTTAAGAAAGAGTTTGATTTTGTTATAATTGACTGTCCGGCCGGGATCGAGCAGGGATTCAAGAATGCGGTAGCCGGCGCGGACAAAGCCATCGTGGTGACCACTCCAGAGAACGCCGCCGTTCGGGATGCGGACCGGATCATCGGCCTCTTAGAGAAAGAGAACATGCAATCGACCAGCCTTGTGGTGAACCGGATCCGCCCGAATATGGTAAAGAAGGGCGAAATGCTCGACATAGACGAGATTTGCCAGGTGCTGGCGATTGATCTCCTGGGCATTGTTCCGGATGACGAGCACGTCATCAAGGCTGCCAATTCGGGCGAACCGACGGTTATGAATCCGACGTCCCGGGCGGCCGTAGCTTACCGCAACATCGCGAGACGGATTCTGGGGGATACGGTTCCTCTCATGTCTTTGAACGAGAAGCCGAGCATGTTCGCGAAGATGAAGAAATTTTTTGGTATGGGATAGGATAAGATGTTTCCCTTATTTAACAAGTTTAAAAGAATTGACTGGTCCCTTGTCCTTATCCTCCTAGCGTTTATGGTAATCAGCACGTTTCTGATTTACAGCGCTACGATCAGCTCGAAATACGCTGATATGGGCTTTCATAAGAAGAACCTGGTATTCTATGCGGTCGGATTCGTCGCCCTCTTTGGAGTGGCGCTGTTTAACTTCCGGTGGCTGCTGAAATCCTCCATCTATTTATATGCCATCGGGCTGATTCTTCTCGCCGGTCTGTACACCCCCCTCGGCAAAGTCTATTTCGGGGCGCGGGGATGGTATACCATTCCCGGACTTAACATGGATTTTCAGCCGGCGGAGCTTGTGAAGCTGATCCTCATCATTACCATAGCCGCTTACATCGGACGGCGGGAAGGGGAGAAGCTGGAGCTGCTGCGCGATGTTATCCCGATCGGCGTCATTGTGGCCGTTCCTTTCGCGATGGTCGTCCTCATGCCGGATCTTGGGAACGCCATTATCTTCATTGTCATCCTGCTCGGCATGTATTGGATCGGAAACATCAAATTCCTCCATGTGCTGATCGGGACGACGCTGGTGGCGGGGAGCATCGGATTGTTCGTCTTTCTGTTCAGCTCTTACCATGATGAAGTCTCCAAGGTCATGGAGGCGATGGGCGGGGGGCACTGGGTCCAGCGGTTCGACTCCTTCCTGAGCCCGGAAACGAGCAGCCGGGACACCAACTTCCAGGGCGAAAATTCCAAGATTGCGATCGGCTCCGGGAACTTGACCGGGAACGGCTATCTGAAGGGAACCTCCGTTCACAGCAACTTTATTCCCGTCGCTTACTCCGACGCCATCTTTGTCGTGGTGGGAGAGGAATTCGGCTTCCGGGGCGCCGTCATCCTGCTTGTCCTGTATTTCATCATGATCTACCGGATGATCATTATCTCGATGGAGACGGAGGATTTGCGGGGCTCGTACATCATCGTGGGAATCGTTTCCCTGTATGTGTTCCAGATTTTCGAGAACGTCGGCATGCTCATAGGCCTTATGCCGATTACCGGCATTACCCTTCCGTTCGTCAGCTACGGGGGGACCTCCCTGCTGATCAATATGGTGGCGATCGGACTCGTCATGAGCATCCGGGTTCACCAGGAGAAGCCGGACGAACTGGAGTGACGGCCGAACCTGAGTGTCTTTCTTGCCTCTCCTTACCCCTACCTTCCGTTGCATAGCCGACGGAAGGTTTTTTATTTGTAGAAACGTCTATTCCCGGTAGGTTGTCCGTCTCCAAGCGCGAACGGAATAAATCCCTATCCCCATTTCATAAGATGAGAGTAAACAAGCTATCGCGAAACGGGGGCACGGATATGGAAAGGATATCGAGCGTGAGGCAGCGGCGGCAGGACCGGATCCGCGAAATTCAGGAGAGGACAAGCCGGGGAGGGCGGCCGGAAGCGACAGAAGAGCGCGCCCCGAGTAACGCAAGAGTGGCAAGCGGTTTCCCCACAGGCTATCGGGACAACCCGCCGTTGCCGGTGTCACCACCGGACAAGCGGTTCGAGGATCCCGAGTACGTGTGGAAGCTTAAGGAACGGCAGCTGCTTGGGCTGCCCCCGACCCTCCCCGAGTGGGAGACGGACCGGCCGGGGAGGCCGGTTCGTCCCATCGGATGGAGGCTGACGGTCAGCGCGGTGCTGTTTGCCGCGGTATGGGGCCTCTTCCAGGTGCAAGCCCCGTGGGCCGCGGATGTCCAAGCCGTGGTCCGTCAGTCGCTCACACGGGAATGGGATTTCACCCGGGCCGCCGTCTGGTACGAAGAGAGGTTTGGTGCGGTGCCCTCCTTCCTTCCGGCCTTTCATCCGGGGGAGGAGGGAGAGACCAAGGCTGCCTCCAAGAGCCTGCAAGCCTTCCACGTCCCGGCCCGCGGCACCATCGTGTCTGCCTTTGCCAATTCTCACCCATGGGTGGTACTGCAGACGGAGCCGGGAACGGTCATTCATGCCATGGATACCGGGCGTATCCTTTCCGCAGGACTGAAGGAATCCTCCGGCTATACCCTTGTTATTCAGCACGCGAACGGCCTGCAGACCACCTACGGGCTGCTGGATAAAGGAGCCTGGGCCGCCGGAGACTGGGTGAAGGGCGGCGAAGCGCTCGGCAAAGCCTCGCTCAACAGCCAAACGGGCCGGGGAAGTTTTTATTTTGCCGTTATGAAGGACAAAGAATACCTAAATCCGGCGGATGTGGTCCGCTTTGATTAACCTGGGAGGAACGGCTTACCGCTTCCACCCTCTGTTTGTTATGCTTATGCTGCTTTCCTTGGCGACGGGTTATTTTGTGGAGCTGCTCACCCTTTTCGGGCTCGTGTTCATTCACGAGATGGGCCATGTCGCCGCGGCTAAAGCGTTCGGCTGGACGGTTCGGGAAGTGCAGTTCCTCCCGTTCGGGGGAGTGGCCGTCGTGGAGGAATCCGGCAGCATGCCGGCCCGCGAGGAATTGTGGGTAGCCTTAGCGGGGCCTCTGCAGAACCTCTGGATGATCGCCCTGGCCCTCTTGATGAAGGCTGCAGGCTGGGATAACGACGGCTGGTGGGATTATTTCCTGAAGGCCAATGCCATGCTCGGGCTTTTCAACCTGCTGCCGGTTCTTCCGCTGGACGGGGGCAAGGTGCTGCTTTCTGTGCTCAGCTACTGGGTCAGCTACCACCGAGCCATGCTCTTCTGCGCCTGGAGCAGCCTGGCCTTTTCCTGCGTGCTGCTTGGGGGAACGCTTCTTACCCTGTCCACAGCCGGTCTTCACCTCAATCTTCTCATGATTGGCGTCTTCCTTCTTTATTCCAATTGGTACGGTTACCGGCACCTTCCCTACCAGTTTATCCGCTTTCTCATGAGCCGGGAGAAAACGGCGGCCCGCCAGCGCGGGAAGGGTATTCCTGCCCAGCCCCTCCTTGTCCACGAACAAGCTCCGGTCGGTGAGGTGGCCCGTCGGTTGATGAGGGAGCGGCATCACCTGATCTACGTCTGCGGTCCCGAAGGCCGAATCCGGGGAGTACTGCCGGAGAGAAGGCTGATCGACTCCTACTTCACCGATGCCAAAACGGGCCGTGCGGTTTCCGAGCTGATCATGTAGAATAGGAAGCAGGAAGGACCGGGGGTGGAACGGTGAAGCAGGTCATCATTCATCATGCAAACGGAACAAGCAAAGCGGCGCTGCTGGAGGACGGTCGGTTATCGGAATTTTATGTGGAGCAGACGGGCGAGAAGGAACGGGCCGGCAATCTGTACAAAGGACGGGTGGTGAACGTTCTTCCCGGCATGCAGTCGGCCTTTGTGGACATCGGTCTCGAGAAGAACGCTTTTCTGTACCGGGACGATCTCCTGCCCGCCCACCTGGAGAAGCAGCCCGCGGACAAGCCGTGCATCCAAGAGTTGGTCCGCCCCGGTCAAGAGCTCATCGTTCAGGTCAAAAAAGAACCAAGCGGCAGCAAGGGGGCAAGGGTCACGACCCATTTCACCTTGCCCGGACGTTGGATCGTCTATATGCCAAACGCCGATTATACGGCGGTTTCCCGCAAGATCGAGTCCAACGAAGAGAAGCTGCGGCTGAAGCAGATCGGTGACGAGCTGCGAAGCGGCGGAGACGGCATTATCCTCCGAACCATAGCGGCCGGCCAGCCGGCGGAATCGCTCGGCCGGGATTGGGAGAGACTGCACAGCGTCTGGGAGGGCGTCCTGCAGGAGGCTTCGCTTCAGAAAGCCCCCTGTCTCTTGTTTCAGGACTTGGCCCTCGTGCCCCGCCTGGCCCGGGACTTGTTCACCGACGGGATTGATGAGCTGGTTGTGGATGACGAGGAGCTCGCGGAACAGATCGGCCGCATGGTGAAGGACACGGCCCCGAAGCTGGCCCGCTGCGTCCGGGTGTACCGCGGGGAAATCCCGGTGTTCTATTCTTTCCCCGTGGCGGAGGAGCTTGAGAAGGCTTTCCGCCGCAAAATTTGGCTGAACAACGGCGCCTACCTGGTTATGGACCAGACCGAAGCGCTTACGGTTATTGATGTCAATACCGGGAGGTATACGGGCGGGGAGAACCTGGAGCAGACCGTGTTCGAAACGAACATGGAGGCCGCGCGTGAGATTGTGCGGCTTCTCCGGCTCCGGGATATCGGGGGGATCATTGTCGTCGATTTTATCGACATGAAGGACGAGAACCACCGTCAGGCGGTTCGTCGGCAGATGGAGGAGTCCGCACGCGCCGACCGGACCAAGACGCTGATGATCGGCTGGACGAAGCTGGGCCTTTTCGAATTGACCCGCAAGAAGAACCGCCAGGCGCTGGACGGCCAGTTCTTCGACAGCTGTCCTTACTGCGGGGGCTCGGGGAAGGTGCACTCCAAAGATCACCCTTTGTACGGGCAGTAACCCGCCGGAAGAAAGCTTCTGCGGCAGTCCAATTAGCCGTTGCTTTGTTCAGGTGGCTATGGTAGAATAGTTCAGTGTGTTGCCAACCGCACGAGTCGGGTTTAAGTATGGAGCGTTCTCGGATGCCTCGTCACCTGGACATAGGCGAGTCTTACTATTGAGGGAGGTGCAACAATGTACGCTATTATTGAAACGGGCGGTAAACAGTACAAGGTCCAAGAAGGCGACGTTCTCTTCATTGAGAAGCTGACGGTCGGCGAGGGCGATGCGGTTACGTTTGACCGTGTTCTGGCTGTTTCCAACGACAACGGTTTGCAAATCGGTTCTCCGGTTGTTTCCGGTGCTTCCGTATCCGCTAAAGTAGAAAAGCACGGCAAAGGTCGCAAGATCATCGTGTATAAATACAAAGCGAAGAAGAACTACCGTCGCAAGCAAGGCCACCGTCAGCCATACACCAAAGTTGTGATCGACAAGATCCAAGCGTAAGGCACCCATGATTCGAGTTCTTATTGAGAGAGCCGAAAAAGGGACCGTCTGTGCTTTTCGTGTAGAAGGCCATGCCCGCTATGCGGATCCGGGACAAGACATCGTCTGCGCCGGTGTATCTGCGGTGACGGTCGGCACGGTGAATGCCGTGGAGAAGCTGACCGGAGTGGAAATGCCAAGCAAGATGAAGAACGGATTCCTGCAGGCGTCGGTGCCCGGCAATCTGAAGGAGGACCAGCAGGCGCAAGTCCAGCTGCTTCTCGAATCGATGATTGTCATGCTTCATTCCATTGAAGAGTCCTACGGGAAATATATAGCTTTGGAAGACCACTAAGTAAAGAAGGAGGTAACCGAGATGTTGAAATTAAACCTTCAGCTTTTTGCATCCAAAAAAGGGGTAGGTTCCACCAAGAACGGACGCGACAGCATCGCGAAGCGCCTTGGCGTTAAGCGTGCTGACGGCCAGACGGTAACGGCAGGAAGCATCCTCGTTCGTCAACGCGGAACGAAGATCCACCCAGGCAACAACGTGGGCATCGGTTCCGATGACACCCTGTTCGCCAAAGTCGAAGGCGTTGTGAAGTTCGAGCGCTGGGGACGTGACCGCAAGAAAGTGAGCGTGTATCCGGTTCAAGAAGCTCCGGTTGCAGCCGCTGTAGAAGTGTAAGATAAGGAAGATCCGATCGAACCCTGGCGGCGACGCCGGGGTTTTTTCTTGTGGGGAGAGAAATCTCGGTTCCACTTTTTGGGGGGACCTGTGGTATACTGAGGGGACGGGATTGACGGAGTTGCCGGAACGGGAGAGATACCATGAAACGTTGGAGCAGCCTGCAAAGGCCTGCTGTTGCCTTAATTGTTGCGTCATTGGCTGGTCTGGCCGCGGTTCCGATGGACTGGCCGTACCGGGTCATCCTGGCCCTGTTGGGCCTGCTGGGCCTTCTCGGCTGGAGAAGGAGCGTTCAGGAGCAGGGGAAACACCGAGAAGCGGCCGAGAACAACCGTCTGATCAAGGCCATGAACGAATACCGGCATGACTGGATGAACGACTTCCAGGTGCTGTTTGGGTACATCAGGTTGAAAAAATATGATAAGCTGCTCGATTACATGGACAAAATAAACGCAGACGCCTACCGGGAAAGCTATGTCTCGAAGCTCGGCCTTCCTTCGCTTATCGTCTACTTCTACTCGTACCGGACGGATAAGAAAGCCATGGAGCTCGAGATCGAGATTGAAAGGGAAATCGTGCTCACCAAGCTGCCATTGGACAGCGAGAAAGCAGGAGAGCTTATTCGCCGAACCGTCGAACTTTTCCGCGAGAACGCGGTAGAAGGGGAGCCGAATGTGCTGAGCCTTGCTTTCGATTTGGAAGAAGAAGGCCTGCTGCTTGATTTCGTCTATACCGGCGTTATGGATAAGGCAAATCTCCGGCAAGGGCTGGAAGGGCTTAGAGACTCCTATCCGGATGGGACCCAACTGGAACACAACGAAGAAGACGAGGGAGCGGCGGTGACGATCCGGCTCCCATTTCATAACCAATGAGGTGCATTCATGTTTGTAGATAAAGCGAAAATTTTTGTAAAAGGCGGCGACGGCGGCGACGGAGTCGTGGCTTTCCGTCGGGAGAAGTATGTCCCGGAAGGCGGCCCGGCCGGTGGTGACGGAGGCAACGGCGGCGATGTCATCTTCGTGGTGGACGAAGGCTTACGCACGCTGATGGATTTCCGCTACCAAAGGCATTTCAAAGCGGACCGCGGGGTGAAGGGACGCAACAAGAACATGCATGGGGCGAATGCCGACGACATGATCGTTAAGGTACCTCCAGGGACGATCGTCATCGATGACGATACCCAGGAGGTGATTGCCGACCTGACCCGGCAGGGCCAGCGGGTCGTGGTGGCGAAGGGAGGCCGAGGGGGCCGGGGTAACACACGCTTCGCCACCCAGAGCAACACCGCTCCGGAGATTGCCGAGAACGGGGAGGAAGGCCAGGAACGCTGGATCGTGCTGGAGCTTAAGGTAATGGCCGACGTCGGTCTCGTGGGCTTCCCCAGCGTGGGCAAATCGACCCTGCTGTCGGTTGTTTCCGCCGCTCAGCCCAAGATCGGGGCCTATCACTTCACGACCATTACGCCGAACCTCGGCGTCGTGGATGTCGGGGACGGGCGCAGCTTCGTCATGGCCGATCTTCCGGGCTTGATCGAAGGGGCCCACGAGGGAGTCGGCCTCGGACATGAATTTCTGAGGCACGTGGAGCGGACGAGGGTGATCCTTCATGTGGTGGACATGTCCGGCTCGGAGGGAAGGGATCCCTTCGACGACTACTTGAAAATCAACGAGGAAATCAAGCTGTACAACGCCAAGCTGGAGGAACGCCCCCAGCTGATCGTAGCGAACAAGATGGATATTCCGGAAGCGGAGGAAAACCTGCAGGAATTCCGCCGGAAGCTGGCCGAAACGGGAACCGACCGTGCGATCTTTGCCATTTCGGCTGCCGCCAACCAAGGGATTCAGGAGGTGCTTTACAAAGCCGCCGATCTCCTGGATGCCATTCCGGATCAGCCGCTGGTCGAAGAAGTGGCCGAGGTGGAGGAGCGCAAGGTCTATCGTCTGGACAAGCGGGAGGAGCAGGACTACACCATCCGCCGGGACAACGAGGATTTCGTCATCGACAGTCCGAGCCTCGAGAAGCTCATCAAGCGGACGAACTTTGGCTCGCATGACGCCGTTATGCGGTTCGCGCGGATCCTGCGGAACATGGGTATCGATGCGGAGCTGCGCCGCCGCGGGGCGGTAGACGGACAGACGATCCGCATTGCGGACTTTGAGTTTGAATTTGTGGAGCACGAATAACGTTTTTCGTCTCCTTCCTTGTAAACGAAGAACCTTCCCGCCGCGGCTTGCGGACCGGAAGGTTCTTTTTGCGTGCGGCCAACGGGGGGAAAGAGTGCTTGTCCAAGAGGGTCATCCGTCAGCCCCATCAGATGACGTTCGGATCGAGCAAGGGAGTCCAATGCAGAGTCGGCATGCCGGGAGTAGGAAGGTCCGTCCAGCCGGCGGTGGCCACCCACAAGTGGGGAGCGGGGCCGAACGTGAGGTAGTGCTCTAGAAGCGACCGGTATACGAAAGGGATATGCCGGTCCTCCTGAAGCACATGCTTCCGGGGAATCCAATGCAGCTCGCCTTCCCCCGTTTCGCTCACATTCCGGCGTACGGTCTCTCCGATATAGAAGAACTGCTGCCGGATCTCGTTGTCCTTCAGCCGGATCAGGATATACTGCATCTTGAAGTTCCGGATTTCGTGAGGGAGGAGTCCCGTTTCTTCGTGAATTTCCCGTAGACAGGCGGTCTCCGGATCGTTCAGCTCCTGCGGCTCCAGGTGACCGCCTACGGCCGCCCACATGCCCGGATGCAGGGTGCGCTCGGGGGCTCTTTTCATCATCAGCAGGTCGTCCCCGTTAAACAGCATAGCCGCGGCTATCATACGTAATCTCATGTCTTTGGATTCTCCTTTATGAATTTTACCTATTGCCGGATCCATGCAAGTTCGTTATAATGTCCACTATACAGAAACAACAGTCTACATGGGGAGGACGTATTCCGGGTGCTGGACCAGAATCAATTGGAGCGATATTACTTGGTGCGGGAAGACATTTTGCCCGAAGCCGTATTGAAGACGATCCAGGCCAAGGAGCTTCTCGCCCATGGACGGGTGAAGACCATTCATGAAGCCGTGGATCAGGTAGGGTTAAGCCGCAGCGCCTTCTATAAATACAAGGATGGCATTTACCCGCTCAGCAAGCTGGACCGGGAACGCATCGTGACCATATCCATGGACCTCGAGCACCGCTCCGGCATCTTGTCCAAGGTGTTGGCGTTAATCGCCGGCCTGGAGGGCAATGTGCTGACCATTCACCAGACGATTCCCCTTCAGGGCATGGCGAACGTGGTGATCTCCGCGGACACCTCCCATATGGGAGACCATTGGAATGTGCTGATGAAGAAGCTGAACGAGCAGGATGGAGTCAAGCGCGCCGTTCTCGTCGGCCAAGGGTAAGACGGCAGGGGCACGGTGTCCCGAAGTATGCCGATAAGCGAATAGAAGGAGATCGCCGGTCGGTCTGGCGGTCGGCCTTTTATAGATACCGAATGTACAGGAGGGTTCCGTTAAAGAGATGAAACCGATAAAAGTAGGCCTGCTCGGCTTGGGAACGGTCGGCACCGGAGTGGTGCGGATCGTAGAAGGACATCAGGAGGATCTGCAGCGGCAGGTAGGCTCCCCGATCCGAATCGAGAAGATTCTGGTGCAGAATCCGACCAAAGCAAGAAACATAGCGGTGGATGCCGGGAAGCTGACGGACGACCCGTGGGACATCATCCGCGATCCGGAGATCGACGTGATCATAGAAGTAATGGGCGGCATCGAACCGACCAAAGGCTTCATTCTCGAGGCCTTAAGCCGGGGAAAGCATATCGTGACGGCCAATAAGGATCTTATGGCGCTGCACGGGACGGAGATTCTGGCGAAGGCTGTGGAGCACCGCTGCGACGTCCTCTACGAAGCGAGCGTGGCCGGTGGCATTCCGATCATCCGTACCTTGGCGGAGGGCTTTTCTTCCGACAGAATAACCAAAATTATGGGGATCGTCAACGGAACGACCAACTACATCCTCACGAAGATGAGCCAAGAAGGCGCCGCCTATGAGGACGTGCTGAAGGAAGCCCAAGAACTGGGCTACGCGGAAGCGGACCCGACCTCCGATGTGGAGGGATTGGATGCCGCCCGCAAGATGACCATTCTGGGCTCCCTCGGCTTCGGGGTCAACGTGGAACTGAGCGACGTCTCGGTTAAGGGCATCACCGGAATTACCAAGGAGGATATCCTGTACGGCAAGAAGCTCGGCTACGAGGTTAAGCTGCTCGGGATCGCCGAACGCCAGGACGACCATATTTCCATCAGCGTTCAGCCGACCATGGTCAAGACGTCCCACCCGATTTCCTCTGTAAACGGAGTATTCAACGCCGTCTATGTATACGGAGAAGCGGTCGGGGAAACGATGTTCTACGGACCGGGCGCCGGGGAGCTTCCGACGGCCACCTCGATCGTGGCGGACCTGGTGGCGGTGGTGAAGAACTTGAGGCTCGGCGTCAACGGCCGAAAGGTGCTTGCTCCCTACAAGGAGAAGAAGCTGAAGACGGACGAGCAGATCTCCGCCAAAAACTTCATTCTGCTTCACGTAGAGGACAAGGCGGGCGTGCTCGCCCAAATCACGCAAGTGTTTGCCGAGCATGAAGTCAGCCTGGAGTCGGTGCTTCAGCACCCCAATGCAAACAACCCGAAAGCCGAGATCATCATCATTACTCATGATGCTAATCAGGCCAGCATGAAAAAGGTGCTCAAGCATTTTGAAACCATGGACGTCATTCAAACCATCCAAAGCGTTTACCGCGTAGAAGGCTAAATCTATAGACCAGTTAGGAGTTATTACAATGAGATACATGGGATTGCTGCAAACGTACCGCGATTATCTGCCTGTAACGGACGCCACGCCGCTTTTGACCCTTCAGGAAGGCAATACCCCGCTTGTCCGCGCGGAGAAGCTGTCGGATGAGCTGGATCTGGATGTCTATTTCAAATACGAGGGCCTTAATCCGACGGGCTCCTTCAAGGACCGCGGCATGGTTATGGCCGTGGCCAAGGCGATGGAGGAAGGAAGCCGCACCATCATGTGCGCTTCCACGGGCAACACATCTGCTGCGGCGGCTGCCTATGCGGCTCGCGGAAACTTGAACTGCATCGTGCTCATCCCTAACAACAACATCGCCCTCGGCAAGCTGGCCCAGGCTATCATTTACGGGGCGAAGGTCATTGCGATCGAGGGGAATTTTGACCGGGCGCTGGAGATCGTCCGCGAAATTACGGCCAAGCATCCGATTACCCTGGTTAACTCCGTTAACCCGTACCGGATCGAAGGCCAGAAGACGGCTGCCTTCGAGGTGGTCGATCAGCTGGGCAAAGCTCCAGACTTCCTGGCTATCCCGGTTGGGAATGCCGGGAACATCACAGCGTACTGGAAAGGCTTCAAGGAATACCACGCGAAGGGTCGTTCTTCCTCGCTTCCCAAGATGATTGGCTTTGAGGCGGAAGGAGCCATGGCCATTGTTAAGGGAGAGCCGATCAAAAACCCGGAAACGATCGCAACGGCCATCCGGATCGGAAACCCGGCGAGCTGGGACAGCGCGGTGAACGCTGCGAATGAATCGGGCGGCCAAATCAACTATGTGACCGATGAAGAGATTCTGCATGCCTACCGGACGATCGCTTCGAAGGAAGGCATCTTCGCCGAGCCGGCTTCTGCGGCATCCATTGCGGGAGTTATGAAGCTGAAGAAGGAAGGCTACTTCAGGGGCGGCGAATCCGTGGTCTGCGTCCTGACCGGGCACGGCCTTAAGGACCCTAACATCGCCATCAAGAGCGTTAGCGCCGAGCCGGTGCTCGTCAAGGATACCGAGCAGGACGTGATGGAGGCCATCTCCCGTCTGGAAGCGCAGAACTTCGCGCAGCAGCATTAAGGAGCCGGTCTCATGAACCCTACCAAAGTATGCGCGAAGGTTCCGGCCAGCACGGCCAATCTCGGACCGGGCTTCGATTCCCTCGGCATGGCGCTGAACCTGTATTCTTGGATTGAAATGGACGTCGCCGAGAAGACGGTCATTCATCTCCACGGCGGGGAAATGCAGGGCATTCCCACCGACAAGTCCAATCTCATCTACAAGGTGGCACAGGATGTGTTCCGGCGGGCAGGAGTAAGCTACCCGGAACTGGAGATCTCCATGCACAGCGAGATTCCCCTCACCCGGGGGCTCGGCAGCAGCGCCTCCGCCATCGTCGGTGCGATGGCGGCCGCCAATGCTCTTATCGGGAGTCCTTTGTCGGACGACGAGCTGTTTCAGATGGCGGCCGCTATGGAGAAGCATCCCGATAATGTCGGGGCTTCCCTGTTCGGCGGGCTGATCGTTTCTTACTGGGACGGAGAACGGGCGGAATACATCCGCATCGAACCAGAGGAGAGTCTGGAGATCATGGTTGCCATTCCCCGCTTCCAGCTGGCGACGGAGAAAGCACGGAACGTCCTGCCGAAGGAACTGTCGATGGGCGATGCGGTGTTCAACATCGGCCACAGCTCGCTTCTCGTTGCGGCGTTTGCAACCGGTCGGTACGACATGATCGCGAAGGCCATGAAAGACGCCGTGCACCAGCCTTACCGCGCCGCGCTGATTCCCGGAATGGAACGAATTCTGGGGGAGGCAACGGATCACGGGGCGCTCGGAGCGGCCCTGAGCGGAGCGGGGCCCACAGTGCTTGCCCTCGTCGATTCCAAGGCCGGAAAGCAGCAGGAGTTGGAGAGCTTTCTGCTGGAGGCCTTCCGCTCCGCCCAGGTGGAGGCGGATATCCGGCTGCTTAAGCCGTGCCGCAGCGGCGTCCAGTGCTGGAACGTAACGCCGGGAAATCGGACCTTGATCGAGAGCATCCAAGGAGAAACGGTCCAAAACCCTTGAGGTCAAGGGTTTTTCTTGTTGGCGGCTTCCCTCTTTCATTTTAAATTTGTCAGGTCTTGTGGTATATTTTTTAAATGCGGTTCAATTAATCAAGGGCTTGGATTAGCCTGCTAAACCAAAGGAGAGGTCCGGGTATGAAGCGGATTGCCTATCTGGGACCCGTCGGAACGGTTTCACAGGAAGCGGTGCGATATTTTTTTGCAGGGGAAGAGCACGAATTTATTCCCTATAAGCTGATTTCCGATGTCTGCATGGCGACGGTCACCGGAGAGACGGATTTGAGTGTCATTCCCATCGAGAATACGATCGACGGCTCCGTCCGTTTGCATATGGACTGGCTGGTCAGCGAAGAAGTCAACCTGCCCATCCAGGCGGAATGGGTGTATCCGTCCATCCAGAACTTGATCGGTCACCGCCAGGACGCCGGGTCCGATTCCGATAAACCCGATTATAGCGGGATCAAGAAGGTCATCTCCATCGATGTGGCCATTGCTCAGTGCCGTTCCTTCTTGAAGGAGCATTTGCCCAACGCGGAGCTCGTCTATGTAAGCTCCACGGCCGAAGGGGTACTCATGGTGAAGGACCATCCAAATGGGGGAACGGCGGCGATCGGCACGCGTCTCGCGGCCGAGCAGTACGGGCTCGACGTGCTGGCCTCTAACATTACTGACCATGACAACAACTACACGAGGTTCATTCTAATTGGGCGGGATCGTCCCGCTCTGAAGCCTGCCCAAAACGTGAAGACCACCATTCTGGTTACGCTGCCCGAGGATTATCCGGGGGCGCTGCATCAGGTGCTTTCGGCGTTTGCCTGGCGCCGGATCAACCTGTCCAAAATCGAGTCCCGTCCGACCAAGCTTCGGCTTGGGAGCTATTATTTCTACATCGATATCGAAATGTCCATGGACACGGTTCTGCTGCCTTCGGCCTTGGCTGAAATCGAGGCGATCGGCTGCCAAGTCCGGTTGATGGGCTCTTATCCCAGCTATTCTTACCATAATGCGGAGGTGCAATAGCAGCAATGGCACAGTGGATTTATTTAAACGGCGAGTTTGTGGAGAAGGACAAGGCTCTGGTTTCCGTTTACGACCACGGGTTCTTGTACGGAGACGGAATCTTCGAGGGCATCCGTGTCTACAACGGGAACATTTTTAAGTGCAAGGAGCATCTGGACCGGCTGTATGATTCCGCGAAGTCCATTATGCTGGATATTCCCCTTTCGTTCGGCGATATGCAGAACGTGCTCGTGGAATCGATCCGCAAGAACGAGCTCCGCGACGGCTATATCCGTCTCGTGGTATCCCGCGGGCCCGGAGACCTGGGGCTGGACCCCCGCCGCTCCCCGAAGGCCAATGTCATCATCATCGTGGAGCAGCTGGCCATTTACCCGGAAGAGGCTTATCTGAACGGGCTCAAGACCGTTTCGGTGTCCACCCGCCGCAACATTCCGGACGCGCTAAACCCGAAGATCAAATCGCTTAACTACCTGAATAACATTCTCGTCAAAATCCAGGCCAACCTGGCCGGAGTCGGCGAGGCGATCATGCTGAATTCCCAAGGCTACGTAGCCGAAGGCTCGTCCGATAACATCTTTATCGTGAAGCGCGGCGTCGTCTACACGCCTCCCTGCTATGTGGGAGCGCTCGAAGGCATTACCCGTGCCGCCATTATCGAAATCTGCCAGAAGGTCGGCTATCCGGTTAAGGAAGAGCCGTTTACCCTTCATGACGTCTATGTCGCCGATGAAGTCTTCTTCACCGGCACGGCGGCGGAGGTCATCGCGGTTCGCGAGGTGGATGCCCGCATTATCGGCTCCGGAGCAGCCGGCCCGATCACGACCCATCTGCTTAAGGAATTCCGCAGCGTCGTCGAAATCGACGGCGTGAAAGTATACGAATAGCAGCACTTGAAGAACTCCCTTTCTACGCCTGCCGGCGGGAAAGGGAGTTTTTTTTGTAGAGGGATGTCAATTGCCCATTTCCGTGCATAGACTGTAATGTCATTCTGGGCAGGACCCCAGTATCGTTTGCAAATGATTAAGGAGGGAACCGTTTTGAAAATTCATATGGTCAAGAAAGGGGATACCCTTTACGAGCTGTCCAAAAAGTATCACGTGGACCTCGACAAGCTCATTGCGGCCAATCCGCAACTGACGAACCCCGATACGCTGGAGGTGGGAGCCAAAATCAAGATCCCGTCCGGGTCGGTTCCGGTTACGCCTCCTCCGGGCACGATTGAACATAAGGTGGTCCAGGGCGATACCCTCTGGAAGCTCTCCAAGAAGTATGGAGTCTCCCTGCAAGCCATGATCAACGCCAACAAGCAGCTAACGAACCCGAACATTCTGATGACCGGCATGAGCGTCTTCATTCCGATCCAGGGACCGACGGTCACGAGCGAGGCGGGGGCGGGGAATGTCATCCTGCCTTCGGGGAAAAAGAACAACGCGCCGATGGAGAGTCCGATCCAAAAGCAGAACAATGCCCCGGTGCCGGAACTCATGCCGCTGGAGGAGAATAAGGAGGAAGCGGCTCCTATTCAGGAGGAGAAAGAAGCTCCGGAAGTTAAGCCTCTGGAGAAGGAGAACCCGATTGTCGCTCCGCTCGCCAAAGAAAAGGAAGCTCCCCTGGAGGAGAAAGAGGCCAACGTGCCGAATGTGAACCCGGCCGCCAAAGCGGAGCCGGTTCCCCTTAGCCTTCCACTCGAGACCGCTAAGCCAGCGCAGAAGGAGAAACCGGCGGAGAAGGGAGGATGGGCCGACAAGGGAGCCGTGCCCACACCTTACGCTCCATCGGCCCCGTCCGTCTCGCCTTATGCCGAGCAGGCGGTGCATCCTTTCGAGCAGTACCACGTGCCGGCAACGGAAGTAATGGGAACGGGGTACGCCATGCCTTCTACTTATATGCATGCCAATCCCTATGCCACGCCGTACAGCCAAACCCAAGCAGCACCTCTTGGGGGAGGAAATTATCCTCCGATGATGGGCATGGAATCGGCATCGAACCTTCCGGAGCTCGGGGCCATGCAGGCCATGCCCAATATGCCGCAGGTGGGCGGGCTCGGAGCCGGGCAGGCTGCGCCCAATGCGCCTCTCCTCTCACCGATGGCCTACCAGCCTCAGCCGAATATGCCTTATCCCGGGCAGACCGGTCCCGCCCAGATGGATCCGTGCGCGGGAATCCCTTATCCTTACCAGGCCGAAGGGATGGAGAACGCTCCGATTTCCCCGTATGGCACCGGCATGATGTCGGAGCCGTGGGGGCATCACATGATCCCGATGCATCCGGATTACTGCATGCCGCATGGCATTATGCCGTATGAAGGGGTACCCGGATATCCTCCTGTTCCTCCTTATGGCGGAGTGGCGCCATACGGAATGATGGGCCCAGACTGCGGATGCGGCGAGATCAGCCCGGCAGAGAACAAGGCCGCCCCTTGGGAGAACGCGATGGTAAGCCCGATGATGACGGCACCGGTCAACAACGCGATGGTAAGCCCGATGATGGCAGCCCCGGTCAATAACGCGATGGTAAGCCCGATGATGACGGCACCGGTCAACAACGCGATGGTAAGCCCGATGATGACGGCACCGGTCAACAACGCGATGGTGAGCCCGATGATGGCAGCCCCGGTTACCAATGCTATGTTCAGTCCTATGGAAAACTCCATGGTCAGCCCGCTGGAAAATGCCCCGACCGGACCGGCCGAGAAAACATCGCCGATTGAGAATCAGCCGTTTCCTGGGCTTCATGGTCAGGACGCCGGCATGATGCCGTACGGAGCTCCGGGTGTGTCCCCTTACGGAATGGGAGGCCAACATGGCTATGGAATGGACCCTTACGGCATGCACGGCTACGCCTATGGACCGCAAAGCTATGCGGCGCCCGGCTATGGAATGCCTGCCCTTCATGGTATGGAGACCTATGGAGCCCAGCCTTACGGCATGCAGCCCTACGGGGGCGGGTATATGAACCCGTATGCGGGAGGGGCCATGCCTTGGGGCTATCCTCCTTATCCCACCGGGGGAGGAAAAGAGAATCCCGTCCTCGGAGCCGAAGGTGGAAAGGACTGCGGCTGCGGCTGTGGAGGCCGTCAGGAAGATCACGTTCCGATCTCCTCCTTCCGCAAGGAACAGGTGGAGCCCATCCGCAAACCTGCGAAGAGCAAAGCCAAATCGTCCTCCAAGGCGGCGCTGCACGCTCTGCCGGCTTACGAGAAGACCGAAAGAAAGGCCGACAGCCGGGATAATTTGCCCTGGTTAAACTACTACCGGTAAGGAAACGCTCCGTGCATAATCCCCCTTCCCCCTGGAAAAGCTAGAAACAACTTTCAGGACAGGGGGATTTGCCATGGGCTATTCCAACCTTTTGAAACAGCTGAGAAAGAAGCTTCGCCTGCGCAAGCGCTGGCTTTCTTTAGGAGCATGGATACTGGCTGCCGGGGTTTTTGCCGCAGGAGCCGTATGGGTCGGTTCAAGAGAAGAAGGTCCGGAGCCGGACGCACCCGTCATGAAGACGGTCGCAGCAAGCGAACGGCCCGCTGGAGACGACCCGCTGCAGAAGGTAAAGGAAAGTGCGAAGGACCGGACCGTGCTGCTGGAGAGGATTTATTTGTGCGGCGAGGAGACGGAGGACAGCGGCGTATGGAAGCCGGAAGCGGTTCTCCAATATGGGAAGGAGCATCCGGCGCAGGAGGTTTCCTTGGATGCGGAAGGGCGCGTCCATTTTACGGAGCGGGTGGATGACCTCTCCAGCCAATGCAAGGACCGGGCTTACTTCGGTCTGGACAAGAACGGGAACCTGTCCTTGTTCGAAGGCGTGCCGGAGAATGACAAGGTGATTCGGACCTTCTTCCAGCTGAATCTTCAATATTTGAAAAGCAGTCTCCCGATCGAAACCTGGGAGCAGCTTCACGCGGGCATCCGTGTCTCGGATGTGGAGGAGTACAACAGCGTCATCTCCACCTTCTCCAATTTTGCCGTAACGGACCATCCGGAAGGCAAAGCGCCGAACGCGTGAAAGGCGGGCCGCGATGTTAAGCTCTTGATTTAGAAAGAGGTTTTTTCCACCGGTTAGTCCAAGAAGCCCGCCATGCGGGCTTCTTTTTTTATTTGCGGGAGAGTGCGGGGAGGGCGGTACTCAGGGGGACGATAATCTGCTATAATGAAAAAAACGATACATATGTTCGCTTTAGGAATGGAGAGAGTGGATTGCGCATTTTGGGAATTGACCCGGGGATCGCCATTGTCGGCTTCGGGTTTATCGATAAGCAGGGAAGCAAGCTGACCCCGGTTCAGTACGGAAGTATCCAGACGGAAGCCCATACGGATCCCGGCCAGCGTCTGAAGGACGTTTACGATTCGGCGGTTCATCTCATCGAGAAGTACAAGCCGGACGCGATGGCGATCGAGAAGCTGTTCTTCAACCGCAACGTGACGACGGCCTTCACCGTTGCTCAGGCCCGGGGGGTGCTGATCCTGGCCGCCGTACAGAAGGGGATTCCTGTAGGAGAGTATACTCCGCTTCAGGTGAAGCAGGCGACGGTCGGATACGGCAAAGCCGAGAAGAAGCAGGTGCAGGAAATGGTGAGAATGTTTCTTAACCTTTCCGCCGTGCCCAAGCCTGACGATGTGGCGGATGCGCTGGCCGTGGCGATCTGCCACGCCCATTCCTACGTGCTGACGGACAAATTGAACGGGGTGGGGAAACGATGATTGATTTTCTGAGGGGAAGCCTGGTTCACCGGGAAACCGATTACGTGGTGCTGGATGTGAACGGAGTCGGCTACCGGGTGTTTTGCGCCAATCCCTATGCCGTGCAGGCCGGCGAGGCGGAAGGCATCACACTCTTTATTCATTACCATGTGCGGGAAGACGCCCATCTCCTGTTCGGATTCCGCAGCCGGGAGGAGCAGACCTTGTTCCGACGGCTTCTTGAGGTGAGCGGCATAGGACCCAAGGTGGCGCTCGGGATTGTCGGTGCCGGCGAGCCGGAGGCGGTGGTTTCCGCGATCTACACGGAGGATGTCGCGTTTCTGACCCGCCTCCCCGGCATAGGCAAGAAGACGGCGCAGCGGATTGTGCTCGACCTGAAGGACAAGCTGTCCGACCTTCCGGTTGGACAGCTTGCCGGTCCGGTCGGGAAGAGCGCTGCCGTACCGGCTGCCGCGCCGCGGGGGCCGTGGAGCGAAGCGAAGGAGGCGCTCCAGGCCCTCGGCTATACGGAGGCCGAGGTGGAGCGCGTGAAGCCGGCGGTGCAGGAAGCCGCCACGGGAACGGAAGGGGCGGACGCACTGGTGAAGCTGGCGCTGCAGGTCCTTTTCCGCGGCTGACGGGACACCACGGGCAAGCAGCCAGTATTCTAAGCCTCATCGGGCAGGCCCCGATCCCCTTTCACGGGATGAGAGGCGACGGCCCATAGGTAACGGTTATGGCTTCTGCCGGCGGGTCCGGTTAGAGGCCGGAGGGAGGACTTCATGGAAGACAGAATCATCTCCGCTAACTTGATGATGGAGGACCAGGCGGTAGAGCTCAGCCTGCGTCCCCGTTTCTTGGCGGAATATATAGGGCAGACGCAAGCGAAAGAGAATCTGAAGATTTATATAGAAGCGGCGAAGCAGCGCAAGGAGGCATTGGATCATGTGCTCCTGTACGGGCCCCCTGGGCTTGGCAAGACGACCTTATCCAATATCATTGCGAATGAGCTGGGCGTCAACATCCGGACGACTTCCGGGCCGGCTATTGAACGGCCGGGCGATCTCGCGGCCCTGCTGACGAACCTGCAGGAAGGGGACGTACTCTTCATCGACGAAATTCACCGGCTCCACCGGACGGTGGAAGAGGTGCTCTATCCCGCTATGGAAGACTTCGCCTTGGACATTATTATCGGCAAGGGTCCGAGCGCCCGTTCCGTCCGGCTGGACCTGCCGCCGTTTACCCTGATTGGGGCGACGACGCGGGCGGGTCTTCTGTCCGCTCCTCTGCGCGATCGCTTCGGCGTCGTCAGCCGGCTTGAGTATTATACCAACGACGAGCTCAGCTTTATCGTCAGCCGGGCTTCGGACATTCTTGAAGTGCCGATTATCGGGGAGGCGGCTGCCGAGATCGGCATGCGGTCCCGGGGAACGCCCCGCATTGCGAACCGTCTGCTGAAACGGGTGAGGGATTTTGCCCAAGTGAAGGGAGACGGCGTTATTACGCTGGAAATGGCTCGGATGGCCCTTCAGATGATCCAGGTGGACGAGCTTGGACTCGATGAGGTCGATCATAAGATGCTGCGCTCCATTGTTACCAACTTCCGCGGAGGGCCGGTCGGCCTGGATACCATCGCGGCTACAATCGGGGAAGAGAGCCAGACGATAGAAGACGTCTACGAGCCTTATCTCCTGCAGATCGGTTTTCTGCAGCGAACCCCGAGGGGACGGGCGGTTACTCCGCTGGCCTACCGTCATTTGGGCATGGAGCCTCCCGAGAATCGGACGTAAGCAGCAACTTTTTACGCGGAGGGGAGTCTAACCCTTTATAACGCTAACGACCAAAAGGAGATTCTCTGCCCCATGAAATGGAAGCTGAACCGTCCTACGAAGCTTATCCTGACTGCTGCTGTTACTTTTGCCCTGGCGGGCTCCCCCGGATGGGAGAAGCCGGCTCAGGCCGCTGCTCCCAAGCTGGATACGATCCGGGTCGCCTTGTATATCAATGCGGATAAATACAAGGTCAACACCGCAAGTGTCACCCTTTCCGCCGACGGCGGATTAACGCTGGGAATCCGGACGGCTGCGGGAGCGGCTCCGCTCGATACCGTCAATGGTCCCCAAGCGGTCAAAGCCAGTCTGAACGGATATTCCGTCAAAGTGCTGACGACCGGCGATTGGGCCGCTGCGCAAGCCGCCGGCAAGAGTGCGGCTGCGGCCGGGCAAAATTCCTTTATCTATAAGAATGAGAGCCTGGGCAAGCCGGTTTACCAGGTCGTGGCGGGTCCCTACGTTACCTTAGCCGAGGCAACGGCAGCCAAGGCAGCGCTCACTACCAAGCCTGAAATGGCCGCCTATTCCGCCGGGACGAGCTTGGGCGGAACGCTATACTGGAATACCGGCAGCTTCTCGAGCGAAGCCGAAGCCCTTAAGCAGAAGAGCGCCTTGGCCGCGGCAGGAGTCATGACCGAGCTGGTGCTTCAGGAGAACGCCGGCATTCCGGTTTATTCGCTGTGGCTCGGCGGCGAAAGCGAAGCCAGCCGGTTAGAAGCCGTTAAGGCACAAGCCCTTGCGGCCGCTCCCGGGCTTACGCTTGCCCCTGTGGATGCCGCAGCTCCTTATCTAATGAAACGGACGGATGTTTCGGCCAGCACGAACGGGGCTTCGGGCCTCACCCACTATTCCTTCAACAGCAACGGGGAGAAGGTGCTGGTTTCGCCCAAGCAATCGAAGATTCAAGTGAAAGAAAAGAATCGGGCCTACCGGGGAACGATCGAACTCAGCCCCTTCAACAGCAAGCTTGCCGTCATTAACGAGCTTCCTTTCGAGGAGTATCTGTATTCGGTCGTCACCTCGGAGATGAATACGGGATGGCCGAAGGAAGCCCTGAAAGCCCAGGCGGTTGCGGCCCGAACCTACGCCGCGAAGGCGGGACTCAAATACCAGATCGCCCATGTAAGCGACAGCGTGGCGGACCAGGCATACAACGGAAATGAATATGCGGATGTGACCCAGGCCGTGGAAGCGACACGCGGAGAAATGCTGGCCGACAAGACCGGGGCTCTGATCACTCCCTACTACTCCTCCAATGCCGGAGGCATGTCGTCGGAATCCTCCGAAGTGTGGAACGCCGGTGTTCCTTACCTGAAGAGCGTCCCGAGTCCGGACGAAAGAGCTTCGAAGGACAAGCCGGTATGGTACAAGGTTGTCCGTAAGGACGGGGCTGTCGGGTATGTTCATCCTTCCTATTTGAAGGACACGGGCAAGAAGAACCCGGCCGGCCTGCCGGTCTACCAGGCTACCGAAGTGGTCAATGTTCGGTCGATTCCTACAACGAACCAGAATAACAGCGTAGTCCTCGGGCAGCTTGCTGCGGCCGAGCGCGTCACCATTATCGGCAGTACACCGGAATCGACCGAGTACGCCTGGATTCGCGGTCCCTATAAAGCCGATGTTCTGCTTCCGAAGATTAACGCCGGCTTGACGTCTCCGCTGTCGGGACTGCTGACCCGTCTGGAGACCGGAGCGAGGGGGCCTTCCAACCGGGTGATTTCCTTAAAGGTTAACGGAAGTGAAATCAAGGTACCTTACGCGGACAGCTTCCGTACCATGCTGAACGGGCTCCCGAGTACGCTGTTTGATATCGAGGAGACCGGACGGTATACTGTACTAGGAGCAAACGGAACGAAGCAGGAGATAACGGGCCGGGGACCAGGCACTTTGAATGTCCTGAGCGCACAAGGAACCTCCACGCCGCTTCAAGGAGACAATCTGTATATGATGGACGGTGGTGGGAAGGTACGGCTTGCTACGGCCGACGCCCAGTTTCTGTTCACCGGAAAAGGGTATGGCCACGGCTTGGGCATGTCCCAATGGGGAGCCCGGGCGATGGCGGAGCAAGGGAATGATTACCGCTACATTCTGACATACTATTATTCCGGAGCTACTATCGTTAAGGACTGAAGAATACATGAACGTAGATTTGTTTGATTATGAGCTGCCCGAATCACTGATTGCCCAGACGCCCCTGCCCAACCGGACGGGTTCGCGTCTGCTGGCCCTGAACAAGGAGACGGGGGCGGTCGATCACCTGATGTTCGAGCAGCTGGATCAATTTCTGAAAGCCGGGGACGTACTCGTGTTGAACGACACACGGGTAATTCCAGCCCGGCTTTTTGGCTTCAAAGCGGATACCGGAGCGAAGGCGGAGGTACTGCTTCTGAAGGCCCTCGGAGAGGATCGCTGGGAAGCGTTGGTCAAGCCCGGGAAGAAGCTTCCCGTTGGGGCCCAGATTCAATTCGGCGTGGCGGAAGCGGGGGCCGGTGGGGAAGCTCCGCTTACCGCCGTTATTGAAGAGGCGAGCGACATGGGGGGCCGGGTGCTCCGGTTCACCTATAAAGGAATTTTTGCGGAAATTTTGGAGCGTCTCGGGCAGATGCCTCTTCCTCCCTACATCAAGGAACAGCTGTCCGAGAAGGAACGGTACCAGACGGTCTACGCCAAGCATGAAGGGTCGGCGGCCGCTCCGACGGCCGGGCTTCATTTTACCCAGGCTTATCTGGAGAGGCTTCGGGAGTGCGGGGTTCATATCGCCTACCTGACCCTGCATGTGGGGCTCGGGACCTTCCGTCCCGTCTCCGCCGACAAGGTGGAGGAGCATCGGATGCATGAGGAATATTTCGAGCTGCCGCCCGAAACCGCCGAGCTGATCAACCGGGTTAAAGCGGAAGGGGGCAAGGTGGCGGCGGTAGGGACGACCTCGGCCCGGACGCTGGAGTCGGCCGCGCGGATTAGCCGGGATGCTGGGCTTCCGGAAGGAACCCTGATGGCTTGTTCGGGCTGGACGGATATTTTCATCTATCCGGGGGTACCCCTGCTCGTCGTGGATGCCTTGCTGACGAATTTCCACTTACCCAAATCGACTCTCGTGATGCTGGTCAGCGCCCTCGCGGGAAGAGAGAACATTTTACGGGCTTATAAGGAAGCCGTGGAGAAGGAGTACCGCTTCTTCAGCTTCGGTGATGCCATGTTTATTTATTAGCAGATAAAAGGACGGATGAAACTTATGGCGGTTACGTACGAACCGATCAAAACGTGCAAACAAACGGGGGCCCGGCTGGGCAAGGTTCATACCCCGCACGGGACGATCGAAACCCCGGCCTTCATGCCGGTGGGCACCCAGGCTACCGTGAAAACGATGAGCCCGGAAGAGCTCAAAACCATGGATGCGCAGATCATCCTGAGCAATACCTATCACCTGTTTCTTCGGCCCGGCCATGAATTGATCAAGAAGGCGGGAGGCCTGCACCGGTTTATGAACTGGGACCGGCCGATTCTGACGGACAGCGGAGGCTTCCAGGTCTTCTCCTTGAGCGAGATGCGTAAAATCTCGGAGGACGGCGTGCAGTTCAAATCCCACCTTAACGGAGATACGCTGTTCCTTTCCCCGGAGAAGGCCATGGAGATCCAGAATGCCCTCGGATCGGATATTATGATGGCCTTTGATGAATGTCCTCCGTATCCGGCGGAGCATGAATATGCCAAAAAGTCGCTCGAGCGGACGACCCGCTGGGCGGAGCGCTGCCTTCGCAGCCATGCCCGTCCGAATGATCAGGGCCTCTTCGCCATCGTCCAGGGAGGCATGTTCGAGGACCTCCGCCGGCAGAGTGCCGCCGAGTTGACTTCCATGGATTTCCCGGGGTATGCTATTGGTGGACTTAGCGTGGGCGAGCCCAAGCCCCTCATGTATGAGGTGCTGGACTATACCGTGCCGCTGCTCCCTGCCAACAAGCCCCGTTACCTCATGGGGGTCGGTTCCCCCGACGCCTTGATTGAGGGTGCCATCCGGGGAGTGGACATGTTCGACTGCGTGCTGCCTACGCGGATTGCCCGCAACGGCACCTGCATGACGAGCCAGGGAAGGCTGGTCGTTCGCAACGCCAAGTACATGGAAGATTTCGGGCCGCTCGATCCGAATTGCGATTGCTACACGTGCCGGAATTATTCCCGCGCTTATATCCGTCATCTGATCAAGGCGGATGAAACCTTCGGAATCCGCTTGACGACGTATCACAACCTTCATTTCCTGCTGGATCTGATGAGAAAGGTGCGGCAGGCGATCCGGGAGGACCGGCTGGGCGATTTTCGCGATGAGTTCTTTGAGCAGTATGGCATGAAGGAGAACGAGAGGGGTTTCTGATCCACTAACCGAAAGGAGGCATTTGGAATGATGTTTTTAGCGGAAGGTACAACGACCCAGCAATCGGGCAGCTTCCTCTATTCCCTGCTCCCGATCATCTTGATGTTTGCGGTGCTGTATTTTCTCCTGATCCGTCCCCAGCAGAAACGGAGCAAGACCCGCAACATGATGCTGGGCGGCTTAAAGAAGGGGGACAAGGTCGTTACCATCGGCGGGCTGCACGGAACGATCATGGAGATTAACGACGAAACGGTCGTCCTCAGGGTCAACGATGCAACCAAGCTGACGTTTGACCGTTCGGCAATCAATTCCGTAAGCGCTTCGGCACCTGCCCCAGTGGCCGCTCCGGCGCCTGAGAAGAAATAAGCAGGCTCCTGCAAGGCCCTGGCGAACCCCGGACTATCCGGGGTTTTTCTTATGGAGCAGGAGCAACCAAAAAGCACCTTCCGCTTTACCGCGATGGCCGCCAGGGCCGTCCGAAAAGAGGATAGGTGCTTATTTGAGATAACTATCGTCCGATTTCAGGAATTCTCCGAGCCTCGGACGTTTCTGTCCGTTTAACCGTTTTTGCCGACTTCCCTATTCTTGAGAAAGCTCACGACGTAGTTCTGGAAGAGGCTGCGGCCTTCGCTTAACCGAAGGGCCATGGTTCCGGCAAACAAGCCCAGCAGGAGACCGCCGCACATGTCCGTAAGCCAGTGGATTCCCAGGTAGAAGATCGAGAAGATGATAAACGCCGCGCTGCCTATCGTAAACCGGCGCCAGAACACGCTGTTCGATTTCCACGCGATCACGGCCATGGTGACGGACAGGGAAGTGTGAAGGCTCGGGAAGCAGTTATTCAAGCCCGACAAGGGACGATATTCCTGTTCGAAGGTCGGAAAGACGGAAGTCATCAGAAATTCCACTTTGGTGGAGGCGTAGTACCAGACTTCGTTAACCGGGAAGAACAGATAGAACGGAATGGCGATCATGTAATTGAACATCATGGCATAACAAACGGCGTAAAACAGCTTATGGTTCTTCTGGTAGGTGTAGATGCCGAGTGAGGCCACCATGATGGCGGTAAAGACCACTACATAAAAAAAGCTTGACGCGATCGTCAGCCAGTCGCTTCGAAAGAGATGCTGAACCGCGGCTACAAAATCGCCTTCGAGCCGATAAATATCAGAAGTGAAATCGTTCTTCTGAACCATCCGGTTCTCGAGAATCAACTCCACTTTGTTCATAAACAAAATGCCGATCAAAGCAAGAAAGTGCAGAAGGAATTTACGGTTCGTAAACAGTTCCTGAACAAAAGCTCCCGCCGCCCGGAACGGATTGACGCGCAAGGCGAACAGAAGAAGAAAAAAGACGACTACGGTAATCCAGACAGTGACTTCGGTCATGGAGTGGAACAGAATCATAAGGCTCCCCCTAATCTAGGCAAAAGCGGAAGACCGGAATTGCCGGCCCCTCCGCCCGTGAAATCCAAGTTATACCGGCCGAAGGCAGTCGGTTGGGCCGCTTCAACAACCTAAGTATTATAGCACAATTGTTAAGGGGGAGTGAAGATGAGAGAAGGACGTGTTATTTTTTGGTTTGGACTCCCGTCATCCCGCCTAAGGCACCTGCCAGGAAAGCCCCAACGGTGAACCACACGCTGGTCCAATCCACGCCTTTGTCGAAGCCCAAATAACCCGTAAGGGAAATAATGGCGCTGTAAGCAAGCCCGGTCATTCCGCCCGCATACCAGCCCCGGCTTCCCGATTTCCTTCCCGCCATGAAGCCTCCGGCCAATAGGGACATGGCGTGAATGACGTAACGGGAAGCGGGAAGGGATTCTTCCTTCTGCCCGCCAAGCAGAAGGAGCAGAGCTAGAAGAAACGCCGCTCCCCCCATAATAAGAAAGGCGTAGAGCAGGCCCGAGAAGACATGCGGCATTTTGCGGGGGGCTTCCGAATCTTTCCATGCTTTCATCCGCAGCAACCTCCTTTTCCACCATTCTATGGGATGGTTGTCCGGAATATGACCGGGTTTGTCCGCCAGAAGGATTCGGCTGCTGCTTGAAATTGGTAAGGCGGGAGAGGAGTGGGCTCGAATGGGGGCGGGATCCGCAGGCCAGACTATCTGGTAATTGGAAGCCGGGAGGCGCGGGAGGGAATCCGGTGGAGTATGGGATACTGGTTTTGCGGACCATCCTTATTTATGTGGTCATTTTTGCGGTGATGAGGCTTATGGGCAAACGGGAAATCGGCAAGCTCTCGGTGGTGGACCTGGTCATTTCGATTATGATTGCGGAAATCGGCGTGTTCGTCATTGAGGATACCGGCAAACCGCTTGGAGAGGGGCTGATTCCCATTCTTACGCTGGTTGCGCTGCAAATTACCTTGGCCCTGGTCTCGCTGCGCAACCAAACGTTGAGAACCTGGTTTGAGGGAAGGCCCAGCATCCTGATTCAGAACGGCCGGATGAACCGGGAAGAGATGAGAAAGCAGCGGTACAGTCTCGATGATCTCCTTGTTCAGCTTAGGCAGAACCGGGTGATGGACGTGGCGGATGTGGAATTCGCGATCCTCGAAACCTCCGGCAAGCTGACGGTCGTGGAGAAGGACAAGAAGACGGAGGAGGCTCCGGGGCCAAAGGCCGACTATAAGCTGCAAAGCCTGCCGGTGGTTGTCATCATGGACGGAAAGGTCCAGGAGGAAGGCCTGGCCAAGCTCGGCCAAACGAGATTCTGGCTCAAAAACCGGCTGCAGGCGGAGGGCGTCCAGGATGTCAAGGATGTCTTTTTCTGCTCTATCGATTACAAAGGCCGGCTGTTTATCGACCGAAAGGACAAATAAGCTTCCTTACGGTTATCTTTTTTTATGGAAAAGAAGAGTAAGCCGCTTGAAATCGCCGGGCTCGATCAGCTTGAATCCAAGGATGGCCCCCAAGTAGACGAGCAGCCCGGTCGAGAGGGATAGAATCAAACGGGAGAAAGAGGTTTCGGTGGTCCCGGCAAAGCCGATGAACCAGCAGCAGACGGCGGTAATGCCCATGGCCGAGCCCACCTTAAGAAAGTCGGACACCTGCATGCGGAACTTCAACAGGCGGGCCACGCTGTTCCAATGAAGCAGCGTGACGAGCATGATGTTAACGATAATCGCCATCACCGCGCCAAGAATGCCGAATTGAGGCTTCGTCGCCAGGAGGGCGATGAGGGCCAGCTTGACCACCGAGCCGATCAGCGTATTCACCAAGGCGGCTCCCGGGCGGTTCAGGGCCTGAAGGGCGGCTTGAAGCGGTGCTTGGAAATAGATAAATAAAGCGGCGGGGGCCATCATTTTGAGCATGACGCCGATTTCCCCGTTCTTGTACAGGTAGTAGCAGATCGGCTCGGCCAGCACATACATAAACACGGCAAAAGGGGCGCCTGTCACCAGCGCAAGGCGGAGGGACTGGTGAAGCCGGCTGTGGATGGTCCGCATGTCCTTGCGGGCGGCGGCTTCGGATAGAGACGGAACAAGAGAAGTGGACAGCGAGAACGTGAGAGCGCTTGGCAGCAGCAGAATGGGGATGATCATCCCCTGCAGGGCGCCATATTGCACGGTGGCGGCCACGGTAGCCACTCCGGCGATAGCCAGGCTCTGCACGATGAGAATGGACTCGAGAAAGTAGGAGGCGGATCCGACAAGCCGGCTCGCCGTTACCGGAACGGAAAGCCGGATCAGCCGGCGCAGGGCATCCTTTCTTCCTCCAAAGGAGCTCCCGCTGCCGATGGTGGCGCGCTTGAACAGCTTGTAGGCTTTCCGGGTGCGGGCATGCTCCAGCAGCAGGACCAGCATCCCCCCTATCTCCCCGATCAGCACCCCAAGCATGGCTCCGGCTGCCGCATATTCGAGCCCGTAGGGCATCAGAAGCAGAGAAAGCCCCAGCATGGCGACGATACGAATAAGCGTTTCGGTCACCTGGGAAACGGCGGTCGGAATCATGTTCTGCCTGCCTTGGAAGTACCCCCGAAAGACCGAAGAAACGCCTACGATAGGGATAATCGGGCTCATGCAGAGGAAGGTCCAGTACACGCGCTTGTCCGTGAACAGAACGGAAGTCATCCAAGGAGCCGCTGCGAGACAGAAGGCGGTGAATAGCAGGCTCAAGCCGCTGGTAAGGGCTAGGGACATCATAAGCACATGCCTCACCCGGGCTTCCTTTCCTTCCGACTCGGCCTCCGCCACCAGCTTTGCGACGGCAAGCGGAATGCCCCCTGTTGTTAGCGTAAGGATGACGATAAGAAAGGGGTATCCCATCTGATACAGGCCGACCCCTTCCGCTCCGATCACCCGGGGGAGCGCAATTCGGGGCACGAATCCGAGAATCCGGTTAATGATTCCCGCCGCGAGCAGAATTAGGGTGCCTTTCATAAAGGATTGCTTGTAGTTGGTCAATTTGGATACCTTCTTCCTGGCTTGGATTCAACGCCGTCTACCTATGATTATGCGGACGATGGCCAAGCTCATGCTTTCTTCTTGGACAGGAAGGGTGGCCGCTTGCTGGACGGGGTTTCTTCAAAAGGCGGGCAGGATTTTCTTCCGTTGTGGCGAATAGGGAAGAGAGGAAGGTAAGGAGGGCAGAAGCATAATGGAAGAAGACCGGGTGGAACCCATCAGCGAGAAGGCCATGGAGGCCCTTTGCCTCAGTAAAGCGGAGGAGTTCGTCATGCTGGGCTACGAGCAGGTGACCGCTCACGACATCTGGAACTGCATCCGGGCCCGGTACGAGAAGACGGGGGAGCCTCCCTTGCATCGTCTGGTCAATGACATCCTCTCTTTGAAAATTACGTCTTATATGAACTGGCTTACGATGCAGGCTTACAAAGGAGCGCCCTTCTGAGAACCCCGCAAAGGTTCTTTTTTTCATGCCGTAAGGCAGCGCGCCTGGAAAGCTGTAAGCTTTTTCATGAAATTGACTGGTTTTTGGAGGGTGAGTATAATGGGAATATTGGATAGGGAAGGGAGCTTAACTCTAGCATGGATCGCAAACGGTTTACGGCATTTTTATTGATTTCGGTCTTGCTCCTCGCCGTAGTGGGGGCAACGACTCCGTATTTGGTTAGCAAAGTACGGCTCGGCTTGGATTTGAAAGGGGGCTTCGAAATCCTTTATGTGGCCACCCCGCTTGAGGAAGGCCAGCCGGTCACGAAGGAATCCCTGACGGAAACGGCGCGCAGTCTCGAGGAACGCGTAAACAAGACGGGAATCGCGGAACCGGACATTACGACGGAGGGCCAGGACCGCATCCGCGTCCGGATCGCTACGGGCGGGGTAGACTCGTCTAAAGTTCGCGAGACGCTGAAGAAGCCGGCCGAGCTTACCTTCCGGGGACCTGACGGGAAGAATGAAATGATCGGAAGCGACTTTGTTCCCGGCGCGGCGAAGGTGGGGTACGACCAGTACAACCGCCCGATGATTTCCATACAAGTCAAGGACAAGGACAAGTTTGCGGATGTGACGAAACGCCTTCTCGGTAAGCCGCTCGCCATTTACCTGGATGACAAGGAGCTTTCCGCTCCCGTGGTTCAGGATGTGCTGACGGACGGAACGGCCACCATCTCGGGAAGCTACTCCCTGGACGAAGCCAAAAATATTGCGGATACCATCAACCTGGGGGCCCTTCCCCTTAAGCTGACGGAGAAATACACCCAGCAGGTGGACGCCACGCTCGGGCAGAAGTCTTTGACCAGCACCGTTATGGCGGGCCTGATTGCCGTCGGTCTGATTCTTCTCTTCATGCTCTTCTTCTACCGGGTGCCGGGTATTGTGGCCACGGTCACGCTTATCGTGTTCAGCTGGCTGCTTCTGCTCGTCTTCGTTCTGCTGAACGCTACCTTGACGCTGCCGGGCATTGCGGCCTTCGTTCTCGGAATCGGGATGGCGGTCGACGCCAACATCATTACTTATGAACGGATCAAGGAAGAGATCCGCAGCGGCAAAAGCATCCTGTCCGCTCTACGGGCGGGCTCTAAAAACTCCTTCCGGACCATCCTGGACGCCAACCTCACGACCATTCTGGCGGGTGCCGTGCTTTATTTCATCGGAACCGGGGCCATCCGGGGCTTTGCCCTTACCCTGATCTTCAGTATTCTGGTCAGCTTCATCACGAACGTATTCTTGTCCCGCTTCTTGCTTCAACTGCTTGTTCGCTCCAATGCAGCCAAGAAACCTGGGAACTTTGGAGTGAAGGAGGACGAAATTCATGCGCTATAATTACAATGTAAGGTTCGATGTAGTCAAGAACCGCCGGTTGTTCTTTACGCTGTCTCTTATCATCACCGCTATCGGAATCGCCTCCCTGCTGATCTTCGGCCTGTCAACGGGCGTGGACTTCAAGGCGGGAACCACCATCGACGTAACGGCCGGACAAGCCATTGACAAAGCAAAGGCCGAGCAGCTGGTGAAGGAAGCCGGCCAGGAAGTCCCCAGCGTCACGGTTGGCGGCGAGCGGGCCTCGCTGCGCTTCGATAAAGTGCTGACCGAGCAAGAGGTAGCCAAGATCAAGAGCGGCTTCTCCGGAGCCTACGGCGATAAGGTTAGCTTCGAGGAGAACACCGTGGATACCACCATGGCGAAGGAGTTGGCGCAAAAGGCCATCTACTCCGTCCTGATCGCAAGCCTGGGCATTATTATCTATGTGGCCATCCGCTTCGAATGGCGCTTCGGGGTGGCCGCTATCCTAGCCCTGCTGCATGACGCGTTTATCGTCGTCAGCCTGTTCTCGATCTTCCGCTGGGAAGTCAATCTTCCCTTCTTGGCTGCCATTCTGACGATTATCGGGTACTCGATCAACGATACGATCGTTATCTTCGACCGGATCCGGGAGAACATGCGCTTTGCCAAGCTCAAGAATTTCGACGATCTGGCCAAGCTGGTGAATGCCAGCGTCTGGCAAACGATGACCCGTTCGATCAACACGGTCATTACCGTTCTGGTCGGAGCCATCTGCCTGTTCATCTTCGGCAGCGAGTCGATCCGCTACTTCTCTCTGGCCATTATTCTCGGCCTCTTCTGCGGAGCCTACTCCTCCATCTTTATTGCAAGCCCTCTGTGGCTGGTCATGAAAAACAAATCGATGAAACAGGGCAAGCTGACGCCAGCAAAAGAATAGACGAAACGGGCCGCAGACTTCTTGCGGCTTCTCGTTTTTCGAGGTTGAACATGCCGCCTGCAAGTGATATCTTTAGCACTCTTCCGTTTAAGAGGTCCTGTTCGCAAGACGGGAACCATTGTTGATCGCCATGTCTTGAACGTATTTATACTTTTCCCACAAGAGGTGCCGGATGTCTACTAAGCGAGTTGTACAGGCGGAGAATGCCGCTTGGGTCGGAGTTGTCGGGAATATGTTTCTTGCCGTAATCAAAGGAACGTTCGGCTGGCTGGCGGGAAGCCGCGCCTTGCTGGCGGATGCCGCCCATTCGGCTTCGGATATGGTAGGATGGATAGCGGTGCTGGTCGGTACCCGGACCGCCCCTTCATCCGACGAAGAATATGCCGGAAGACGGAAAAATGCCGAGTACGTGGGCGCGATTGTCATCTCCGTGCTGCTGCTTATGCTGGGCTTGGAGATTGCCCTGAGTTCGCTTAAGACGATTTATCACGGAGTAGGGACCCCTCCGAGCTGGTATGCGGCGGTCATCGTGCTCCTTACCATGATCGGCAAGCAGCTGCTGGCCCAGTACGGCAAGAAACCCGGACGGCGCCTAAGCGACCGGTTGTCGGTGGCAGGAGCGTGGGAGGGGCGCTCGGACGTTTATTCTTCGCTCGCCGCCTTTATCGGAATTGCAGGAGCACTTGCGGGAAGCTATTATGACATTCCCCAGTTCTACTATCTGGATGCGGCGGCAGGCCTCTTTATTTCCCTGCTTGTCCTCAAGACAGGTTACCGGCTGGTGGCGGAGGCCGTCAATCAGACCATGGACCGTCTGCTGCACCGCGATGATATCGAGGAGCTGATCCGTGCGGTTCAGTGTGTTAAAGGGGTTATTACGGTCGATGACCTGAAAGCCAAAGAACAAGGACATTATGTCGTAGTCGAGGCGAAAATAAGCGTCAATCCCAAAATCAGTGTGATGGAAGGCAGCGAAATCGCCAAGATGGTCCGGCATTATCTGCTTAAACGGTTTATTCATGTTTCGGAAGTCATTGTACAAGTGCAGCCTTACGATCCGGGCTATCCTTACAAAAGCAGTCCGGAAGCGGATGCCGATCTTTACCCTACGCTTCTTCACTAAGAAGGGGTTAAGCATACCGCCAAAACGAAAGGAGATTACATGCTTTATTCGAAAGCCAGATGGAACATCAGCGAGCCGGACCCTGCCGTCGCCGATCGATTGGCCCACGAGCTTAAAGTGGAGCCGGTCGTGGCGCGGCTGCTGGCGGTTCGCGGCATTACTACCATAGAGCAGGCCAAACGGTTCCTGCAGGCGGGAAAGGATCATTTCCATGATCCTTTTCTTATGGACGGGATGGAAACCGCCGTCCGCCGGATCAAACGGGCCTTGGAACACGGGGAATTCATTCGAATATACGGAGATTATGATGCGGACGGCGTCAGCTCCACGTCTCTGCTCATTCACCTGTTCCGGAGGCTCGGGGCCCGGTTCGACTTTTACATCCCTCACCGCGTTCACGAAGGCTATGGCCTAAACAAGAAGGCGATGGAGCTCGCCAAGGAGCAGGGCGTTGATCTGATCATCACGGTGGATACCGGGATAAGCGCTAGGGAGGAGATTGCCTACGCCGGGTCACTGGGCCTGGAGGTTATCGTAACGGACCATCATGAGCCGCCGGAACAGCTTCCCGAAGCCTTGGCCGTCATTAACCCCAAGAAGCCGGGCTGTCCCTATCCTTTCAAGCAGCTGGCGGGGGCCGGGGTTGCTTTTAAACTGGCGCACGCCCTCCTAGGAGAGCTCCCCGTCGAGCTTCTCGAAATCGCGACAATCGGAACGGTAGCCGACTTGATGCCGCTGCAGGACGAGAACCGCGCACTGGTGAAGCTGGGCCTGGAACGGATGAGAACGACCGCCTACCCCGGCATCAAATCGCTGCTCAGCTTGTGCGGAGTCGACCGGGGAGAGGTGACGGCCGGACATATCGGTTTTGGCCTAGGCCCTCGGATCAATGCCAGCGGGAGACTCGAAGGGGCGGAGGACGCCGTTCGTCTGCTGACGGTTCAGGATGAGCAGGAAGCGGAGAGGCTGGCCTTCGTCCTGGACGGGCTCAACAAGGAACGGCAGCAGCTGGTCACGGACATGACCGGAGAAGCCGTCAAGCTGGCGGAAGAGTCGATCGCCGAAGGGCACGACAAGGTGCTCGTGGTCGCCAAGGAGAACTGGAATGTCGGGGTCATCGGAATTGTCGCTTCCAAGCTGCTGGAGAAGTATTACCGTCCGGTCATCGTGCTCGGCATTAATCCCGAAACGGGCATGGCCAAAGGGTCGGCTCGCTCCATTCCGGGCTTCGATTTGTACCAGGCGCTGACCCGTTGCAACGAGCTGTTTACCCACTACGGCGGCCATCAGGCCGCAGCCGGCATGTCGCTTCACGCCGATAACCTGGCTGAGTTCAGAGAGCGCATGCAGCGGCTCGCCTCGGAATGGCTGACGGAAGAGGACTACCAGCCCGTGCTTAACGTGGATCTTCAGTGCGAGCTGGACAAAGATCCGATGAAGTGGATCCGGCAGCTCGAGAAGCTGGCCCCTTTTGGGATGGGCAACCCCACACCGAAATTCGCCTTTCACGGCCTTCGGGTGCTCGACCGCAAGGTCATGGGCAAGGAACAGCAGCACATTAAATTTCAGCTGGCCCACCAAACGGAAGACGGCTGTACCATCGATGCCCTCGGCTTTGGCAAAAGCTTCCTCTCGGAGCGCATCTCGCCCACATCCCGGGTGGACGTGCTCGGGGAGCTTTCCATTAACGAATGGAACGGATCCAAGAAATCCCAGCTCATCATCCAGGACATTCGCGTTCCCGACGTTCAGGTATTCGACTGGAGGGGCATTCAGGATCCGGACAACCGGTGGAAGGCGTGGAGGGAACAGGAGGAAGCCACCGTATCCCGGGTTCTCCTGGTATTCAGCGAGGGGGACCAGCGCCAGCCTATGCGGCTGGCCGATTCCATCGGTGCCCGCCTTTGGATGGCGGAAGAGGACGGATCGATCGTTTCCTTGGAGCCGGGCGATCCGGCTGCCGAACCGGGCGCCGTCCGGGATTTGGTTCTTTACTCCCTTCCCCGCAGTATCGGGCAGCTGGAAGCCGTTCTGGGCTCGCTAGGGGGCGTGGAGCGAATCTATGCCGTATTCCGGGAATATCCTAGTGCCGATCAGTCGATTCTTCCCACCCGGGACATGTTCAAGCAGGTGTATGCCGTCGTCCGGCAGGAGAATACATACCGGGGCAGCCGGGAAGATCCCCTGAATTATTTCAGTAAACGCTCGGGCTTGTCTCGGCCGCTCGTTAAGTTTATTATGGAAGTGTTTGAAGAGCTGTCACTCGTCGAATATACGGGGACCGATTACCGCTGCGTTCCTGCTCCGGCGAAGAAGGAATTCACCCAATCGGAGCGGTTTCGTCAAAGGCAGCGGCTTCAGGAGGTGGAGCAGCAGCTGATTTATTCTTCAGCCGCCGAGCTGACCCGCCTGCTGCTTCAGTCTGTCCCCAAAACTCATTAACGGAGGTCACCTACCCACATGGATTTTAAAGAACACATTCGCGTCATTCCGGATTTCCCGCAGCCGGGAATCCGTTTTAAAGATATTACCACCCTGCTGAAGAACGGGCCGGTTTACCGGGAAGCCATCGACGCCATGAAGGCTGCCGTCTCCGATAAGGAGATTGATCTGATAGCCGGTCCGGAAGCCCGGGGCTTCGTCATTGGGGCGCCCCTTGCTTATTCCTTGGGTGTTGGCTTCGTGCCCATCCGCAAAAGCGGCAAGCTTCCCGGCGAAACGATCGAAGCCGACTATTCGCTCGAATACGGCAAGGACAAGCTGGCGGTTCACAAGGATTCCATCCTGAAAGGCCAGAAGGTGCTCATCGCTGACGATCTGCTGGCTACGGGCGGTACTCTTGTTACCACGATCAAGCTGATCAAACAGCTCGGCGGAGAAATCGTCGGAGCGGCTTTCCTTATTGAGCTCGGCTATTTGAACGGGCGCGACAAGCTGGAAGGCGTAGACGTGTTCTCGCTGGTTAAGTACTAGACCTGGGGCATCCTCGGATTATCGACTGCATAAAACACCTAGCCATTAAAAAAAGCCTGTTCCGCAAACCGGAACAGGCTTTTTCATTTCCGCGAAGGGAAGGGCTAATGAGCCGAATCGGTGGATTCGTTGCTCCAGCCGATTTTTTCGAAGAGTTTAAGGAGCAGGCTCAGAACGATGGCCACCACCGTGGCCAGCGCCATACCCTTCAAGGAGAAGTTGCCCCACGTGAAGGTAGCGCCGCTGATTCCGATGACCAGAACGATTGTCGTCAGAATCAGGTTAACGGGACGGCTGTAATCCACCTTGGCTTCCACCAGCATCCGGATCCCGGAAGAGGCGATGACCCCGAAGAGAAGGAGGGACACCCCGCCCATGACCGGCGTAGGAATCGTGGAGATCAGGGCGGCCAGCTTACCGAGGAAGGAGAGCAGGACGGCGAAAACGGCTGCGCCGCCAATGACCCATACCGAGTAGACCCTAGACAGCGCCAGTACTCCGATGTTCTCCCCGTAGGTCGTATTCGGCGTGGACCCGACAAAGCCGGACAGCACCGTAGA
Organism: Paenibacillus aurantius; assembly: GCF_032268605.1. NCBI lineage: Bacteria > Bacillati > Bacillota > Bacilli > Caryophanales > Paenibacillaceae > Paenibacillus > Paenibacillus aurantius. The sequence continues at coordinate 1,721,137 of NZ_CP130318.1, forward strand.
GATGCCGTTGCCCATCAGGGAGCGATCGAGCCCGGGGTCCTTCGCCAGATCCTTGCCTACAATGTTGCTTGTGACGATAAGGTGGCCGATGTGCTCGGCAATGACCACGAGAGAAGCGGGCAGAATAACCGCGATGCTCGCCCAGTCGAAGACCGGGGTACGGAAATCCGGCAGAGCGAACCAGGCGGCCTGGGCTACAGGAGTAAAGTCAACCATCCCAAACAGCCATCCGGCGATATAGCCGACGATGATCCCGATCAGAATCGGGATGATCTTGAGGAAGCCGCGGAACAGCACATTGCCAAGGATCGTGACGAGAAGCGTAATGACGGAGACAGTGACGGTATTGGCGTTCATGCTCCAGTCAGCCGGAGGATTGTTCAGCGGACGGATGAGTCCGGCCATATCGGCGGCGGTCGGAACCAGCTCCAGGCCGATGACCGCGACGATGGCTCCCATCGCCGCCGGAGGGAAGACCACGTTAATCCAGCCGGTTCCTGCCGCGCGGATGATCAGGGCCACCAGAATGAAGACGATCCCGGAGGCGATAAAGCCGCCCAGCGCCGCTTCGTAAGAACCCTTGGAAAGCACTAGGAAGACAGGCGACAGGAAGGCGAAGCTCGACCCGAGGAACGCCGGAATTCTCCCGCGGCAGATCAGAAGATAGAGCAGAGTGCCGATTCCGTTCATGAGCAGAATGGCGGCCGGGTCCACCTTGAATAAGATGGGCACCAGCACGTTCGAGCCGAACATGGCAAACAGGTGCTGCAGGCTTAAGGGAATGAATTCGGCGGCGGACGGCCGTTCATTCACTTGGATGACACGAGACAATGGGGGATCCTCCTTTGGAAAGTTAACGGATAGGGTAAAATTCACCATCGCTTATCTTAACAGAAAAGAAACCGGATGGGCAGAGGGTTTTTGACAAAATCCGACGATATCTTCATTGAGAGGCGGCTCTTCTTGCCCGCGGGGGTCAAACGACTCGTTTCTTGACGAAGTCACGGGTTCAGGGGCATAATGGATTAAAACATGCAAACGGAAAGGGTTTGTCAATGGGCATTGAGCAGTTAATCGGCAAGGCATCCGCCTACATCAAGGAAAGCGATCTGAAAAGAATACAGGAAGCTTACGAATTCGCCGACCAGGCCCATGAGGGACAAGTTCGCAAATCCGGGGAGCCCTATATTCTGCATCCGCTCGCTGTCGCCGACATCCTAGTTAACATGCAGATGGACGCAACCTCGATCATCGCCGCTCTTCTGCACGATGTGGTCGAGGATACAACCGTATCCCTGGAAGTCGTCCGGCAGCATTTTGGCGAAACGTGCGCCATGATTGTGGACGGGCTGACCAAGCTGGAGAAAATCAAATTCAAGTCGAAGGTAGAGCAGCAGAATGAGAACTACCGCAAAATGTTCGTGGCGATGGCCCAGGACATCCGCGTCATTCTGATTAAGCTTGCCGACCGGCTTCACAATATGCGTACGCTTAAATACCAGTCGGAGGAGAGCCAGCGCCGCATTGCGGACGAAACGCTGGAGATTTTCTGTCCGATCGCCCACCGGCTCGGGATATCCGCCATCAAGTGGGAGATGGAGGACATTGCCCTCCGTTACCTGAACCCGCAGCAGTACTACCGGATCGTCAATCTCATGCAGAAGAAACGGACGGAGCGGGAGCAGTATATTCAGGACGTTATCCATAACATCAAAGACAAGGTGTCGGAGATGGGCATAGACAGCGACATTTCCGGACGCCCGAAGCATATTTACAGCATCTATAAGAAGATGACCACCAGAGGCAAGCAGTTTAATGAAATCTATGACCTGCTGGCCATCCGTGTTATTGTGGACAACATCAAGGATTGTTACGCAACCCTTGGCATTATCCACACGCTGTGGAAGCCGATGCCGGGGCGGTTCAAGGATTACATCGCGATGCCGAAGGCGAACATGTACCAGTCGCTTCATACCACCGTGATCGGGCCTAAAGGAGAACCGCTGGAGGTTCAGATCCGGACCTGGGAAATGCACCGCACGTCGGAGTACGGGATCGCCGCGCACTGGGCCTACAAGGAAGGAACGGTAGTGCCGACCGGCAACTTCGAGGACAAAATGCATTGGTTCCGCGAAATCCTCGAGCTCCAGAGCGAGACGAACGACGCTTCGGAATTTATGGAGTCCTTGAAGATGGATTTCTTCTCCGATCTGGTTTTCGTTTTCACCCCGAAAGGGGAGGTTATTGAGCTGCCTGCCGGCTCGGTCCCGCTTGATTTTGCCTACCGCATCCATACGGAAGTCGGGAACCGGACCATCGGAGCCAAGGTGAACGGACGCATCGTTCCCCTCGATCATCGGTTGAAGAACGGGGATATTATCGAAATTCTCACATCCAAGCATTCGTACGGCCCCAGCCAGGACTGGCTCAAGATCGCCCAATCCTCCCATACCCGAAGCAAAATCAAGCAGTGGTTCAAAAAGGAGCGGCGGGAAGAGAACGTGGGCAAAGGCCGCGAAGCGATCGAGCGTGAGCTGAAGCGCCTTGCCCTGGATCCGGTCACGGTGATGACCGATGACAAGATGCTTGAGGTCGCCAACAAGTTTAATTTCAACGACACGGATGACATGCTCTCGGCCGTCGGCTTTGGCGGAATTACCGCCGCTCAAATCTGCACGCGCTTGACCGAGAAGCTCCGCAAGGAGAACGAGGAAGCCGCCCAGATTCAGCTGACGAGCGAGATTAAGGAAGTAAAGGCCGCTCCCGAGAAGAAGAGCCGGCCGACCCACGGCGTTCAGGTTAAGGGTGTGGACAACCTGCTCGTCCGGTTCGCCCGCTGCTGCAACCCGGTTCCGGGAGACGGTATTATCGGCTACATTACCCGCGGACGGGGAGTGTCCGTCCACCGGGCCGACTGCACGAACATTCCCGTTGGGGACGGTGAAGAAGGTAACCGGGTCATTGAGGTGGAATGGGCGGAATCGGTCGAGGCCAATTACAGTGTCGAGATCGAGATTACCGGCCACGACCGCCGGGGGCTGCTGAACGAGGTGCTGCAGGCGGTATCGGAGAGCAAGACGATGATTTCGGCCGTTTCGGGCCGTTCGGACAAGAACAAGATGGCCCTTATTCATATGACGATCCTCATTCGGAATATCGATCATCTTCACTCAGTCGTCGAGAAAATCAAGCGGATCGAGGATGTCTATTCCGTTACGCGGATTATGCAAACCTAGCGTTACAGAAGAGAGTGAACCGGACATGAGAGTGGTTGTTCAGAGGAGCAAAGCCGCGAGCGTAACCGTAGACGGTGAGGTTACGGGAAGCATAGAGCAGGGACTGGTGGTCCTGGTGGGAATTACCCATGAGGATACGGAGCAGGATGCTCGGTACTTGGCCGATAAGGTGGCCGGCCTTCGGATTTTTGAGGATGACTCGGAGAAGATGAATCTTTCCGTTCGGGACATCGGCGGGCAGATCCTGTCCGTCTCGCAATTTACCCTGTACGGAGACTGCCGCAAAGGAAAGAGGCCGAATTTCATGGCGGCCGCGCGGCCCGCACAGGCGGAGGAGCTGTATGAACGCTTCAACGGCCTCCTGCGTGAGACCGGCTTGATGGTGGAAACGGGCGTTTTCGGCGCGATGATGGACGTCCAGTTGGTCAATTGGGGACCGGTGACCTTGATCATCGACAGCAAATGAGCACTTACGTGGAAAGCCCGGGAGGAAGCCCCCGGGCTTTCGGCTTTGGAGGGTCCAGGGATATGCGGCCCGCTTTCAGGAGAAACTAGAGGCAATCCCTGCAAAGGAGCCGTGATTCGCATGCGCCGGTCGGCCAAAGAAGCCCTCCTCCTGTCCGCCGTGGCTATAGCCCTGCCCGCCCCCTATGGGGAAAGCACCGTATCCGAGCTGGGCCGGGAGAACGGAGGCCCTCCCTTCGAAGAAAACGCGATGCAGCCTGTCGAGGTTGTCCAGCTGGTCCCAAGAACGATGCGCCGGTAAACGGCCGAACCTTTCGACGGCTTATGGAAAGCGGAGGTCCACCAAAGCGAGAAGACCTGCGGGTTTCCCTTGGAAACGGCAGGTCTTTTTGACATATTGGTAAATTCCTTCCCTCTTCAACTTATGTTAAACTAGGGAAGATTGAGCCTACACAGGCGCAGGCATTCTAATTCTTAGGTTGAGGGGTTTGAATTGATGCGGAGAGCTTGGATTACGTTAGTTGCAACGTTTATCGTCCTTTTGGCGGTGGGCGGGAGTTACCTGTATTACAAGGAGAAATACGGCGGGGGCATTTCCGTTTCGGAAGGAGTGGCCCAGCCTTTGACGAAGGTGGATACCGTCGCGAAGCCCAAGGACAGCTATGATGTCATAGTAGTGGGGACCGACCCGGAAGGCGTGGCGGCGGCCGTTTCCGCAGCCCGGAACGGCTTGCACACGCTGCTGATCGACGGAAAGAACCGGGACATCCTCGGCGGTCTCATGACCCTGGGGTGGCTCAACATGATCGACAACAACTATGACAGCGATAAACCTTCGGCGCTTCCCGGCCAGAGAAGAGCCGTCTACAACAATGGAATATTCAAAGAATGGTACGATATGGTGGAAGGCACGTCCTTCGACATCAACACGGGGGCCAACGCTTTCCATACTCTTGTCAGGAATGAGAAAAACATTGACGTTTCCCTCAAAAACAAAGCCATCGAGCCTCTGATGAAGGACGGAACGGAGGGCACCAAGCTTCTCGAGGGCATTCAAGTCACGCTGCAGAATGGTAGCAAGCAGACCATCCACGCTAAGGAGGTCATCGACGCGACACAGGACGCCGATCTGGCGGCCGCGGCCGGCGTTCCCTACACCGTGGGACGGGAAGATTTGAAGCGGCCGGATGACCGCATGGCCGTCACGGTCGTCTTCCGTCTGAAGAATGCGGACAACGCGTTCTGGAAGCAGGTGCGGATCCGGCTGGACAATGACAACAGCAGCGAAACGGGGGCGGACGAACATTCCGCCTGGGGCTTCGGAGAAATGCAGAAATACCCTCCGACCCATGACCAGATCAAGATGCGCGGGCTTAATGTCGGCCGGCAGAATGACGATACGATCCTGATCAATGCCATGCAGATTTTTGGCATTGACCCGCTCGATCCCGCTTCGCGGGCGAAAGCCTTCAAGCTGGCCGAGAACGAGCTGCCCCATATTCTGGCGTATATGAAGAAGCTCTATCCGGAATTCGCCAATCTGGAGCTGGGCGGAATGGCGCCCGAGCTTTATGTGCGGGAGACCCGCCACATTAAGGGTCTTTACCGGCTTAGCATCATCGATGTGCTGGAAAACCGGGATTTCCCGGACCGGATCGCCTTCGGCTCCTACCGGGTAGACCTGCAAAGGATCTCTCCACAGGACAACGGGCTCGAAATTCTCGCTCCTTACAAGTATGCCATTCCATTTCGCAGCATTGTGCCGCAGGCTGTGGACGGGCTGCTGGTGGTGGGACGCAGCGCGAGCTTTGACTCTCTCGCTCACGGAAGTGCACGCGTCATCCCGGTCGGGATGGCCACGGCCCAGGCGGCGGGAGCGGCGGCCAAAATCGCCATTGACCAAGGGGTCACCTTCCGCCAGATGGCGGACAAGAAGGACCTGATCAGCCGGCTGCAAGATACTCTGAACAAGCAGGGAATGGACCTGAAGCCGTTCTCGGCGGATGGCAAGCCGGGCACCGAATACATGAAGCACAAGGCGTATCCGGGTCTCAAAGCCGCGGTTTACCTGGGAATGGTAGGCTCGGTGCACGACAAGGTGGCGAACGACTTTAAGCTGGATGATGCGGCGAATCCGCAAGGCTTCGTTAACCTTCTTCTCACCGCGAAGCGGGTATTCTCCCCGGCGCTGAAGGGCGATCCGTCTCAAGCTCTCAAGCAGGTGACGGGAGAGCCGGCCAAGCAGCCTCTGACATACAAGCAAGCGGTGTATACGGCCGCCCTTCTCGCGGGAATCCAGACGACTCCCGAGGAGGCGGAGCAGAAGGCGGTTTCGATGCGGGTAGTCACCGACAAGACCGTCAGCCTCATCACCGACAAGCAGAAGCTGACCAAAGGAGAGTCTTATCTGATTCTCAAGGACGTGCTGGAAGCGATGGCGAATGTCCGGTTCTGATGCTCTTCGGGGTTAGATAAGAAGCCTTAATGAAATGTAATATAACTGTAACGAGCGCTTCATCATCCTTTAATGTCCGGGCGCTATACTACAAACATGACCCCCTTTTAATCATATAGTTTCCTTTAAGGCCTGCGGATCGAAATCGCAGGTCTCTTTGTTTGTTTTCGGCAAGCAGCGGATACGGGCTTGACTTTTGCACGGTGGGAACTTACAATCATAACTAAATTCTGTTTGATTCTGTGATTCGTTGAAGGGATAAAGGCATTCGAAACCGCCACTTCAGAGAGGAAGCCTCCGGCTGAAAGCTTCCGTGGACGAGCGATTGTTAGACCTCCCGGAGAACCTGTGGGGAAACCGAACGCTGTTTAGGCAGCTTCGCCAGTAGCCATCAGGCGTAATAGCGGGCGTTAACCGCAAAGAGGGGATGCATTCCAAGCTGGAACGCTGGCACAGGCCGGCCGGCTCGACATGAATGATCCCGAATCCGGGTGGTACCGCGGGTGATTGGTTGTCAATCTCTCGTCCCTGACTGATGTCAGGGGCGGGGGATTTTTTAGTTTTCGCCGGTTGGATCCGGCCAGCCGTAATTTCAAAGGAGGTCACATAGATGAGCTTTCAGAAGCCCAAAGGCACCCAGGATCTTCTCCCGGGAGTGGTGGAGAAATGGCAGTACCTGGAGAACAAAGCACGCGAGCTCTGCCGGCGGTACAACTACCGGGAGATCCGTACCCCGATCTTCGAGCACACCGAGCTGTTCCAGCGCGGGGTAGGGGAGACCACCGACGTCGTCGAGAAGGAGATGTACACCTTCCTTGACAAGGGAGACCGCAGCATCTCGCTTCGCCCGGAGGGAACGGCCGGAGTGGTTCGATCCTACGTGGAGAACAAGCTGTACGCCGAGCCGGACGTTACGAAGCTGTACTACATCGGGCCGATGTTCCGCTATGAGCGTCCCATGGCTGGGCGGTACCGGCAGCTTCACCAGTTCGGGATCGAGGCGTTCGGGGCCACCGACCCGGCGATCGACGCGGAGGTCATCGCCCTTGGCTACACCTTCTACAAGGAGGTCGGCATCCGCGAGCTTCGGGTGGAGATCAATTCCGTCGGGAACCCGGCATCGAGAGAGGCTTACCGGGAAACGCTTCTTGCTTTCCTTAACCCGATGAGGGAGACCCTGTGCAAGGACTGCCAATCCCGCATCGACCGCAATCCGCTTAGGGTGCTCGACTGCAAGGTGGACCAGGACAAATTCGTGGGCGCCCCCTCCATTCTGGATTCGCTCGACGAAGAATGCCGGACCCACTTCGGGCTAGTCCAGTACTATCTGACCGGCATGGGCATCCCGTTCGACATCAACCCCCGTCTCGTTCGGGGGCTGGATTATTACACCCATACCGCTTTTGAATACAAGGCGGAGGGAATCGGAGCGATCGATACGATCGGAGGCGGCGGCCGGTATAACGGACTCGTCGGGCAAATTGGAGGAAACGACCAGCCGGGGGTCGGTTTGGGACTCGGCTTGGAGCGTACCCTCCTCATTCTCGAAGCCCAGGGAGTAGAAATCCCGGCCCAGCCGCCTCTTGACGTCTACCTGGTTGCCATGGGGGACGAGGCGGAGAAAAGGGCTGTTCCTCTGCTCTATGAGCTGAGGGGGGCCGGTCTTCTGGCGGAGAAAGATTACCTGGGACGCAAGATGAAGGCCCAAATGAAATCCGCCGACCGGTATCACGCGCGTTATGTGGCCATCCTCGGGGAGGACGAATTGATCCAGGGAATCTTGGCCGTCAAAACAATGGCGACCGGAGAGCAGACGAATGTTCCGCTGGACGGGCTGATCGACTATTTGAAGCAGGCTTAATCCGGCTGAAACCAGCAGGCAAACTATAAAAGTAAGGGGATAGGAAAGAACATGGCTATGATGAAAACGCACCATTGTGGGGCATTAGGCAAAGAACACGTAGGGGAAACTGTCGTCCTGAACGGATGGGTACAAAGACGCCGCGACCTGGGCGGGGTGCTGTTTATCGACCTGCGCGACCGCAGCGGGCTGATCCAGATCGTCTTCAATCCGGATTTCTCGGGAGAAGCGCTTGAAACGGGCGACAAAGCTAGGAACGAGTACGTGCTGGCTGTGAAAGGCAAGGTGGTCGAGCGCGACGAAGAGACGAAGAACCCGAACCTGGCGACCGGAGAAATCGAGGTGCAGGTCACCGAAATCGAAATTCTCAACCAGGCCAAAAATCCTCCGTTCTTCATCGAAGACGGCATTGAAATCGACGAATCCCTTCGACTGAAATACCGCTATCTGGACCTGCGCCGTCCCGAAATGCAGAAAACGCTCTGGCTCCGGTCCAAGGCCGCCAAAGTGTTCCGCGACTATCTGGACGAGAACGGGTTCATCGAGGTCGAGACGCCGATCCTGACCAAGAGCACTCCGGAAGGCGCCCGAGACTACCTGGTGCCAAGCCGCGTGCATCCGGGCGAATTCTTCGCCCTGCCGCAATCGCCGCAAATCTTCAAGCAGCTGCTCATGGTCGGAGGACTGGAGCGCTACTACCAGATCGCCCGCTGTTTCCGGGATGAGGACCTTCGCGCCGACCGCCAGCCGGAATTCACGCAGGTGGACATCGAGACGTCCTTCCTGACCCAGGATCAGCTGCAGGACATGATGGAAGAGCTGGTGGCCCGCCTGTTCAAGGAAACCAAGGGCGTGGACATTCCCCGTCCGTTCCAGCGCCTGACCTATGCGGACGCCATGGGCAAATACGGCTCCGACAAGCCGGACCTGCGTTTCGGCCTGGAGCTTAAGGACATCTCCGACCTCGTGGCGAACTGCGGGGTGAAGGTATTCGCTTCCGTTATCGCCGGCGGCGGTCAGGTCAAGGCTCTGAACGCCAAGGGCTGCGGAAACTGGAGCCGCAAGGAGCTCGACGACCTTCAGCCGTTCGCGGCCCGCTACGGAGGCAAAGGCCTGGCCTGGATCCAAGTGAAGGACGGAGAGTGGAAAGGACCGATCGTGAAGTTCTTAACTCCGGAAGAGATTGCGGCCCTGACCGAACGGTTGGAAGCCGAGGACGGCGACGTTCTATTGTTCTCCGCGGACAACAAGAAAGTGGTAGCCGATGTGCTCGGCAACCTGCGCCTGAAGATCGGCCGCGAGCTTGGCCTGATCGACGAGAGCCAGTACAAATTCGCCTGGGTCGTGGACTTCCCGCTGTTAGGCTACGACGAGGAAGAGAAGCGCTATGTGGCGGAGCACCATCCGTTCACCCGTCCGCGTGAAGAGGACGTGCATTATTTTGACACCGACCCGGGCCAAATCCGCGCTCAAGCCTATGACCTCGTATTGAACGGCTATGAGGTGGGCGGCGGCTCCATGAGGATTTACAAGCGGGATGTTCAGGAGAAAATGTTCCAGGCGCTCGGCTTTTCCAAGGAGGAAGCCCAGGAGAAATTCGGCTTCCTGCTCGAAGCCTTCGAATACGGCACCCCTCCGCACGGCGGAATCGCATTCGGCTTTGACCGCCTGGTGATGCTGCTTGCCGGCCGCACCAATCTTCGTGAAACGATTGCCTTCCCGAAAACGGCCAGCGCCACAGACCTGCTGACCGATGCCCCTGGACCGGTAGAGGAGAAGCAGCTGGAGCAGCTTTCGATCAAGGTTGCGATCAAGCAGCCGGCCGGCAAGGCGTAACAAGGAAGAAGGCCACATCCGAGAAAAGGAGGAGCCAGCATGCTGCATCAGTTTTCCCGCAATGAGCTTGCCATGGGACCGGAAGGCCTGGACATCATGAAGAACAGCACCGTAGCCGTATTGGGAATCGGGGGAGTCGGGTCGTTCGCGGCGGAGGCCCTGGCCCGCACAGGGGTCGGCCGGATCATTCTGATCGACAAGGACGTCGTGGACATCACGAACGTCAACCGGCAGATTCACGCTCTGCTGACCACTGTCGGCCAGCCTAAGGCCGAGCTCATGAAGGAACGGATCGGCCTCATCAACCCGGAATGCGAGGCCATCGCCCTGCGGATGTTCTACACCGAAGAAACCTATGAGAAGCTGTTCGAGTATCCGCTGGACTATGTCGTGGATGCTTCAGACACGATTATGTACAAGATTCATCTCATCAAGCAGTGCCTGCAGCGGAAGATTCCGCTCATTTCGAGCATGGGCGCCGCGAATAAGATGGACCCTACCCGGTTCCAGGTTGCCGATATTTCCAAGACCACCATGGACCCGATTGCCCGGGTCATCCGTCAGAAGCTGCGCAAGGAAGGGATACACAAGGGGGTTAAGGTCGTCTTCTCTACGGAGGAGCCGATCAAACCTCGCGAGGAAGTGACCAAGGTAGTCGGGAATGCGGCCTCCGAGATCCGCAAAGCCCAGCAGCCGCCTTCCAGCAATGCGTTCGTGCCTTCCGTGGCGGGTCTGATTGCCGCCAGTGTAGTGGTCCGGGACCTTCTGGCGTCGAAGGGCATCCAATGACAAACGTTTGTTCCGAATGGTATACTAAAGGCATGCAACCCGTTCTACGCGGACGGGCGGCATGCCTTTTTTGTGTTTCCATGCTCATTCGCTTCATCACCCTTCAGGCTTGTCCTCAAGCCCGACAGCAAAGGATCGTGAACGCTTTGGATTTGTTTTCTTACCAGGCCGAGAACACACCGGGGGCCAAGCTCCTTGCCGACCGGATGCGTCCGTTAACCTTGGATGAGTATATTGGACAAGAACACATCGTGGGGCCGGGCAAGCTTCTGAGACGGGCCATCGAGGCCGATCAGATCTCGTCCATCCTGCTGTACGGCCCTCCGGGGACCGGCAAGACGACGCTCGCCCATATCATCTCCCACCGGACCCAAGGGGAGTTCGTGAAGCTGAACGCCGTGGACGCCTCCGTCAAGGATGTGCGGGAGGTCATCGAGCAGGCAAAGCAGACCAAAGCCCTCTATAACCGCAAAACGATTCTCTTCCTAGACGAAGTTCACCGGTTCAACACGGCCCGCCAGGATGCCCTTCTGCCTGCCGTCGAGCAGGGAATCATCATTTTCATCGGGGCCACCACGGAGAACCCGTATCACCACGTCAACGGCGCGCTCCTCTCGCGGTCGACGCTCTTCGAGCTGCACGCGCTGACGCACGAGCACTCGCTGACCGCCATGCGCCGGGCGCTGGCCGACGGCGAGCGCGGCCTGGGCTTCCTTCCGCTGGAGGCGGACGAGGAAGCCCTCGAGCACATCGCGCGCATGGCGAACGGCGATATCCGCCGGGCGCTCAATGCGCTCGAGCTCGCCGCGCTCACGACGCCGCCGGCGCCGGACGGCACCATCCGCCTCACGCTCGAGGTCGCGGAGGAGTCGATTCGCCGTCCCACGATCAAAGCGGACGAGTCCACCCAGTACGATGTCCTCTCCGCTTTTCACAAGAGCATCCGCGGCTCAAGCGACGCCGCGCTCTTCTGGTTCCTCTATGCCGTCGAGAAGCTCGGCATGGACCCGATGACCTTCCTGCGGAGGCTCATCGTGGCAAGCAGCGAGGACATCGGCCTCGCCAACCCGCAGGCGATGGTCCAATCCGTCACGGCCATGGACGCCTACCACAAGATCGGCTGGCCCGAATCCAAATATGTGATCGCCCAAGCCATCTTGTTTGCGGTGGAGAGCCCCAAGTCGAATTCCATACCGGTGACGCTCTCCAAAATAACGGCCGCGTTTGACCGGCTGAAATCCGCAGAAGTCCCGCATCACCTAAGAGACGCGCATTACAGCGGCGCCGCGAAGCTCGGATACGTCGGCTACCGGTACCCGCATGATTACCCCGGGCATTATGTGGACCAGCCATACCTTCCGGACAATCTCGGGAAGGAAGTGTTCTTCGAGGCTAGCGAGCAGGGGATGGAAGAGAAGATGAAGGTTAACCAGCAGCGCCGGCGCAACCGGCCCGCTTCGTCCTAATGCTATCTATCCGACCTAAGACTGCTCCCACAGCCAGCAGCTTGGTGTCGCCAAGCCCGTTATGAATCTTCCGTCCGTTACCAAGCGTTCAGCGCTGGCCTTGCATCGGTCCGGTCCACCTTTGACCGGACATACCGGGTTGGCTGTGGACCCGAACCGCAGCCGGCTGTCTGGCCTTCACCAGCCGGAGGAGCCGCAGGAAGCCCAGAATCGCGGATGCGAACAGGCTGAGCAGGATGGTGCTCATGAGCGGAAAATAGAAATAAACGTGATTCTTCACGAAAACCAGATCTCCCGGCAGCTTCCCCATATGAAAAAAACAGCCGCTTATATACCAGTACAGCCCGGCTGCCAACAGGGAAGTTCCTCCATAAAGCAACCCTTTGACGAATGGATGCATGGATCATTCCTCCTTGAGTGGAAAGTTCGGACGCCTTTACAAGTACCATTACCTTAACCCCTCTTGAAGAAATTGAACCGAACCCCTTTACAAAACAAAGGTTTTATGCTTACGTAATCAGGCCTTGCAAAGCAAAAAGCCGGAAGCAGAGGGCCTGCTTCCGGCTTTTTGCCGGATTTGCTGGATGTTCTTTCACTTGCTTACTTCCCGGCGGGGAGCCCGGCCTTTTTGACCACCTTGTCGATGATTCCTCCGCCCAGGCAAACCTCTCCGTCATAGAAAACGACCGCCTGCCCCGGGGTGATGGCTTTCTGGTCTTGGTCGAAGACGACATGAGCCGTCCCGTCCGGGCTGCATTCTAAGGTGACACCTTGATCCGGCTGGCGGTACCGGAATTTGGCGGTACACTGGAAGGGACCAGCCGGAGGATGTCCGCTGATCCAGTTTATATCCGTCGCATGCAGAGCGGTGGAATAGAGGCTTTCGTCCTTCTCGCCCTGAACCACATACAGGATATTGTTCTCCAGATCCTTGTCCGCCACGAACCATGGTTCGCCCGAGCCCGACCCTCCGATGCCGAGGCCCTGCCTTTGACCCAGCGTATAATACATAAGGCCTTCGTGGCGGCCCTTTACTTCCCCGGCGAAGGTGCGCATCTCACCCGGCTGGGCGGGAAGGTATTGGCTCAAGAATTCCTTGAAGTTGCGCTCCCCGATAAAGCAAACGCCGGTGCTGTCCTTCTTCTTCGCGGTAGCCAGGCCCGCTTGCTCGGCGATTTCGCGTACTTTGGGCTTCGGCAGGTGGCCGATCGGGAACATGGCCTTCGACAGCTGGTATTGATTGAGGGCGTTCAGGAAATAGGTCTGATCCTTATTGGAATCGACTCCCCGCAGAAGACGATAGCCGTCCTCTGCTTTTTCCACCCGGGCGTAATGGCCGGTTGCGATATAATCCGCCCCAAGCTCCAGCGCCTTGTTCAGAAACTCGCCGAACTTGATCTCCCGGTTGCACATGACATCGGGATTGGGAGTGCGTCCTTTGCGGTATTCGTCCAAGAAGTAGGAGAAGACCTTGTCGTAATACTCCTTCTCGAAGTTGACGGTGTAGCAGGGGATGCCGATCTGGGCGCAGACGCGGCGCACATCCGCGGCATCTTCCTCCGCCGTGCAAACGCCGAACTCGTCCGTGTCATCCCAGTTCTTCATGAAGATCCCGATGACCTCATAGCCCTGCTCCTTAAGGAGAAGAGCGGCTACGGAGGAGTCGACGCCTCCCGACATGCCGAGCACGACACGCGGTTTATCTATATGGGTTGTCATAGAAATCGACCTCTCTTTAAAGTAAGAAACTGTTTCTTATTGTACCACATTTATTTTCATGAAGTTGTCATTGTTGCTCTCCCATGTTTGTTCGGATTATGTTACCATAGTAACCGATGGAGAAAGGCGTGCATTCCGCCGTGTTTTTACGAAATTATGGAAAGCTAACGGTTTCGGACAGAAGATTTTGGGCTATGCTTATAAGGTTCCGCTGTTTTATATAGAGGCTTACCAAAATTTCAGGCGGACAGCCGGCAGAAATTAATATTCTTTTAATCCTAGTAGACTATAATGCAAAGAAGGTGCCGCTGTGAAAATTTCAACCAAGGGACGCTACGGTTTAACGATCATGATGGAGCTTGCCGTCAAGTACGGGGAAGGGCCCACCTCTCTGAAAAGCATCGCCGAAAAGCACCAGCTCTCGGAGCACTACCTGGAGCAGCTGATCGCGCCGCTGCGCAACGCAGGACTCGTGAAGAGCATACGGGGAGCATACGGCGGGTACATCCTCTCCAAGCCGGCCGAAGAGATCACCTCGGGGGACATCATCCGGGTGCTGGAAGGACCGATCAGTCCGGTCGATTTCACCGATGAGGACGATCCGGCGAAGCGGGACCTGTGGGTCCGTATCCGCGACAGCATTGCCGGCGTGCTGGATTCGACGACGCTGCAATCGCTGATCACGTTCAAGGACGAGGGCCAAACCGATAATTATATGTTTTACATTTAGGGGGTTTTCATGAATCCCATTTACCTGGATTATGCCGCTGCCACCCCTCTTCATCCGGCCGTGCTGGAACAGATGATGCCTTATCTAACGCATGGCTTCGGAAATCCTTCAAGCCTTCATGCCTTCGGGCGGTCCGCTCAAAATGCCGTTAGGGAGGCGCGGGATACCATCGGAGCCCGACTCGGCTTCCCCGGGAGACAGCTTGTCTTCACAAGCGGAGGAACAGAGAGTGACAACCTTGCTTTATTCGGGACGGCTTCCCTTGCCGGCTCCCCGGGTCACATCATCACTTCCCAAATCGAACACCATGCCGTTCTCCACAGCTGCCGCCGGTTAGAGCAGCTAGGCTACCGTGTAACTTACCTTCCTGTAAGCTCCACCGGACGAATCTCCATCGAAGACGTCCGGGCGGCCATCCGCCCCGATACCATCCTGATCTCTATCATGTACGGCAATAACGAGGTAGGCACCCTTCAGCCCATCCGGGAAATCGGCAACCTTGCGCGGGAGCACGGCATTCCTTTTCATGTGGATGCGGTTCAGGCTTTAGGCGTGGAGGAGTTGGATTTAAATAAGCTTCCCGTTGATTTAATGAGCTTCTCCGCTCACAAAATTCAAGGACCCAAAGGGATAGGAGCGCTCTATGCAGCGGGCCAAACCAAGCTGTCCCCCCAGCTGTTCGGCGGCACCCAGGAACGTTCCCGCCGGGCCGGAACCGAGAATGTAGCAGGGATTGTCGGATTTGCGGAAGCGGTAAGGCTTGCCTATGAAGATCTTCCGGCGAAGAGAGACAAGCTTAACACCTTAAGAACCGTTATGATTCGGGAACTTGAGCAAACTTTAACCAAGGAAGGCTTCGTCATTAACGGGGATCCGGACCACCGGCTGCCCCATATTCTCAACGTCAGCTTTCCCGGAGTATCCTCTGAAACCATGCTGATGAATCTCGACCTGGCCGGCATTGCCGCGGCAAGCGGTTCCGCCTGCACCTCCGGTTCCTTGGAGCTGTCCCACGTATTGAAAGCGATGAACCTTCCGGAGGAGGTTATGCGCTCGGCCGTACGCTTCAGCTTCGGGCCTGGAACGACGGAAGAAGAAGTTCATCGGGCGGCGCAAGAAACTGCAACCATTGTACGCCGAATCCGTAATACATAACCTGGCGGGAGTCCGCCTGCTTCTCCCCTCTCGGAATAGCCGTCCCGGTTTTGGCCAACAATGATAGAAACGGCCGATCGGGAACCGGTCAGGAGGGACGGAATGCGCAAAGCTAAGGAAATAATAGGACTGCCGGTCATCGATCTTCGTTCGGGAAAGCAGCTGGGAACGGTCAAGGACCTCGTGATGGGTGGTGACTGGGAGGCGGTTTCTCTCTTGCTCGAAACCAAAACCTGGTTTACCGCTCCCCGCTGCATCCGCTGGGAGGATGCCTATTCGATCGGCGAGGATGCCGTTACGGTCGATGGCGGACAGGCTGTCACAGAATGTTCGGATTCGGACGAAGCCATATTTTTGCTGGAAGGACGGCGAAAATTATCGGGTCTGCCCGTGATCACCGTCAATGGAGTTCAATTAGGCTTAACCGAGGATGTTTATTTCCCGGAAGAATTGGATAAAAGAATAATAGGTTTTGAATTGACCGACGGGTTTCTGTCCGACATAACCGAGGGACGCAAATGGCTTCCCTTACCCGGAAAGGCAGTGATGGGCGAAGATTGCATCCTTGTCCCGGTTCAATGCCAACTGGAAGTTAAACCACTCACTAAACAGGAATAGGGTGATCATTGATGATGCGCTGTCCAAACTGCAATTCCAAGGACATTGGGAAAATTGGTTCCCACCAGTTTTATTGCTGGGGCTGCTTTATCGAATTGACCGTGAACGGAGAGAAAATGTCCGTCTTTCAGGTCGAAGAGGACGGGACGTTGAGCTCGCTGGACGATCTCTTCTTTGAAGAATCGGTTCCTCAGCTTCATGTCAACTAACGCTGGGAATCCAATCCGGGTTTGATCCAAGCCGCCGGCCGGGCGGTTTGGATCAAACCCGGATTTTTTTGTGGGGCCGTTTCCGGGAAACGGGACAAACATTTTCATAGAAGGGCACGCTTAAATTGGCTTCTCTTCACATATACTAGCTTAACCGTAAGACAGGGACAAGACGGCTAGCGAGGTGGGGGAAGTGGATATGTTTACGAGGAACCGGTGGTTCCGGGCATTGGTCTATACGCTGCTGAGTCTGGCCGTCCTCTACATGTTCGCCCAGCTCCGGCCGCTGGTTTCCGGCGTCTATCTGTTTCTGAAGGCGGTCCTGATGCCGTTTGCCGTGGCTTTGATGATTTCGTACGTGCTGAACCCGGTGGTCAACCTGCTGCATCACCGCAAGGTACCGAGAACCGTGGCCGTTCTCTTGATTTATGCCGTCTTCATTACCTCCATGACGGTTATTCTGATGAATCTTATTCCCATGTTCATCCGCCAGTTGATGGAGTTGAACGAACACATGCCGCAGCTGAATGTGAGAGCCCAAAGCATCATGAACGATTTCAACGAGAACCGTTATCTTCCCGACAGCGTACGAGCGGGGATCAACCGGGCGCTTACGAAGATGGAAACCGGCGTGTCGACCATGATCACGGACTATATCAACGGGATCGGCAATACGATCAACATGCTTTTCGTGGCGTTCATTATCCCGTTCCTGGCCTTCTATTTTATGAAGGATTTCCAGGTCATCGAGCGGGGAATTCTGGCCAGTGTCCCCAAGAAACACCGCAAACAGACCGTGAAGCTGTTTCTCGACATCGACCGGGCGCTCGGCAATTACATCCGCGGTCAGCTGCTCGTCTGCGTGATCGTCGGGCTGCTCGCCTACATTGGTTACTGGATCATCGGCATGCCGTACCCCCTGCTGCTGGCGAGCGTGGTGGCGCTCATGAACATCATCCCGTATCTCGGCCCCTTCTTCGGGGCGGCTCCGGCGATTTTGATGGCGGCGGCGGTTTCCTGGAAGATGGTCGTCTACGTCATCATCGTCAATACGGCGGTGCAGATTCTAGAAGGAAACGTCATTTCCCCGCAGGTGGTGGGCCGGACGCTGCACATGCACCCGCTCACGATCATTTTTGCCCTTCTGGTCGGGGGAGAGTTTGCGGGCGTAGTCGGGCTGATTCTAGCGGTTCCTTTCTTCGCCGTGCTGAAAGTGCTTGTCCAGCATTTTTACGGGTATTACATCCACCGGCGAACGACCTGAAAAGTTGACATGAAGGAAGAGAATCCCTTATAATTTGCGTAACAAAGCGCAGATGGAACAAGAAGGCTTTAGCCCGTCGGCCAGAGAGAAGGTTCACGGTGTCCATGCGGATGCCGCTGCTGAAAGAACCTTTCATGACGAAGGAAAGCCCCGCCGGTTCCGGAGCGTGGATGAACTCCACCGGTTGGACCCGTTATCGTCCGGACAAGGCGATTGCTCATGGAAAACGTGATGGGCAATAACCAGGGTGGTACCGCGAATGATTCGTCCCTGTTTTCAGGGGCGTTTTTTTGTTTTTTGGGGTTCGGAACGATTATTAGGCAAATGGAGGCATTCAAAATGAAAGCAAGTGAAATACGCCGGAAATGGCTGGAGTTTTTTGCGGAGAAGGGGCATAAGATCGAACCGAGCGCTCCGCTCGTGCCGCATAACGATCCTTCCCTCCTGTGGATCAATGCGGGGATGGCCCCGCTGAAGCCCTACTTCGACGGAAGGGTGAAGCCGGAGAACCCGCGCATCGCGAACGCCCAGAAGTGCATCCGCACGAACGATATCGAGAATGTGGGCAAAACGCGCCGCCACCATACGTTCTTCGAAATGCTCGGGAATTTCTCCATCGGGGATTACTTTAAAGAAGAAGTCATTACGTGGGCGTGGGAGTTCCTCACCGACCCCAAGTGGATCGGCTTCGACCCGGAGCGTCTGTCGGTAACCGTTTATCCTGAGGACACGGAGGCTTATGATTTCTGGAACAAGAAAATCGGCCTGCCGGAGAACCGCATCTACAAGCTTGAAGAGAACTTCTGGGACATCGGCGAAGGCCCGTGCGGCCCGTGCACCGAAATTTTCTATGACCGCGGCGAGGCTTATGGCGATCTGAACGATCCGGAATGCTGGCCGGGAGGGGAGAATGAGCGCTTCCTCGAAGTTTGGAACCTGGTGTTCTCCCAATTCAACCATAACAAGGACGGCAGCTACACGCCGCTTCCCAACAAGAACATCGATACCGGAGCCGGTCTGGAGCGGTTTGCTTCCATTCTGCAGAATGTGGATTCGAACTTCGACACGGACTTGTTCACTCCCATCATAGAAGCGACCTGCCGGGAAGCCGGTGTGAAGTATAAGGAATCCATAGAGACCGATATTGCGTTAAAAGTAATAGCGGATCATATCCGCACGGTCGTCTTCGCCGTTGGCGACGGGGTTCTTCCTTCGAATGAAGGAAGAGGGTATGTCATTCGCCGCCTCCTCCGCCGGGCGGTCCGCTACGGAAAAGTGCTCGGCATGGACAGGCCCTTCCTGTTCAAGCTAACGCCCGTTGTAGGAGAGATCATGGGCGGCTACTACCCGGAGGTGGTGGAGAAGCGCGAGTTTATCGAGAAAGTAATCCGCACCGAAGAAGAGCGGTTCCACGAGACGTTGTCCGATGGACTGGCCATTCTGGCCGACCTGACGGAGAAGGCCCGCGAGGAAGGAGTCGACCGGATCTCCGGACCCGATGCCTTCAAGCTGTATGACACGTACGGCTTTCCCTTCGATCTGACCGAGGATTACGCCGCGGAGCAGGGATTGACGGTAGACCGGCAAGGCTTCGACCGCGCCATGGAAGAGCAGCGGGAGAGAGCGCGTGCCGCACGCCAGGACACGGAAAGCATGAAGGTGCAGGGCGGTCCGCTGGCGGACTTAACGGTTAAAAGCGAGTTTGTTGGTTATAATGATTTGGTAACTAATGCTAAAGTTCTCGCCATTGTGCTCAATAACGAGATGGTGGATTTGGCCGGGGAAGGGCAAACGTGCCGCATTATTCTCGACCGTACCCCGTTCTATGCGGAAAGCGGCGGTCAGATCAGCGATCACGGAACGATTACGGCTTCGGGTGTAGAGGCCGTTGTGGAGGATGTCTCCAAGGCCCCGCACGGACAGCACGTCATGACGGTTCGGATCGTAAAGGGAACGCTGCGCAAAGGCGAGACGGTGGAGGCTATGGTCGACCGCTCCTTGCGGGAAGACATTATCAAGAACCATACCGCTACCCACCTGCTCCACAAGGCGCTCAAAGAAGTACTGGGCGAGCACGTCAACCAGGCGGGATCATTGGTCACGGCTTCCCGGCTCCGGTTCGATTTCTCCCACTTCGGGAGCATCAGCCCCGAAGAGCTGCAGGACATCGAGCTGCGGGTCAACCGCCAGATCTGGGCCGGAACGGCGCTTGATATCCGCCTGATGCCCATTGCCGAAGCCAAATCGATGGGGGCCATGGCTTTGTTCGGAGAGAAATATGGCGATATCGTCCGGGTTGTCCGGGTTGGCGACTACAGCATAGAGCTGTGCGGGGGCTGCCACGTAGGAAGCACTTCGCAAATCGGACTTTTCAAGCTGGTGAGCGAGAGCGGAATCGGCTCCGGCATCCGCCGGATCGAAGCCGTTACCGGGCGCCATGCCTACGAATATATGGACGGGCAGTTCGACCTGCTCAAGCAGGCCGCCGGTCTCCTCAAAACCAATACGGCTGAAGTGCCCAAGCGGGTGGACGGGCTGCTTCAGCAGCTAAAAGACCTCGGCCGCGAGAATGAGTCGCTGAAGAGCAAGCTGAGCCGGGTAGAGGCCGGAAGCCTGATCGATCAGGTGAAGGAGATCGGAGGCGTTCGTGTGCTGGCCGCCCAGGTTGGCTCGGCCGACATGGATTCCCTGCGGACGACCGTGGATGAGCTGAAGGGCCAGATCGGCTCCGGCGTCATTGTTCTTGGCTCCACGGCGGATGACAAGGTCAATCTTGTCGCGGCGGTTACCCCTGATCTCGTGAGCCAAGGCTTCCATGCCGGCAAAATTGTCAAGGAAGCGGCGGCGGCCTGCGGGGGAGGCGGCGGCGGCCGTCCGGATATGGCGCAAGCCGGAGGCAAGGACACCTCCAAGCTGGGAGACGCCCTACGTAAGGCGGAGGAATGGATAGCCGCTCAGCGGTAATCCTTTCCTTTCCAAAGGCGAAAGAGGAAGGAATTTTTGGGGAATGACAGGAATTCGCCCAGTCGTGAAGAATATATCACTACTATAGGCCGCAGCTTTTTCTAGATCAATCCAGTTATTCGGGAGGTGCCGGTTATGAGTTCCATGGATAAGACAATGAAATTTGACGTCAAAGCGGACGGCTTGGAGAACTCGCCCAAGGAAGTGATCCTTTCCGTTTACGATTCCCTTCAGGAGAAGGGCTACAATCCGATCAACCAAATTGTCGGGTATCTTCTGTCCGGCGATCCGGCCTATATCCCCAGACACAACAACGCAAGAAGCATCATCCGCAAAAGAGAACGGGATGAGCTGATCGAAGAGCTTGTCCGCTCTTATCTTCAGCATAACAAGTAAAAAGCCGGGAGTTGGGCCATGAGAATCATGGGGTTGGATTACGGGGACAAGACGATTGGCGTTGCCGTAAGCGACGAGATGCTTTGGACGGCCCAAGGGCTGGAAGTCATCCGCAGACAGAAGAACGAAGAGCAGGATATGAATCGCCTGAAGCAAATTGTTAAAGAATACGAGGTGACGGAAATCGTCGTCGGTCTCCCGAAGAATATGAACGGTTCGATAGGCCCCCGCGGAGAGATCTGCATGGAATTCGCGGAAAGGCTAAGGGAAATACTATCTTTGCCGGTCCACCTTTGGGATGAAAGATTGACTACGGTCTCCGCAACGCGTACATTAATAGAAGCGGACGTCAGTCGAAAGAAACGAAAGCTGGTCATCGACAAAATGGCGGCGGCGCTTATTCTTCAAAATTTTCTCGATTCCAAGACGAAGAGGTGAGGTTATCTATGGCAAACGACGAGTTGAACATGGAAGAGCCGGAAATCATTTATATTCCGGATGACGAGGGCAACGAAGAAGAATTCGAAGTAATCATGAAATTCGAAGTGGACGGCTCCGACAAGAAGTACATGATGGTCGTTCCGGTGGAAGCGGCCGAAGACGAAGAAACGGACGAAGTCTATGCTTTTCGTTATGAGGAAGACGGCGACGACCTCCAGCTCTTCACCATCGATGATGAAGAGGAATGGAATATCGTGGAAGAAACCTTCAACACCTTGATGGCTGAATCCGAGGAAGAAGAGGGGTAAGCATGCCGGAGTACCGGGTTAGTGACGTCAAACCGCTCGATCTGCTCAAGCACACTTACGGCGAAGAAGTTGTTCTGGATACCGGGAAGGGAGATTCCAAGCCGTTCCGGATCCTGGCGGAATTCGCCCTTGGGGAGCGGAAGTATGCGGTGCTTCAGTCGGAGGCGATGAGGAAGCTCGACGAAGTCGAAGTGTTCCACATCGGGGAAGACAGCAGCGGCCGGCTTCTGCTCGAAACCGTCGAAGACGACGAAGAGTGGGAGAGCATGGCGGAGTTGTACGACGAAATGACCTTTTCCTTTGACGAGGATTAGCTTTTGAAAGCATGCCTATGATAGGATGAGAAGAGCGGCGTAAAAGCTGCTCTTTTTGTCTATCCTTAAAAGGTAATCCCAACCCTAAACGTTGATCCCTCTGAAGGGGAAAGGAGTTTGCTTACGTGGAAGAGCGCAAGGAAGAGGCACCGGTTCGCCCTAGACGGCGGAGGTACAGGGCATGGCTTATAGCCGCAGCCGCGGTACTGGGAATAATCGGAGCGGCGGCCGGCTACGTCTATGCCAATCTTCAGCCGGCCGCGAAAGGGGAGCCTGTCCGGGTCACGGTTCCCTCAGGAACCGGTACACTTCAGATTGCCCGGCTGCTCGAAAAGAGCGGGCTGGTGCGGAACGCCGCCGTGTTCGCCGGATATGTGAAATACAAGAAACAGGGCAGCCGATTCCAGGCAGGCTTATACGAGATGACGCCCGGCAGCTCCTTGGACGGCCTTGTTGACAAGCTCAATAAAGGAGAGGTCGTGAAGGAGGAGATGATCCGGTTTACCATACCCGAGGGCTTCACGATCCAGCAAGCTGCCGACCGGCTGGCCGAGCTTGGCATCCTGGATGCCGCCAGCTTTACCAAGCTGACGGACGAGCCCGTTCCCGCAAGCGTCCATCTTCCCGAGCCGCTCCCTGCCGTTCCGGAAGCCAAGCACCCGCTTGAGGGCTACTTGTTTCCGGAGACGTACGAGATGAAGAAATCGAGCACAGGGGAACAAATTCTGGAACGGATGCTGAACGAATGGTCCCGCCAATTGGAGGCTCTGCCTGAAGGGTGGCAGGACAAGCTGAAGGCAAGAGGCATGACGTTCCACCAGCTGTTGACCGTAGCCTCCCTAATCGAGAAGGAGGTGGCGGTTCCCGAAGAGCGTCCGCTCGTTGCCGGGGTCATCTACAACCGGCTTAAACAGAACATGAGGCTTCAGATCGATGCCACCGTGATTTATGCCTTGGGCTTACCCATCGAGCGGGTGATGGAGAAGGACCTGGAGGTCGACAGTCCCTATAACACTTACCGCAAGGAAGGGCTTCCTCCGGGGCCGATCGGCAGTCCCGGCCTGTCCGCGATAGAGGCTGCTCTGGAACCGGCCGCTACCGATTACATGTACTATGTAACCCGGAAGGACGGCTCGCATAAGCATTATTTTGCCGTGACGTATGCCGAGCATTTGAAGAACATCGAGCTTAGCAAAAAATAACGGCAGGCGGGGATGGCTCCATCCCCCTTTTTTGTGATAAGATAAAGGATAGGCCTAATTTTATAAGAAGGTGAACGCATTGGGATACAAACCCGAGCTGCTCGCGACAGCAGGCTCGTTAGAGGAAGTAACGAAGATAATAGACGCGGGAGCGGACGCCGTAACGATCGGGGAATCCACTTACGGAATGAGGCTTCCGGGCGATTTTACGATAGAGGAAATAAGGGAAGTGGCCAAGCGGGCACATGAGCGGGAGGCCAAGGTTTATGTGGTCGTCAACAATATCATGAGCAACGATCTGCTGGCGGGCCTTCCGGACTATCTCAAGCAGGTGGAGCAGGCGGGAGCCGATGCGCTCGTGTTCGGTGATCCGGCCGTTCTGATCGCCATGCGGCAGGCGGGAGTGAACCTTCCGCTTCACTGGAACGCCGAGATGACGTCGACCAACTACGTGACGGCCAACTACTGGGGGACGAAGGGAGCGACCCGGGTCGTGCTCGCCCGAGAGCTGAACCTGGAACAGGTTCTCGAGATCAAGCGCAAGGCGGAGGTCGAGGTTCAGGTGCAAGTTCACGGCATCACGAACATTTACCATTCCAAGCGGGAACTGGTCGCCAATTACCGGAATCATCTCGGCCGCAAAGCCGAAGGAGAAACCTATTCCCCGGAGCAGGGACTCTTCCTGATCGAAGCGGAGAGACGGGATGAACGCTACCCGATTTACGAAGACCGCAATGGGACGCATATTATGAGCTCCGAGGATCTTTGTATGCTGGAGAACCTTCACGAATTGATGGAGGGCGGAATCGACAGCTTCAAGATCGAAGGGCTCCTGAAGACGCCGGAGTATAACGAGGCGGTGGTTAAAGCCTACCGCCGGGTAATCGATGCTTATACGGCGGATCCGGAGCACTATGAATTTCAAGACGAATGGCTGGAGGCGGTGGAACGGGTTCAGCCCGGGAACCGGCCTCTGTCGTACGGATTTTTCTATAAAGAACAAGTGTATTGAGGTGAGGATCATGGAAACTACAACCCAACCGGTCGTGCCGACGAAGGCCAAGCCGCTCGCAAGACCAGAGCTTCTGGCTCCGGCGGGCAGCCTGGAGAAGCTGAAATTCGCCATTCATTACGGGGCGGATGCGGTCTATATCGGCGGCCAAAAATACGGCCTGCGCTCGAATGCGGACAATTTCTCATTCGAGGAGATGAAGGAAGGCGTAGAGTTTGCCAACCGCTACGGGGCCAAGGTGTTCGTCGCGGCTAACATTTATGCCCATAATGAAGACATCGAAGGAATCGAGGACTATCTTCGCAACCTTCAGGATGCCGGGATTTCCGCGATTATTGTAGCGGATCCGGCCATTATTGAAACGTGCCGCCGGGCGGCTCCGAAGCTGGAGGTTCACCTGAGCACCCAGCAGTCCACCATGAACTGGCAGGCGGTCCAATGGTGGAAAGAGAATGGAGTCGACCGGGTCGTTCTGGCGCGGGAAGCCAGCATGCAAGAGATTCTGGATATTAAGAAACACGTGGACATTGAGATCGAAACCTTCATCCATGGGGCGATGTGCTCCTCCTGGTCCGGACGCTGCGTGCTCTCGAATCACTTCACTGACCGGGATTCCAACCGGGGCGGATGCTGCCAATCGTGCCGGTGGAAGTACGATCTGTTCACGGAGTCCGAAGAGAATCCGCTGTTCGAGCAGGGGGACGAGGCATTCTCCATGGGCTCGAAGGATATGTGCATGATCGAGCATATTCCGGACATGATTCGTTCCGGGGTGGACAGCTTCAAGATCGAGGGCCGGATGAAGAGCATTCATTACGTGGCAACTGTCGTCAACGCCTACCGGCAGGCCATCGATTCCTATCTGGCCGATCCGGAAGGCTACGTGCTTAAGCCGGAATGGGTGGAAGAAATCAACAAGGCGGCCAATCGGCCGTTGAATACCGGCTTCTTCTATGAAATGCCGGACCATGAGGACCAAATTTTCGCACCGGAGGACAAGCCGAACGAATATGATTTTGCGGGACTTGTCGTCGGCTATGACGAAGCCGAAGGGATGGTCACGGTTCAGCAGCGGAATCACTTCAAACCGGGACAGGAGGTCGAGTTCTTCGGACCCGGAGGCACTTTCTTTAAGCAGAAGGTAGACACGCTCTGGGACGAAGAGGGCAACGAGCTGGACGCCGCCCGCCACCCGATGCAGCGGGTTCGCTTTCGGATCAACCATCCCGTTAAGGAATTCGATATGATGCGCAAAAAGTCAGGAAAAACCAAATAACGGAACAACTTGCTGCTCCCGCAGCCCGTATGGGCTTTGGGAGTTTTTTCTTGGTCCTTTCGGCTGCCGGATGGGACTTTTAGCTGATTTTTGTTCGGCGGAATAAAGGTCATTTATGCGGACAAAGAATCTCTTGGAAAAAGTTAGGAAATTTTTCATAAATTTTTTCTTAAAATTGGGTAAAGAAGGAAAGGAATTTCAAAAACCATGTCGAATTTAGAGGGAAAGCGAATAAGAAATAGGACGGTGGACCCAAATGAATTCGATGTATACCAAGCTCAAAGGTGCCTTCTCGAAGGCGGGAAAGGAGGGCATCAGCCGGCTTAACAAGGAAAATCTTCAAGCGATTAAAGCTAAGAATCCGATCCGTTCGGTGGGCTTAAAGCTGTTTTTGACTTTTTTTGCCCTGACCACTTCCCTTGTTCTGATCGTAGGGCTTTTCTCCTATAATCAATCCAAAAAGATCATCCAGACCAAAATGGGGGAAGCCACCGAGCAGACCCTGATGCAAACGGGCGATAAGCTGGAGCTGATTCTGAACAATTACGAAGATTTGTCCATGCAGCTTCTGACGGACTCCTCCTTCATGCAGACCTTGAGCAGCTACAATGACCCATCGACAACCGCTTATGAGAAATTGGCTCTAACCCAAGTTATCAATGACAAACTGAATACGGTCAGCAGCGGTAAGCTGGGGATTGCGGCCCTGCATCTGGTTGGACTGACGGAGAACTCCAAAGTTCTCGGGGTAGGGGCGATGTCCACCAACGCGGCTCTCCGGGACGGATCCTATCTGAAAGAAAACTGGTTCAAGAGGGTCCTCGCGGCAGACGGAGCTCTTGTCTGGCTGGAAAGCCGCAAGGGCGGATATGCGGTCTCGGGGGATCAGAACTATTTCGGTGTCGCCCGCGTTCTTCGAAATGCCAATATGGGCAGCAAGGAATTTATCCTCCTGATGGATGTCCAGCTGAACTACCTGGATAAGTACGTTTCCGAGATCAAAATCGGCCAAACCGGTTATATCAGCATCTTCAATAATGACAACCAGCTGGTCCGGGCGGCGGATCCGGCCAAAGTCGGAAGTACCTTTGAGATCCCTCTTTCGCAAGAAGAGAAAGAGGCAAGCTTGTCAGGGGCACGCCGGACCAATGCGTTGGTCAACGGACAAGACCAGCTGGTCGTCTATAAGCAGATGAAGGTATCCGGCTGGACCATCGCGGCCGTGGAGCCGGTTTCGGAACTGATCAGCGAAGCTAAGAAGATCCGCGACATCACGTATTGGATGGCCTTTCTCTCCATTGTGGTAGTCTCCCTTGCAGGCTGGCTGGTCGCCCGGATGATTGGCAAGCCGCTGCAAACGCTGCGGAACCTGATGAAGGAAGGCGAACAGGGGAATCTTACCGTACGAACGAACTTCAGCAGCAAGGATGAGATAGGTCAGGTAGGCGCCAGCTTCAATCAAATGATGAGCCAGATTACCCGTCTGGTTCAGCAGACGAATTATTCCGCTTCCGAGGTGCTGACGACGGCGGGCGTGCTTCTAAATGCCTCGAAGCAGACGGCGACCTCCGCTAAGGAGATTGCCGTCGCCATCGAAGAGATTGCAAGCGGCGCATCCAGCCTCGCGGTCGAAGCGGAGAGAGGAAACGGGCTGACACATGACATCAGCGTCCAGATGAAAGAGGTCGTTCAGTCCAACGTGCAGATGGGAGCCGCGGCTTCCGAGGTCCAAAAGGCCAGCCGCCAGGGAACGCAGTACATGGCCGAGCTGACCACCAAGACGGGAGCCACCGAGGAGATGACCCGTTCCATGGTGGAGAAGGTCGACCGGCTGAAGGAAAGCACCTCGTCCATCCGCAAAATTCTTGAGATGCTGAACAATATCACGAAGCAGACCAATATCCTTTCGCTGAACGCGACCATCGAAGCGGCAAGAGCGGGAGCCGCCGGCAAGGGCTTCATGGTGGTGGCCGATGAAATCCGCAAGCTGGCCGAGCAGTCGAAGCAGTCAATTCAAGTGGTGGGCGAAATTACGGAGACGATCCAGACGGAAGTTGACGAGACGGTGGCGGTTCTGTCAGACGCCTATCCGCTGTTTAAGGAGCAGATCCAATCGGTTAAAGAAGCCGAGCTGATCTTCGGCAAGGTGCAGGAGCAGATGAGCGGGTTCGTCGACCAGCTTTCCGACGTGACCGAGTCCATTCAGCATTTGGAGAACTCCCAGAGCATGCTGACCGAAGCCATGAGCAACGTAAGCGCCGTCTCCGAAGAATCCTCCGCCACTTCGCAGGAGGTGGCCTCCCTGAGCAACGAACAGCTTAGCGTCAGCGAGGGCCTGGTGAAGCTTTCCGAGAACCTGGAAGGGCTGTCCACGTCGCTTCAGGAGTCGCTCTCGAAGTTCCGCGTTTAAGGGGTATCCTGTTTCGAGCGGCCGTCTTCTTATCAAACCGTCCTTCAGGGCGGTTTGTTCTTTTTTGTGTCACAAAAATAGCCAAGAGGAGTCATAGTGCCTGGCCCCTTTTTGGGTTACCTTGATAAAGGAACAACCAAGTCTAAAGGAGTGGGACTTTAACAATGAAAAAATGGACGGTTTACGTTTCCGCCATCGTGCTTGGGCTAACCTTGTTCAGCGGCTTGGCTAGTGCGCACGTAACGGTGATGCCTAAAGAATCCGTACAAGGGGCTTATGAGAAATTCACGGTAAGGGTTCCGACGGAGAGCGACTCCCCGACGGTGAAGGTGGAGGTGAGAATTCCGCCGGAAGCCGAAATTAGCCGCGTGGAGCCAAAGCCGGGCTGGAAGGTGGAGTTCGTTAAGGACGCTTCCGGCAAGAATACGAGCATGATCTGGACCGCCGAGGGGCCGGGCTTGAGCAAGACGGAATTCGCCGAGTTCAATATGCAGGGAAAAGTCGGAGATACGGCTACCTCTCTTTCCTGGAAGGCCTATCAGACCGCTGCGGACGGAAGCAAGGTCGAGTGGGTGGGAGCCCCAGACTCGGACAAGCCCGCTTCCGTGACGATCGTTAAGGCGAAACCGGCCGGTGCGGCCACGGACAGCCACGGAGCAGCCGATTCCAGCCATAGCATGGAGCCGGCCCAGGACAATGCCAAGCTTCCTCTGTATCTGTCCATCGCGGCCGTTGTCCTTGGAGCCCTTTCCCTCCTCGTTTCTCTCTCCAAACGCAAGGCCTAAAAGGCAGATACCCCCGGCGGACGCTGGGGGTTTTTCTTTTGCTCAGGAGATAGAGAGGGATCGGTGGGTTCGTTAAGGTATGAAATTAAAACATTATCGAACGATAGTACACATTTTCGAACCTTAGTGTTATAATGACCTCATTACCAATAAGGAGGCCTTTATCCCATTATGGAAATTCGTTATGCGACCAATCCAGAAGCGACGAAGCAGTTTGACACCGAGAAGCTCCGCGAGGAGTATCTCATTCCCGGTCTGTTTGTTCCCGGAGAACTGAAGCTCGTTTACAGTCATGTGGACCGGTTCATTACCGGCGGGGCGATCCCCACGGATAAAGGCATCAAGCTTGAAGCCGACACGAAGACCATGGGGGCACCGTTCTTCCTCC
Organism: Paenibacillus aurantius; assembly: GCF_032268605.1. Classification (NCBI taxonomy): domain Bacteria; kingdom Bacillati; phylum Bacillota; class Bacilli; order Caryophanales; family Paenibacillaceae; genus Paenibacillus; species Paenibacillus aurantius. The sequence goes on from NZ_CP130318.1 coordinate 1,750,436, forward strand.
AGCGCCGGGAGATCGGAATCATTAATGTGGGCGCCAAAGGTTCGGTTACCGTGGACGGCGAGAAGTTCTCCATGGACAGCAAGGATTGCCTTTATATCGGCTTGGGCAAGGAAAATGTCGTATTCGAGAGCGACCAGGCTTCGGAGCCGGCCCGCTTCTATTTCACCTCCACACCGGCCCATAAGGAATATCCTACGGTCAAGGCAGCCATCAGTGAGGCTACGCCTCAGCATCTCGGGAGCATTACGAATTCCAATGAGCGGACGATTTACAAATACATTCATGAAGAAGGAATCCGCAGCTGCCAGCTCGTGATGGGTCTGACCATGCTCAAGCCGGGCAACATGTGGAACACGATGCCGTGCCATACGCACAACCGGCGCTCGGAGGTTTATTTTTATTTTGACATGCCGGAAGACGGTGTGGTGTTCCATCTTATGGGCGAGCCGACCGAAACCCGCCATGTGGTAGTCCGCAACGAACAGGCGATCATTTCTCCAAGCTGGTCCATCCATAGCGGAGTGGGCACTTCCAACTATACCTTCATCTGGGCCATGGCCGGGGAGAACCAGCAGTTCTCGGATATGGATGCCGTCGCGATGCAGGATTTGAAATAAGGCAATCGGGAGGTCCTATGCTGTCCGTCAAACGTCATGAAATCATTATGGAGAAGCTGCTGCAGGAACGGTCGGTTACCGTCTCGGAGCTTGGCAGCTTGCTTGGGGTAACGGAGAAAACGGTTAGAGAAGACCTGGAGAAGCTCGAGCAGAAGGGCCTGCTGCGCCGGATGCGAGGCGGGGCGGTTCTGGCAGTGGAGGAGGACGCGGGCCTTTTGTCCGTGGAAACCCCCAACACCAAGCTCCTGCCCGAGAAGCTGCAGGCGGCCCGGAAGGCCCTCCGTTACATCGAGCCGAACGATATCATAGCGCTTGACGGCGGCAGTACGACACTGGAGCTGGCCAAGCTGCTCGAGAACGAGCCGCTGACCGTCATCACCAATGATGTGTACATCATCGGAGAGCTTGCCCGAAAGGACCGGATTCGGCTGGTTGTTCCCGGGGGGCAGCGGACCCGCAATCTCCTTGTGGGAGAAGAAGGGGTGAACGCCCTGCGCCGCATGAATATCCGCAAAGCGTTCATTACCGCCACGGGGATTCATCCCGAATACGGGCTGACGATTTATACCGGGGCTCTCGTGGAGCAGAAGCAGACGATGATGGAGAGAGCGGAGAAGGTGTATGTGGTGGCCGATCACAGCAAGTTTGACAAGAGCGCCCTGCTGACCTTTGCCAAGCTTTCCGATTTGGATTTGATTATTACGGATTCGGGCTTGACTCCGGAACGGGCCGAAAGGTACCGGAATGCCGGAGTCGGCATCGACCTGTAACCATGGGGTGAAGAGATGAAGCTGTTTGATTTAACCGGCCGGACGGCCGTCGTTACCGGAGCGGGGCGCGGTCTCGGACAAGGTCTAGCCGTAGGCTTGGCCGAGGCGGGAGCCGATGTCGTCCTCGTGACCAACGGAAGCAGCGCGGAAGAGACGAAGGCGCAGGTGGAAGCGCTGGGCCGCCGGGCTCATGCGATTCAAGCCGATGTCAGCGACGAGAGCAAACTGGAAGAGATCGTCCGGGGAACGCTGGACCGCTTCGGCAGGATTGATATTCTGGTTAACAACGCCGGAATTATCCGGCGCACGCCGGCTGCGGAGCATTCCTCTAAGGATTGGCACGACGTGCTGGACGTTAACTTGAATTCCGTTTATTTTCTTTGCCAGCTCGCAGGCAGGGAAATGATCAAGCAGGGCTCCGGCAAAATCATCAACATCGCCTCCATGCTGTCCTTTCAGGGCGGCATCAATGTACCCGGCTACACGGCCAGCAAGCATGCGGTGGCTGGGCTGACCAAGGCCCTGGCCAACGAATGGGCCGGCAAAGGCGTGAATGTCAACGCCATTGCTCCGGGCTATATGGCGACCGACAATACGGAAGCGCTTAGGAACGATCCGAACCGCAGCCAGCAAATTCTGGAGCGGATTCCAGCGGGACGGTGGGGCACCATTGACGACATGAAGGGGCCGGCCGTTTTCCTGGCTTCCGAGGCAGGTGCTTATATGAATGGACACATTCTTTGCGTCGATGGCGGATGGATGGCCCGCTAAGAGGAATGGATGGATACACGAAAAAGGAACCTGGAGCCGTTGGGCTCCTAGGTTCCTTTTGTCGGTTTATCCCCAAAACGATCTTGCGAAGAAAGCCGTTTAGAGGGCGAGAGCCCCGTCCGCTCTAACGTCCCGCAGGCTGAAGCTCAAGGAACGCTCTCTCCGGAATGCTGCGGCGAAATTCTTCCTTGATTTCCTCGAGCAGCCCGGGGCGGGTCATAACATCGTAAGCCGTGGAGGCGAGCACTTTGGCGGCTAGAAGCATGCCTTCCATTGCGCGTTCGGTCATGGCGGATTCGCGGAATTCCTGCGTATGAAGCAAGTATTTCTCCTCGATGACTTTCACGTACGGGTGAATGGTGGGACAATGCCGGGAGACATTCCCGAGATCGAGCGATCCGCTGTCCTTCTCCTCCAGAATTTCGTCGGAACGGACTCCGGAAGCGATCAAATTCTCCGTAAAGGTCCGGGAAAGGGCCGCGTTGGTCACGAGATCATCGTACGAATATTCATAGTTGGACGTTTGGAGGCGGGCTCCCGTCTGAAGCGCGGCTCCTTCCGCGCACCGCAGCACCTTAGCCGCCACTTCGTCGGTATACGGACGGTTGGCCGAACGGATGTAGAACTGCGCCGCGGCATAATCAGGGATGATGTTGGCGGCTTTGCCTCCCTCGGTGATGATGCCGTGGATCCGGGTATGGCTTTGCAGCTGCTGGCGAAGCGCATTGATGGAGTTGAAAAGCTGAAGCACCGCGTCCAGGGCGTTGATTCCGTCGTGCGGGCTCGCTGCCGCGTGGGCCGGACGGCCGAAGTATTCGAACTCGATGGCGTCCATGGCGAGGGAGGTGCCGGACGGAATGTACGAATGGTACGGGTGGGCCATCAGGGCTACATCCACATCATCGAACAGACCGGCGGCCGCCATGGGGACCTTGGCTCCTTTGGACTCCTCTGCCGGGGTTCCGTATACGCGGATCGTCCCGCCGATCTGATTGATGACGGCCTTAAGCCCGACGGCGGCGCCGATGCTCATCATGCAGATCAGGTGATGCCCGCACGCATGCCCCAAGTCGGGAAGGGCGTCATATTCGCTCAGAAAGGCTATTGTGGGACCGGGCTTAGGCGACGAGTAGGTGGCGAGGAAAGCCGTAGGCAGATCGAGCACACCGGTTTCCACTGTAAACCCATGCATACGCAGCTCTTCGGTCAAGCGCGCGCAGGCCAAAAACTCTTCATGCCCCAGCTCCGGATGCTGCCCTATATAGTGGGAGATTTCCTTGAAGCGCGTGGAGTAATGATCGATGGTTTGGTGAATAATGGATTTCATGGTGCATCCCCCATAATTTCGTGTAAAAAAGATTATTCCTATATCATAAGAAATATCCGCGCGGCCGACAATAGCCTAAGAAATGACAGTTGAATCCGGCCGGGAAATCTTTTATAATGGCTGAGTTATTGACCATTGTATAATTATACACCACGATAGACAATCAGGGAGGAATTATTCATGTTTAGAAAAATGTTTACCGGCTTTCTCGCCGTCAGTCTTGTCGCCATGCTTGCCGGCTGCGGGGCCAAGGACACCAAGCTGGCCGATATCCAGAAGTCGGGCAAGCTCGTGCTGGGGACAAGCGCCGACTACCCTCCTTATGAATTTCATAAGAAGGTGAATGGCAAAGATGAAATCGTAGGATTCGATGTGGAAATCGCCAAAGCGATCGCCGCCGATCTGGGGGTACAGCTGGAGATTAAGGACATGAGCTTTGACGGCCTGCTGGCGGCCCTCACCGCCGGGAACGTCGATATCGTCCTAGCTGGCATGACACCGGACGAGAAGCGCAAGAAGAGCGTGGACTTCTCCAAAATTTATTACCAGGCGGAGCAAGGTGTCGTCGTACCGGCTGCCAACAAAGACAAATATAAATCCATGGACGATTTGAAAGGCTTGAGGATCGGCGTTCAAACGGGCTCCATCCAGGAAGAAATCGCCAAAACCCAAATTCCGAATGCGGATATTAAAGGACTGCAATCCGTCTCCGACCTAATGCTTCAGCTGAAATCCAATAAAGTGGATGCGCTCGTCGTCGAGCTGCCGGTTGCCACTGCTTATGTCGATAAGAATAAAGAACTGGCCGTTTCCGGTCTCAAGCCGAAAGAAGCGGTGGGAGGCTCAGCGGTGGCCATCAAGAAAAACAATCCAAGCCTGGTGAAGGAAGTGGACAAAACCATCGATAAGCTGATCAGCGGGAAGAAGATCGATGAGTTTACGAAGAACGCTTCCGCCCAAATGGCAGAGTAGGGTGGGGTAAGTGGACTTTTCCTTTTTGCCTGAATACTACGACTATTTCCTGAAGGGTGCTCAAATCACCATCTACCTATCTATTGTGACGGTCGTGCTTGGGGTCCTTTTGGGGATTCTGCTCGCCCTCATGAAAATGTCGGAGATCAAGCCGTTCCGCTGGGCGGCCACCGCTTATATCGAGTTCATCCGGGGGACTCCGCTTCTCGTTCAGCTATTCATCATCTTCTACGGCCTCCCCCAGCTTTCGCAGTTTCTCGAGATGCCGGATTTCGTAGCCGGAGCCTTGGCTTTGTCCATCAACAGTGCGGCGTATGTGGCGGAAATTTTCCGTGCCGGGATTCAAGCCATTGACAAAGGCCAGATGGAAGCGGCCCGTTCCCTCGGGATGAGCAAACGGATGGCGATGCGGCATATCATTCTGCCCCAGGCCTTCAAGAACATTCTTCCGGCACTAGGCAATGAGTTTATTGTCGTCATCAAGGAATCCTCGATCGTCATGGTCATCGGGATTCATGAGCTCATGTACAACGCCAACGTCGTCAAAGGGGCCATCTACCGGCCTTTCGAGCCGCTTGTCGCGGCTGCCATTCTATACTTCATTCTCACCTTCACGCTGTCTAAGCTGCTGGGTGTTGCCGAGAGGAGGATGAGGACGGAATGATCCAAGTAACAGGGCTGAAGAAGGCGTTCGGCGATCTGCACGTTCTGAAAGGGATTGATATGGAGATCGCCAAGGGCGAGGTGGTTGTTGTGATCGGGCCGAGCGGGTCCGGCAAAAGCACCTTCCTGCGCTGCCTGAATCTCCTCGAGGTTCCGAGCGGCGGGGAGATCGTTTTTGAAGGGATCTCCATTACGGATCCGAAGCAGGACATCAACAAGCTGCGCCAGAAGATGGGAATGGTGTTCCAGCAGTTCAATCTGTTCCCTCACCTGTCCATTATGGACAACATCACCCTGGCCCCCCGCAAGGTAAAAGGCGTTCCCCAGGCGGAAGCCGAGACGGAGGCGAGGAGACTGCTTAAGCTCGTAGGCCTCGAAGACAAAGCGTCGAGCTTCCCGGGACAGCTGTCGGGCGGTCAGAAACAGCGGATTGCGATTGCCCGCGCCCTAGCTATGAATCCCGATGTGATGCTGTTTGACGAGCCGACCTCCGCCCTGGATCCCGAGATGGTGGGCGAGGTGCTGGACGTCATGAAACGGCTCGCCTCCGGGGGCATGACCATGGTTGTCGTTACCCACGAGATGGGCTTTGCCCGCGAGGTCGGCAACCGGATCGTTTTCATGGACGGGGGCGTCGTGGTGGAGGAAGGCAAGCCGCAGGAGCTTTTCGGAAACCCGAAGCATCCGCGGACGAAGGATTTTTTGGCTAAAGTTCTATAAACGGATAAGGAAACCGGCCTGGGCTCGGGTACGGATTTCCGGTCTGGCTTTTTCGCTAGTAAGGCACAGCCTATCAGCGGAAAAGCCTTTTTTTGTGGCAAAACGGGAAGGATAACGATGGGGCTGCCTGCTGCCGGAGCTTGGCGTTCCATTAAATTGGTTCTTCCCGGATATGACAAAAACCGATAAAATGAAGAGTGAGAATATATGTTTCAGTTTGCTGCACTATTACGGTGCGGGATAACGACTTTATATACGAAAGGAACCGGACCATGGCCAATCAGGATACGAATACGCCGGAGCAGAATGAGAATCATTTGGATCCGAAGGATTTGCTCCACGCTTTAATGGCTTTCAAGAAAGGAGACTTCTCCGTAAGGCTTCCTTATGACAAGAGCGGTCTGGCAGGCAAAATTGCCGATACCTTCAATGAAATTATGGATACGCAGCAGGAACTGGTAGGCGAGGTTCAGGATGTCGCCAATGTCGTCGGCAAGGAGGGGAAGCTGAGCCGCCGGTTTACCTTGAAGAATCGTGACGGCTCTTGGGAAACCCTTACCGATTCCTTGAACGGACTCGTTGCCGATCTGTCCCAGCCTACCGTTGAGATGGTTCGGGTGATTGGGGCGGTTGCCCGCGGCGACCTGACCCAGAAGATCGATCTGGAGACCGAAGGACGCGCCTTGACCGGCGAGTTTCTGAGAACGGCGAATAACTTTAATACGATGGTCGACCAGCTGTCCACCTTTGCTTCCGAGGTTACACGGGTGGCCTATGAGGTAGGAACGGAAGGGAAATTAGGCGGACAAGCCCAGGTTAAGAATGTATCGGGCACTTGGAAGCTCCTGACGGACAGCGTCAACTTCATGGCGAGCAATTTGACCGATCAGGTGCGGAACATCGCGACGGTTACCACCGCGGTGGCCAATGGCGACCTCTCCAAGAAGATCACGGTGGATGCCAAGGGCGAGATTCTCCAGTTGAAGAGCACGATTAACACAATGGTGGATCAGCTGAGCACCTTTGCTTCCGAGGTTACGCGCGTTGCCCGTGAAGTCGGGACGGAAGGAAAGCTCGGCGGCCAAGCCGAGGTTAAAGGCGTAGGCGGTACGTGGCGTGATTTGACCGAGAGCGTCAACTATATGGCGAGCAACCTCACTAATCAGGTACGGAACATCGCGGTGGTCACTACGGCCGTGGCCAACGGGGATTTGACCAAGACGATAACGGAAGAGGCCCAGGGCGAAATTCTGGAGCTGAAGAATACGATCAATACGATGGTGGACCAGCTGAGCACCTTTGCCTCCGAGGTTACGCGCGTGGCGCGTGAAGTTGGTACCGAAGGAATTCTGGGCGGCCAGGCGGAAGTCACCGGCTTGGATGGAACGTGGAAGGATTTGACGGAAAGCGTCAATTCGATGGCGAGCAATCTGACGAACCAGGTACGGAATATCGCGGATGTGACGACGGCTGTAGCGAACGGGAACCTGTCGAAGCAGATCACCGTTGATGCCAAAGGGGAAATTCTGGAGCTGAAGAGCACCATCAATACCATGGTCGATCAGCTGAGCACGTTTGCCTCCGAGGTCACCCGAGTCGCGCGCGAGGTCGGCACGGAAGGGATCCTGGGCGGCCAGGCGGACGTTCAAGGAGTTTCCGGTACGTGGAAAGACCTTACCGACAACGTTAACAACATGGCGAGCAGCTTGACCGATCAGGTGCGGAATATCGCCGAGGTGACGACCGCGGTCGCGAACGGAGATCTATCGAAGCAGATCACCGTGGACGCCAAAGGGGAAATTCTGGAGCTGAAGAGCACGATGAACACGATGGTTGACCAGCTCCGGCGGTTCTCATCCGAGGTTACGCGTGTGGCCCGTGAGGTTGGAACGGAAGGCATTCTGGGCGGCCAAGCGGATGTTCAGGGTGTAGCGGGAACCTGGAAGGATCTGACCGACAGCGTTAATTCGATGGCGAGCAACCTGACCAACCAGGTGCGCAACATTGCGGTGGTGACAACGGCTGTCGCGAACGGCGACCTGTCCAAAAAAATCACGGCCGACGCACAGGGCGAAATTCTTGAAATGAAGATCACCATCAACACGATGGTGGATCAGCTGAGTACCTTTGCCTCCGAGGTAACGCGTGTGGCCCGCGAGGTGGCGACGGAAGGACAGCTGGGCGGCCAAGCCGAGGTTCAAGGCGTGGGCGGCACGTGGCGTGATTTGACCGAGAGCGTCAACTACATGGCGAGCACGTTGACCGACCAGGTGCGTAACATTGCCGAGGTAACGACGGCCGTAGCCAACGGGGATCTCTCAAAGCAGATTACCGTGGACGCCAAGGGCGAAATCCTGGAAATGAAGAGCACGATCAACCGGATGGTGGATCAGCTTCGCACCTTCTCTTCCGAGGTTACCCGTGTGGCCCGCGAAGTAGGAACCGAAGGGAAGCTCGGCGGCCAGGCCCAGGTCGCCGGAGTGGAAGGCACATGGCGAGATCTGACCGAGAGCGTCAACTACATGGCGAGCAATCTGACCGATCAGGTGCGTAACATCGCGGCGGTGACGACGGCGGTGGCGAAGGGGGATCTATCGAAGAAGATTACGGCGGATTTCCAGGGAGAGATCCTCGAGCTCAAGAACACCATTAACACGATGGTGGATCAGCTGAGCACTTTTGCCTCCGAGGTAACGCGCGTGGCCCGCGAGGTCGGCACCGAAGGAAAGCTCGGGGGCCAGGCCGAGGTGGAAGGCGCAGGCGGTACGTGGCGTGACTTGACCGAGAGCGTCAACTACATGGCGAGCAACCTGACCGGTCAAGTGCGAAACGTGGCGGAAGTCACAACGGCCGTAGCCAGTGGAGACCTGACCAAGAAAATTACGGTCGACGTCAAAGGGGAAATGCTGCAGCTGAAGAACACGATCAACACGATGGTGGATCAGCTGAGCACCTTTGCCTCCGAGGTCAACCGTGTCGCGAGCGAGGTCGGAATTGAAGGCAAGCTGGGCGGTCAAGCGGATGTTCAGGGGGTCTCCGGGACCTGGAAGGTACTGACGGACGGCGTTAACAACATGGCGAGCAACCTGACCGATCAGGTGCGTAACATCGCCGAGGTTACTACCGCTGTCGCCAAGGGAGATTTGACGAAGCAAATCACCGTTACCGCGCGCGGTGAAATTTCAGAGCTGAAGAATACGATCAACACAATGGTCGACCAGCTGAGCACGTTTGCCTCCGAGGTAACGCGCGTGGCTTATGAGGTTGGCACCGAAGGGAAGCTCGGCGGTCAGGCTCAGGTGAAAGGCATTGCCGGCACATGGAAGGATCTGACCGATTCCGTTAACTACATGGCGGGCAATCTGACGAATCAGGTGCGTAATATCGCGACCGTGACGACGGCCGTCGCCAACGGGGATCTGTCGAAGAAGATTACCGCCGATGCGCAGGGCGAAATTCTTGAGATGAAGAACACGATCAATACGATGGTCGATCAGCTCAGTACGTTTGCTTCTGAGGTAACCCGTGTAGCCCGGGAGGTTGGCACCGAAGGGAAGCTGGGCGGCCAGGCCGAGGTTAAAGGCGTAGGCGGCACATGGCGTGACTTGACCGAGAGTGTTAATAACATGGCGAGCAACTTGACCAATCAGGTGCGGAACATCGCCGAGGTGACCACGGCTGTTGCTAACGGGAACCTCTCGAAGAAAATTACCGTTAATACTCAAGGGGAAATTCTGGAACTCAAGAACACCATCAATACAATGGTCGACCAGCTGAGCAACTTCGCTTCGGAGGTTACGCGCGTGGCGCGTGAATTCGGGACGGAAGGGAAGCTCGGCGGCCAGGCGGACGTTAAGGATGTATCGGGAACGTGGAAGGATTTGACCGATTCCGTTAACTACATGACGGGGAACCTGACGAGCCAGGTGCGGAACATTGCGGACGTTACCACGGCCGTCGCCAACGGCGACCTGTCGAAGAAGATCACCGTCGACGTAAAAGGCGAGCTTCTCGAACTGAAGAATACGATCAATACAATGGTGGATCAGCTGAACTCGTTTGCCTCCGAGGTTACGCGTGTGGCCCGTGAGGTGGGAACGGACGGTAAGCTGGGCGGCCAGGCGCAGGTCCGGGGAGTCGGCGGAACCTGGAAGGATCTCACCGATAACGTTAACATCATGGCGACGAACCTCACCGATCAGGTTCGGGGAATCGCCAAGGTGGTGACCGCCGTCGCGAACGGGGATTTGAAGCGCAAGCTGACGGTGGAAGCGAAGGGCGAGATCGCCGAGCTGGCCGAAACGATCAACAACATGATCGATACGCTCGCTATTTTTGCCGAGCAGGTTACTTCCGTGGCGCGGGAAGTTGGCGTAGAAGGGAAGCTGGGCGGCCAGGCGAGCGTTCCGGGAGCATCGGGAACGTGGCGGGACTTGACCGACAACGTTAATATGCTGGCCGAGACACTTACCACTCAGATCCGCGCCATCACGAATGTGGCGACGGCGGTAACGAACGGTGATCTGTCGCGTGCGATTGATGTTCAGGCCGCCGGTGAGGTGGCGACCCTTAAAGATAACCTGAACGAGATGATCCGGAATCTGAAGGAAACGACCCGCATCAATACCGAGCAGGATTGGCTCAAGACGAATCTGGCCAAGTTCAGCCGGATGCTGCAGGGGCAGCGGGATCTCTATGCCGTCTGCCGCATGATTCTGTCCGAGCTCGCTCCGCTTGTGTCCGTTCAGCACGGCGTGCTGTTCATTAACGAAACGCTTAACGGCGAGCAGGTGCTCAAGCTGTTTGCAAGCTACGCTTACCAGGAACGCAAGCATCTGTCCAACCAGTTCAAGGCGGGAGAAGGTCTCTTGGGGCAATGCCTCATCGAGAAGCAGAGGATTCTGCTGACGAATGTGCCGCGCGACTACGTGAGCATCAATTCGGCGCTCGGGGAGTCCACTCCGCTCAACATTGTGCTTCTGCCCATTATTTTTGAGGACCAGGTGCTGGCCGTTATGGAGCTCGCATCGTTCCGGTCCTTTACGCCGATCGACCTGGCCTTCTTGGATCAGCTGACGGAAAGCATCGGGATCGTTCTGAATACGATGCAGGCCAATATGCGGACGGAGGAACTGCTCATGCAGTCCCAGTCCCTGACCGAAGAGCTTCAGCAGCAGCAGGAAGAGCTGCAGCACACGAATGAGGAGCTCGAGGAGAAGGCCAAGATGCTCGTGCTGCAGAAGGCCGAGGTCGAGAGCAAGAACAAGGAAGTGGAGCTTGCCAAGCGATTCCTCGAGGAAAAGGCCGAGCAGCTGGCTCTGACCTCCCGGTACAAATCGGAATTCCTTGCCAATATGTCACATGAGCTTCGCACTCCGCTTAACAGCCTGCTTCTTCTGTCGGAGCAGCTGTCGGATAACGTGGACGAGAATCTGACGGAGGAACAGGTTAAGTTCTCCAAGACGATTCATGAATCGGGGCTTGACCTGCTTAACCTGATTAACGATATTTTGGACCTTTCCAAGATCGAATCGGGAACGGCCTCACCGGAGATGAACGAATTTAAGCTTAGCGAGCTGGCCGACAGTTTGGAGAGGACGTTCTCTCACATGGCAGTTGACAAGGGCTTGGACTTCCAGATCAAAATGGAGCCTACCCTGCCGGAAAGGATCACAACGGATTCGAAAAGGCTCCAGCAAGTGATGACCAACCTGCTTTCGAACGCGTTCAAATTCACGCACAAAGGGCAGGTCCACCTCCTGATCCGTCAGGTGAAGGAAGGCTGGGCGAACGATAACGAGATCCTTAACAACGCCAAAATGGTGCTGGCCTTCTCAGTGAGCGATACCGGAATCGGTATTCCGGAGAACAAGCAGCAAATCATTTTCGAAGCCTTCCAGCAAGCGGATGGAAGCACTAGCCGGGAATACGGCGGGACCGGGCTGGGCCTTGCCATTTCCCGTGAGATCAGCCATATGCTTCATGGGGAAATCAAGGTATTCAGCGTACCGAACCGCGGCAGTATCTTTACCTTGTTCCTGCCGCTTGAGCTCGAACCGGCGCTGCTCCGGGAGAAGGAACCCAAAATGACTCCGGAAGAGGTGGAGTTCCAGGTAGCGGCGACGAAATATGTGCCCGAGGTCATTGACCTCAAGCCGACCAAGATCGATCTGCCAAGCGTCTTTATCGGCAACAGCACGGAAGAGCTCGAGGATGATCGGGGCCATATTCTACCTGGGGATACCGTTTTCCTGATCGTGGAGGACGACCAGAAATTTGCCCGCATTCTCCTCGATACGATCCGCAAACGCGGGATGAAAGCCATTGTTACTTCCAAGGGCAATAGTGTCCTGGAGCTGGCGCGTCACTTCAAGCCGGCTGCCATTACGTTGGATATCCGGATGACGGAAGTGGATGGCTGGTCGGTGATCGATCACATGAAGAACGATATCGACGTACGTCATATTCCCATTTGTGTGATCACGGTTGACGACGACCGGATCCCGCTTCTTCAACGGGGAGCCTATGCTTATTTGTGTAAACCGGTGACGAACGAGGAGCTCGATAAAGCCCTGGACAAGATCCTGGCCTTCTCGGAGAGAACCACGCGTAATCTGCTGGTTCTGGCCATGAATCCGGACCAGCGGAAGGAGATTGTGGAAGCCGTCGAGGGCAGTGACGTGAATATCACGGCTTTAGAGACGCCGCGAAAGGCTCTGAACCAGCTCAAAAAAGATTTCGACGCCGTTATCTTCGACAATGATCTGGAGGACATGAGCGGGATCCAATTTATCCGGGAACTGCTTAAGGTTTCTCCGAACAAAGAGATTCCGATCATTATGAATACCTCGAAGAAGCTGACGAAGGAAGAAGAATTTGAATTGGAGGAGCTGCTCAAAACCTGTGTCTTGAAGGAAGTCAAGTCTCCGGTTAGAATTTTGGACGAAACGGCGCTTTATCTGCATTTTAAAGCCGACGAGCTGACCGATACGCAGAAATCGACCCTCACCAAAATTCACCAAACCGACGAGATGATTGCCTACAAAAAAGTACTGGTCGTCGATGACGACATCCGTAACATCTTTGCTCTTACCACCATTCTCGAAAGGCACCAGATGAGGGTCATTCCGGCGGAAAGCGGCCGGGATGCCATTGACCTGCTGGAAAAGAATCCGGACATTAACATTGTCCTAATGGATATCATGATGCCGGGAATGGACGGCTACGAGACCATGTGCGCGATCCGCGAAATTCCGAAATTCAAATCGCTGCCGATCATTGCCCTGACGGCCAAAGCCATGAAGGGAGACCGCGAGAAATGTATTGAGGCCGGCGCTTCGGACTACATTACCAAGCCGGTCAACAGCACCCAGCTTCTTTCGCTCATGAGGGTTTGGCTGTACCGATAAGCCTAATCTTCCTTATGAGATCTAACAAAACAACCCCCTCCGGCTTTGCAAAAGGCCGTGAAGGGGGTTGTTTATTATATATGAACGAAAAATCATCAGAGGGAGCCGAACAACTCTCCCTTATAGGGTCCCTAGGCAAACGTAAAGCTTAACTGAACAGGCTCCGGTTCAGGCTCGAAGGAGGCTCCTTCGGTTGTGGAGGCCATTCCATGCGGGGCCGTAATCCCCTTTGAAGCGGTCATGCTTCCAAAAAAACGGCTGTCCCGGTCCGTATCGTTCAGCCGGTACTCCTTAAGCAGCGAGCGGATGAGGGCATCCTTGGGATCCTTATAAGCTCTCGGCAAATAGGCGGAAGCCTGGTACAGCTCGGCATATAGGGGGACGAGATGAGGATACTTCTCCTCCAGGTTGCGGAAGAACCATACCTTAACATCCGGGGTGAGCCGCAAGTAGGAGGCCATAACGAAGCTTACGCTTGCTTCCGCCGCTTTCTCCATGACGGCCCGCAGGTCGGCTTCCCGGTCTGTTAACCGTGGGAGGATAGGCGCCATGAAGACGCCGACCGGTATTCCGGCTTGCGTCAAGGCCTGAACCGCCTCCAGCCGCTTGGCGGGTGATGGGGTAGAGGGCTCCATCGCCTTCCAGACCTCCGTATTCATCGTCTGAAGGCTGAAATTGACCGATAACACCGGGAGCCGCTTCAGCAAGTCGAGATCCCTTAGGACGAGCGGAGACCGGGTGGTAATGGTGAGCGGGACCGGATAACGCATCAGTACTTCGAGACACTGCCGGGTAAGCTTCTCGGCGGCTTCCGCAGGCTGGTAGGGATGGTCGCCGTTCCGATGGCAATGCGGCCAATCTGTTTAAGACCTCCCTTAGATTTGGCCATCTTGGCCAGCTGAGCCTCCAGTGAGGCGGCGGCGTTTTCTTTTATAAGAATATGATTCTGGAACGTATCGTCATAATCCATTCCGAGAAAAGAATGGAACGCCCTGGCGTAGCAGAAGCTGCATCCATGTTGGCAGCCTCTGTAGGGATTGATGGACCATTCAAAAGGCATAGAGGGGGTGGTCACCCGATTAAGAATCTGTTTCGTGGTGATTCGGTCGTATTCGATTCTTCGCTTCATAGGAAGGCCCTCCGTTCATAATACGAATATATGTTCCTATATTAACAAAGAATGATTCCGTTAACAAGGCGAAGGGGAGCTCAAAATCTGGAAAGCAGGCGGTCTTGGCGTGTTTTTTTTCTTTACGTGAAGTATAATTTAGGTTAGAGACAGAGATTACAGACAGATAGGAAGGAAACCTTGCCAT